>CAVJRU010000056.1:0-14183 GCA_963652025.1 bacterium
GGCTCAAGCCCAAGCTAAGACTCAAGCTCAAAATAAGGCTCAAGCTCAAAATAAGGCTCAGGCGAAGGCTCAGGCGAAGACTCAGACGAAGACTAAGGCGAAGACTAAGGCGAAGACTAAGGCGAAGCCCGGGAAGAGGACATCGAAAAAGAAACCCCAGCCACGCGAAGTCTCACAGTGGTGGTTCATCGGGGCCGCCGCACTTCTTATTGTTCTCTTTGTGTTTGTTCCACTGATTGTAACCCGCTGCGCCGCCGATGAAGGAGTGAGGGTTCCCGGTGGGCACTACGCCTACGCAGTTGACATCTCCAAATACCAGAGGGGCATCAACTGGGATTCGCTGATGGTAGTCACCACCCCCTCCGGCCGCACCACAAAGGACATCCGTTCCGCAGCCAGGATAACGAAGGTCCGCTACGTGATGATAAAAGCCACCGAAGGCACTTCCCACAAGGACGCTCTTTTCCCTGAACACTGGGAAAAGTCCGCCCGCTCAGGCTACAGCAGGGGCGCCTACCATTTTTTCCTCTCCTCGAAATCCCCGGAAGACCAGGCCCGCAATTTCATCCGCACGGTAGGAAACATCCGCCACAAGGACCTCCCGCCCATCCTCGATGTGGAAACCGTCCACAAGGGCTGCACGAAGGAACTGCTCAATTCAAGAATAAAAACGTGGCTCGAGACTGTTGAAAAGCACTACGGCAGGAAACCGGTAATCTACACCTCCGACGCTTTCCTCCGCGACCGTCTGGATGCTGAAATCATCCGCGACTACCCCATCTGGATAGCCCGCTACGAAGGTCCGTTCGGCCTTCAGGAGCCCCGCTTCCAGGACTGGATGATGTGGCAGTTCACCGACCGCGCCGCGGTCTACGGCATCCCAGACCCCTGCGATCTGTCCGTCGTCGCGGACTAAGAGAGCATCTAAAAGGATTACTTTACAGGTGTTACGGAATAAGGATGACGGACCGCATTGTGAGCGGCACGTTGAGCCACTTCCTTCGCAACCGGACTAACTGTAGAAGGAGCATAGGCATTGCCAACTACAGATTTACCGGAAATTGCTTCATACCAGGTGCAGGCAGCTGTGTATCGTCCATAAGTTTTCTCCAGATGGTAGCCGTCCCTATTGAATGTGTCGCCGAGAGAAGAAGTTCTGGCATTCTGAATTGCCGTACCAGATGGGATAATAAGGTTGAATTTATACTCTTTAAGCGCAGTTTTGACGCAGGAGACTATCGCCTTGTACATCGTCATTTGGTCGTTGTCATAATTTGGAAATTCCTTATGGGTTGATGTGGCGGCATAAGCCCAGGTCTGATGCCACGCAAGGCGGAATTTCTTTTTCGGAGCATTCTCCCTAAGATATGAAATGAGGTTTCCGAGGTACGGTTCGTAACTGTCCCACAGCCCGGACACTCCGCTTGACTGCTGGAGAGAGATAATGTCCCAATCCTCGTCAGTCAAACCTTCAAGTAGGGAGACATTTGGAGTTACAGTTTTCACACCGTCCACGATCTTGCGGTACTTGTAGTCCGCTTTTCCATTGTATGTATTCTCCCAGTGACGCTTAAGTGAACATCCTCCTATGTAGAGGTTGCCGATAATGACTTTCTGTCCCGCAGCCTCAAACAATTCGTAAAGATTCTGTTCCACCGCATCCTCAGAAAAACTGTTTCCTATTGCAAGAATGCGAATCACCCCGTCAGATTTCTGACATTTCCTCTCAGAAGGAGAGGCTGCAAAGCAAAACTGGAAAGCCCAGAGGGCACAAAGAAGAGTCAAGAAGACCCGATGAAAGAGATTTCTGTATTTCATTATAAGTCAGTGTTAGTAATTATCGCACTAATTTAAGCATTTTCACAAAAATCAAAATGATTATCCGCATTAATGCCCAAAAAGGAAAAAACCTTTCCTACTGGCTTCACTTATTATAGCATTTATTTTTTATCTTAAACCAACAACTAGCAATACTGTTCCGTGCGCTCATATATTTTGCGCCATCGTCAAAATTACTAAGGGGCTCTAATATTCGTAGCGCTTGAAGTAACAATGCGCCCACTTTGTCTATTGCATCATCAGGTGCTGACTTCTGACTTCGGTAATAGTCTATCGTGTCGGGCTCATCATAATAGCCCTCCTTCAATACTTTTTTTTACAGACTCAGCGACAATCTGTTTCAACTGAGCTTCACTAATTGTTCTTTTCATAAATTAATCATTTTCTAATAAATAGTGCCGAAAACGAGGAAATATGCAATTTGTTTTGTAGTATTGCGCTTGAGAACTATTTATGAGTAAATAGTTTTAGTAATGAGGCAAATAGTTAGATTAACTGAAGGTGATTTACACAATATAGTACGATGTGCATTAACAGAGGTGATTAATGAATTAACTATTAATCAAGCATCTGTTGGCGGAATATATAATACATTATCTATGAATGATATAAATAATGGCAATGAATTTGTCACATTTGGGAAAGGGCATAAAACATCTGTTGATAGATTAAAGAAATCCAATGAAATTGAATGGGAATTACTGTCTAAAGCAATAATTGATTCAATGGGTAATTTCCGTCTTCACTTTGTACAGCCAGATGGAGGAATAGGCAATAAAGTAATAACTCTTTGGTTTGATTCCGTTTTATATGTGGGCAACAATGGTTTTATCCTATACGGGAAAGGCAAGGTAAGTGGCAAGAAAATAGTAAGAGGAAAGTTTGTGCCTGATTTTAGGAACATAAAAATATTCTACGATGCCAGCACAAAGACATATCATTGGTTCAACACATACAAAGTTAATAGCGAAAAGTATGTTCGTATAACAGATAGGAGAAACTTGATATTACCAAAAGGTAATGCTGCTGAGATGCTAGAAAATAGGAATAATGAGGAGCAATTGTTTTCTAATATCAACAATTACATTAATGCGGTGAACTCAAGTTTGCCGTCTGATTTACAATTAAAATTGTCACTATAGCCTATTGTAATGCATTCGTAAACAACAAACATACAATAAAACGCCCCCCAACAGGAGGCGTAAATGTATACTGCCAAGAATAGCGGTTATCTTTGGGTATTATTGCGGATAATCATTAAAATCAAAAATAAGAATATTTTAACAATTGCAGGACTAGAGAAATTGACAAATGCGGCAGAACGGCTACGAAAAGAATTGGCACATAGAAGATCACGCGATAATAGCATCTTTCTAAAATCTCATTTCATTGATATCCCGTTGAAGCGCCGTCAGCCTCAAAATAATTTCGTCAAAGCTGAGGGATTTACCGTAAATCATCGTCAATTGCATAGTTTGGTAGTCTCTTCGCCACGCAGCCTCCACCTCCCCATCCGGGACGATGTGAATGTACTGCGGGGCGTGATGGGAATAATCAATCCCGGAGATGTGAGTAAATTTCTCGCGATGCGCCACAACTGAGCAGTATAAATTCTTGTCGTGTAAGGATTCCCGCGCGAAAGGTTTGTCTGCCAGCATCACGATGTCATAAAGATGACGCGACATTCTGTCTATTCTTGCTGAGGCCTTTTGCAGTTCTTCGTGGATAAGGAATATCTTTTCGAGGAAAGTTCTTCCAGCAGACGCAACCGATATCTCCACGGCATCGTCAGCAAACTCAGTCTTCGGATATATTTCAGCAAGAATTGAACGGATAGCAACAGTTTCCACCGGCTCAGACATAGACCTCGCTCCGATTTCTATAATCACCTTCGGCTTGATGTAATCTATTCCGGACGGCAGTGCGGACGTGTATTCGACTTCAATGACCTGAGGATCTGTCGAAGAATCTTCGGTGAGTGGCGTATTGACCTTGAATCCTGCAAGACCAAGTTGAAGCAGCCTGGATTCCAACTCTAATGCGAGATCATTCAGAACATAGGAACAGAGCGTCTGTCGAATTTTAGTAATATCCTTTCTTCGGGTTACTTCACCCCAAAGGCCAAGAAATTGTCTGTCCAATGCTATATCAATATCCTCCGACATCCGTTCAATCAGATGCCAGCATTTGCTCAGACTGGTCCCCCCCTTGAAACTTACCGCCTCAGAGCACTTGCAGTTGAACAACGCCTTAAGGCACATTGTCACCCACCAGTCTTTCTCAACTGACGCAGGATTGAGCCCCGTCTCAATACTGGCACGCCTTAAAATCTGAGCCCGCTCTCTCGCGGGGATTTCCAACCACTTATTCATACATCTTCAATATCATTTCTCTTACCCATATCGGCGCGAGTACAAGTTCGCCCGCCACGGCAGTTTTTTCCGTTTTACTGAGGAGGATACTCTGTATTTTATTGAACTCTTCCTCGGTAACATTTCCATTTCCGATTTCTTTGATTGCCGACACGACCATACCGACAAGAGGATTTCTGAATAAAAGGTTTTTAGGTGTAGTGCGAATGAATTTGATTCCTCGCCCTCCATATACATTTACGCTCCTGGCTGCACCGTCTGTAAGATAAACTGCATTTTGAGGCATCTGTGTCGAAAGTCCGAGAAGGTTCATCGCATAGGAAGCAACCGGTTGAATATGCACCCGATCCCTTTTAGCTATAGCCTCAGCTATCTCATCCAGCGACGGTAGGACCGGCACATTCAGGTATTTGTTTGTCTGCGGATATAGATATATACCGTTTGCCAAACGAAGCAATGTGCCATCTGCGACAAGCGCACAAAGAGCCTTTCTGACGGCTGCCGCCGAGCCCAAACTAACGAAATTGGACGGAAAAACTATTGCGCCTCTTCCGCGTTTTTTTATAGATGCTAATATCTTATATTCAACGCTTTGCATAAATATTATACTCTAATAATTTCACAAATATAAGCAAAATTCGTGAAATTTCTCAATCCGATATAAAAAAAACGAAAAACAGGTTCCAGCCGAAGCTGAAACCTGTTCTCCATTTAAGCTTTTAAGATGTATAAAACAACTTATTTTGCGATTACGCGGGCCATTTCGCAAACCTTGTTTGAATAACCCCACTCGTTGTCGTACCAAGAAACAACCTTAACGAAGGTTGGGTCGAGCTGGATGCCGGCCTTAACGTCGAAGATTGAAGTACGTGAGTCGTTGCGGAAGTCGGTTGAAACGACAGCCTCGTCAGTGTATCCGAGAATGCCTTTGAGCTCGCCCTCAGATGCCTTCTTCATAGCTGCGCAGATTTCCTCGTAAGTTGCAGGCTTCTCAAGCTCTACAGTAAGGTCAACTACAGATACGTCAGAGGTAGGGACACGCATTGACATACCGGTAAGTTTGCCGTTAAGTTCAGGAAGAACCTTGCCGACAGCCTTAGCTGCACCGGTTGATGAAGGGATGATGTTCTCGAGGATACCGCGACCACCTCTCCAGTCTTTCTTAGAAGGACCGTCAACGGTCTTCTGAGTTGCTGTAGCAGCGTGAACGGTTGTCATAAGACCCCTCTTGATACCGAAGTTCTCGTGGAGAACCTTAGAGATAGGAGCGAGGCAGTTAGTTGTGCAAGATGCGTTGGAGATGATCTGCTGACCAGCGTAAGTCTTGTCGTTAACGCCATATACGAACATCGGAGTAGCGTCCTTTGAAGGAGCAGACATAATGACTTTCTTTGCACCAGCCTTGATGTGTGCAGAAGCGAGCTCCTCAGTAAGGAAGAAACCGGTTGACTCAACAACAACGTCAACTCCAAGAGCGCCCCAAGTGATCTGTGAAGGGTCCTTCTCAGCGAAGATCTGAATCTTGTTGCCGTCTACGATCATGTAGTTGCCCTCAACTTTGATGTCGTGGTTGAAATGACCGTGAACTGAATCGTACTTAAGCATATAAGCAAGATAATCAGCATCAAGAAGGTCGTTGATACCTACAACCTGAATGTCCTGTGAGAAGTTCTCAACAGCTGCACGGAAAACCATACGTCCAATACGGCCGAATCCGTTAATACCAAGTTTAATCATTGTTTTGTAATATTAAAAAAGTTGTACAAATTTTCAAAATTCGAAAGCCGAGCAAGCTTTCCTCAAAAAATGCGCCGCAAAAGTACAAAAAAAATTGAAATAATAAAAGTATCTTTGCAATCGATTAAAAAAGCACAGATTATGAACATTTTGATTACAAATGACGACGGATACAAGTCTAAGGGAATAAAGACTTTAGTCGAAATCCTGAAAAGATATGGCAATGTGACAGTAGTAGGTCCTAAAGGGCCACAGTCCGGGATGTCAATGGCAGTCTCTCTAGGAGCAAGCCACATAGCATTCAAGGAACTTAGCTGCACTACCTTCAAGGGCGAGGACGGAGCGGAGTACACCGAGAGGTGGGCCTATCTTGACGCCACCCCCGCAAGTTGCGTAAAGTTCGCCCTCAGCACCCCGTGGCTCGGCTGGGTGCCGGATGTCATTGTGTCAGGTATAAACCACGGAGCCAACACTTCCGTGGCATCCTGCTATTCGGGGACTCTCGGCGCGGCTGCCGAAGCTGCCCTGAACCACATTCTCGGCATCGGAGTTTCACTATGCTCCCACGAGGCTGACGCCGATATGAGCGCAATCGAGGCTCTGCTCCCGGAGATTTTCGAAAAACTCGTCGCCCTCCCCCGCAAAAGTTTTATGACCTACTACAACATCAATTTCCCGAAGATACCGCTTTCTCAGATCAAGGGAGTAAAACCCGGGTATATGGGCCGCGGACGCTGGGTCAAGGAGTTCAAGGACCTCAATAATATGGAGGAACTGAAGGAAATCCTGAGCGGGGCCCCGACCGGAGATCCTTCTGAGAAATTCTACAAGCTCGTGGGCGACTTCGTAAGCGACGAGGACAACACCTTTGAGGCAGACCACCTTCTCACTGAAACCGGCTATGTGAGCATAGTTCCGCACACAATCGACAGCACCGACTACGCGCAGCTCGATGTGCTAAGAGGAAATTTCCAGTAGTTTCTTTTTTACTGGCGGTGATTTGAGGACAAGATTAAGAGAATAGGCATACCAAAGATAACTAGACAAATGAGATACTACATCATTGCGGGCGAAGCATCAGGAGACCTTCACGGCTCGAATCTGATGAAGGGGCTGTATAAGGAGGACCCGGAGGCGGTCATACGCTTTTGGGGCGGAGACCTTATGAACGGGGTTTATGAGACTCACGCGGGAGACGCTTCCCTTTCCGCTGAGGCTTCGGTGAATTCACCGCTGCCCTCTGATGATTTCTCATCTTCAGAAGCCCGGGGAGAAACAGTCAATGACCCGAAGAAGGATGAGCTCTCCGGCGGGCTCGTGCGCCACTACAAAGAGGGCGCCGTGATGGGCTTTGTGGAAGTGCTCGCAAAGGCGGGGAAACTCCTGAGGAACCTTCGCAGCTGCAAAAGGGACATTCTCGCGTTCAAGCCAGACTGCGTCATACTTATCGACTACCCCGGCTTTAACTTCAAAATCGCCGAATTCGCCCACAAAAAAGGTCTCAAGGTATTCTACTACATAGCCCCGAAGGTTTGGGCCTCAAGGGAGGGACGCATCCGCAAACTCAAAAAATATGTGGACCGGCTCTACATCGTCTTCCCGTTCGAAATCCCATATTTTGAAAAAAAGGGCGTTCCGTTCATCTACAAGGGCAATCCGCTCGTGGACGCGGTGGACTCCTCCAGGGCGATGACAGAGAGCAGGCAGGATTTCCTCAGCCGCTGCGGCCTTGAGGACAAGCCGATAGTAGCGTTTCTTGCCGGAAGCCGCAAGAGCGAGGTCAGCACGATGATGCCTCCTCTCGCCGAAACCGCAAGGCGTCTCCACGCTCTTCCGCAATACGCTGATTATCAGTTCATAGTGGCGGGTGCGCCTAGCCGAAGCCCGGAGGACTATCTCCCCTACATCCAGGGGCAGCCGTATGTGAAGGTGATTTTCGGGGAGACTCAGTCAATAGTGAGAAACGCTGAAGCCGCGATAGTGAATTCAGGCACGGCATCGCTCGAAACGGTGCTTTTGGGCACGCCGCAGGTGGTGGGCTTCATTATGGGCAGTTCCCTAAGTTATGCCATTGCAAAACTCATAGTGAAGGTCAAGTACATCAGCCTCGGCAATCTCTGCGTAGACCGCTATGTGTTCAAGGAATTCATCCAGGGCGACTGCAACCCGGACGCACTCACCGAAGAAGTGCGCAGGCTGATTGAAGACAAGCAGTACAGGCAGAAGATGCTTAGTGGCTATGCCGAAATCCGCTCCATCCTTGGAGGGTCTGGCGCCTCGCAGAAGGTCGCAGCCGACATTGTCTCCTCCATAGAGGCCGACTAAAAAGCGGTCTACTGCGTTCCTCTCCTAGCCCAAATCCTCTGGGCCGAAAGGTTGCTCCGGTATTGGGCGTCGTAGAGAGCCTTGTATCCCATCTTTTTATTCAACCTCTTTCCCACAGGATGACTTTTTGGTCACCCCCTTTTCAATAATTCCTCGCTCCGAAGATGGCGGTGCCTATGCGGACTAGGGTGGCACCCATTGTGACGGCTATTTTGTAGTCCTCGGACATTCCGATGGACATCTCGCGAAAGTCCTGCGTCAGGTTCGGGAAGCTCCCGCGAAGCGGCGCGAGAAATGCAAACAGCGAGGTCAACTTCTCAAAATCGGAGCGGATGATGGACTCGTCGTCAGTGAAAGTTGCCATTCCCATAAGGCCACAGAAGCGGATGTGAGGCCAGCGTGCAGGTCCCTTGAGCACAGCGGCGGCCTCCTCCGGGCTGAACCCCTGCTTGGATTCCTCTCCCGCGATGTGAAGTTCCAGAAGCACGCTGACCCTGTCCGCATCAGCGACATTCACTCCGGCCGCTAAATCCGCTCCATCAGTCTCCCCGAAAGCAACAGAACTCAACTTTCTAAATCCCGGATGCGCGGCAACCCAAGATTCTATGGCGTCAAGAAGTTCAACGCTGTCCACAGACTCCACCACGGCGGCATAGGGAAGAACCAGTTTCAGCTTGTTTTTCTGAAGATGGCCGATAAAATGCCACTCAATGTCGGAAGGGAGCGCCTCTGCCTTTAGGGCAAACTCCTGAGGACGGCTTTCTCCGAAGACCCTCTGACCGCAACTGTAAGCCTCCTTCACCGCTTCAACAGGGTGGAATTTGGAAACTGCCACCAGTTTTACTCCTGATGGCAGTTCCGATTTAATTTCAAGCAAGTTGTTTTTAATGTCCATATCGATACATCAATCTAACTTGACAATTATTGTAGAATCAAGCGTCTTATTTTTTCTTGGAGCGCTGAGCCTGCTGCTGCGCTTTAAGCTGCGCCTGCTGCATCTTCTGAGCTTCCTCAAGTCTCTGCTGCCACTTTGATTTCGGGAGAGGCTTGTTCTTCGAGGCCTCCAGCTTCGCGAGAATCTTCTCCGGTTTCACAACCCACTTCTTGATGACGAAAGTCTGGGCCATCGTAAGGAGGTTGGAAATGAAATAGTAGTAGGAAAGACCTGAAGAAAGGTTGTTACAGATGAAGAGCATCATAATAGGCATCAGCCAAACGCTCATAAACCTCATTCCTGCCATCTGCGGGTCGTCGCCCATCTGAGAAGAAGTCATCTTCGAATAGACGAACATAGTCACGGCCATCAACAGCGCAAAGAGAGAAAGGTGGTCTCCGAAAAGCGGGATATTGAACCCGAAATCGAGGACTGAATCGTATGCGCTAAGGTCATCGGCCCAAAGGAAACCCTTCTGACGAAGTTCGATGGATGCAGGGAAGAAGCGGAACATCGCCCAGAGTATAGGGAACTGGAGCAACATCGGAAGACAGCCACCGAGAGGTTTGATGCCTGCTCTCTGATAGAGTTCCATCGTAGCCTGCTGCTTTTTCATCGCATCATCCGGTTTAGGATACTTCTCATTGAGTTTATCCAACTCCGGTTTGAGCGCAGACATCTTCGCCGAAGACATATAGGATTTGATGGTGAGCGGAGAGATGACTATCTTCAAGAGGATGGTCATAATAAGGATTATGATACCATAGTTGCTGATGAAGCGTCCGAGGAAGTCAAAGCAAGGGATGATGATGAACCTCGAAATCCAGCCCACAAGCCAGCCGCCGAGAGGGATAATTTTCTCATACTTGCGGTCATAGCTCTGAAGGGTGTGGTAATGGTTCGGTCCAAAATAGAACTGGAGAGGAATGGTTTTGTCACCTTCCTTCATCATATCCACGCCGGCCCTCATATGGGAGGTGCAGGACATAAGATTGCGGTCGGCGTCATCCTCATCTGCGAAAACTACATTGAAATCTCCGCTTTCAAACCCTTCCGGAGCGGTGAGAATAGATGAGAAGAACTGCTGACGGAAAGCAATCCACTCGAATTTCGAGTTGAGCTGCTTGGACTCGTTCTTTCCCTTGCCCATCTCCTCGGGAGATTTCTCGTCAGGGACGTAATATGCAAGTCCGGAGTACTGTTTCTCGTTCTTATAACCTTTCTCAAGACGCGGGATGGTATTGTCCCAGTTGATGTCCACCGCAGAAACTTTCCTCGGAATGACAGAATCCATCCCGACAAATGAAACGGCAGCGTCAACCATATAGCTACCCTCAGTGAGTTTGTATGAGTTCTGGATATAACCGCCCTGAGAGAACGGCAGGCGCATAACTATCGAAGAATCCGTAAGCTCCGCAACCTCAAACACAAAATCCCTCGTATCCACAGCCTCGCCTGCATAGACATTCACATTAAACTGCGATGCTCCCTTCGGGATGAGGTAAAGTGCTGTGCTGTCATATTTCACATAGTCCTTCAGGCGAACGCTGTAAGGCTGAGCTCCACGGGTGCTGAAGGCGATCTCCATCTTGTCGTTGGAGAGAGTAAGGATGGAGTCGGAAGCCTCGTAGTAGCTGTAGGTGAGGTTCGCATCCTTGAAGTGACGGCGACTAGGACCAGGATTAAGGGCCGATTTCGGATTCACCGCGCGCCCCTGCGCTACCGCCAGAGAGTCCTCTGCGGCTGCGAGAATGGAATCCTGCGCCATTGCCTCAAGCCTTTCCACACGTGCGATGGAGTCAAGCTGAGCCTGATACTCCATCTGTTTCTTATACTGGCGCGACTGATACCAGGTGAATCCAAACATAATCACCCCTATCAGCACAAAGCCGATAATCGTATTTTTACTTTCTGATGTCATTTATTTTCCTTTTAACTGCCCCCAGTTTCTCTGAGAGAGTTTTATTACACTACACATTCAAGGGGCTGAATAAAATCGCTTTAATCAGCCCCCTGGATTATTCTTCAGTTTTGAGATTGCGAATCTGCTCGGCGAGCGCTGAAAGTTCAGCCTTGCCGTCGTCAATTTTCTTCTGCATCTGCTCCACCAAAGACCCGGAGTTCTTGCCGAAGAACCCGATGTTGTTCTCGTAAGTGGCGATTTCCTGCTGGAGACGGTTGAACTTTTCGATGAGAATCTCCTTCTGGCTCTTCTGCGGGCGTGATGGACGGGCAGAGGAACCCTGACGTCTTGCAGCTGACGGCTCGTTTCCGAACTTAGCCTTGAAAGCCTCGGAGTAAGCCTTTGCAATTTTCTCCTTTTCCTTGAACGGAACGAAACCTATCTCCTGCCATCTCTGCTGGAAAGCAGCCTTTGCCTCTGCGTCAGAAGCGGGGTCAACGCTTTCGTATTCATTGATTTCACGAATAATCGCCTGTTTTGCCTTGAGATTGCGGTAGTAGTCGTTCTCCGGCTGGGAGTTTTTGTCGCGAGAATCGAAGAACTCGTCGCAGGCTGCACGGAATCTCTTCCAAAGCTGGTCGGATTTCTTGCGCGGAATGGCACCGATTTCCTTCCACTGCTTCTGAAGGTCAATGAACTGCTCTGTCGCCTTCTTCCACTCGGTGCTTGACTTAAGAGCCTCCGCAGCCTCGCAGAGAGCCGTTTTCTTGTCAAGATTTGCGTTCAAGCTATCCTTAAAATCAGTGTAGAATGCTCTTTTGCGCTCATAGAACGCATCACAAGCAGCCCTAAAGCGCTCATAAACCTTCTGGTTTTCTTTCTTTGAGGCAAAACCGATCTTACGCCATTCTTCCTGGACGTGCTCGATTTCCTTTGAGAAAGTGTTCCAGTCATTGGATGAGGTGACCTCTCTTGCTGCAATCTCCTCCACCTTCTCACAGAGGGCGGTCTTCGCTGCAAGATTCTCCTCCTGCTGCTTCTTCACATCCTCGTAGAAGCCCTGATATTTCTTGTTGATTACACTTGTAGCCGCCTTGAAACGGTTCCAGATGTCGTCACGGTATTCTTTTGCGACAGGACCGAATTCCTTCCACTGCTCGTGAAGCTTCTGAAGTTCCTTGAATGCTTCCACAACATTCTCATTCTCAGAGAGTTTCTCCGCAGCCTCACAGAACTTCTCCTTAGCCTCAAGGTTCTTTTTGAAGTCCAGGTCGCGAAGTTCGCGGTTTATCTGCACCTTGTCGTAGAACTGCTCAACATAGAGCTGATAGGTCTCGTTTATATTGCGGAAAGCGGAAACCGGCACAGGTCCGATTTCTCTCCAGCGGTTCTGAATCTCCCGGAATGCAGGGAATGTGGCATTGACGTCTTCCTGCTTTTCCAGAAGCGCTTTCAGGTCCTCGATTACTTGCTTTTTAAGTTCCAGGTTATGCTCCTTTTCCTTCTCCTGCTTCTCGTTGTACTCGGCCCTTTCCTTTTTATACTGGGCATATACGGACTTGAAGCCCTCCTCAATTGCGGTAAATGGGCTTTCAACTGCATCAATGGCAGAGTCCTTCAACTCGTCAAATTTCTGCATAGCCTCAGCCTTTTCCTTGTTCAGACGCTTGTAGAAAGCGGTCTTGAGGGAGTCTGCTTCCTTGGTAAGTGCAGACTTCATCCCCACGGTGACGATTTTCTGCATTTCGTCCACAAGTTCCGCAAGGGTTTTGTCTTGATATGGATTTTCAACATTTTCAGTCGCAGGGGCGGAAGCCTCCTCAGGAGCGACGTTTTCTGCTGCGGAGCTTTCCACTGCCGCAGTCTCTTCTACATCTGAAGCCTCAGGGAGAACTCCAGGAATGATTTCTTCACTCATAATTTCGAGTCTAGTAAATATAAATTTATATTCTTGAGAGGGGCAGAAGAAGCACGGCCCATCCCAACCAACTTGCAAATATATTAAATAATTGTCAAACCTTGAAAATTACATCATTCTTTATCACTAAATTTGCAGCGGAAACGGGGTCAACTGCAATCGGGGAATTGGCCGCACCGGTTTCATCGGCTCGTTCGAATAAACACACATACGACATCAGCCCCTTTAGATAAAAAAATATACCTTATTATATGCGCATAGACATCATTACAGTCGTTCCGGAGCTTCTTGAGAGCCCGCTCAGTCATTCAATCGTGGGTCGGGCAAGAGAGAAAGGACTTGTGGAAATATACATTCATAACCCCAGAAAATATGGAAAAGGGCCGCACAGGCAAGTGGATGACTATAACTACGGGCCAGATGCCGGGATGGTAATGATGGTGGAGCCGCTCTACAGGATGATTGAAGAGCTCAAGAGCCAGAGGGAGTATGACGAGGTGATTTATATGTCCCCTGACGGAGATATCCTCACGCAGGCAATCGCCAATGAGCTGTCGCTCAAGGGAAACATCATTCTTCTGTGCGGTCACTACAAGGGGATTGACCAGAGAGTGAGAGACCACCTCATTACAAGGGAAATCTCAGTGGGAGACTATGTGCTCAGCGGAGGCGAAATCCCGGCGGCGATTGTCGCCGATGCGATTGTACGGCTCATCCCTGGCGCCATCGGTGACGGCACCTCAGCCCTTAGCGACTGCTTTCAAGATGACCTTCTCTCCCCTCCCATCTACAGCCGCCCGGCCGAGTTCAACGGGTGGAAGGTTCCGGATGTTCTCCTGGGAGGCGACCCGAAGAAAATCCAGGCTTGGCAGGATGAACAGGCACTGGAGCGGACCCGCCGACTAAGACCTGCGCTACTGGAGAAAAAATAGGGAGCTGTTAAAAAGAAAAACGGAATTAGACGATTTTTGCTACATTTTATACAAAAAAACGCCGTTTTTCGGATAAAATTCTCCCTAAAATTTGGATAAATAAAAATAAAGCCTAAATTTGCAATGTCTTAGTCAGACGTAGGCTAAGACCACTCGCTCTCCGACTCTTTCGGAGAGACTGCTGACCACTAATAATTAAAACACTACACTACTAACCGAAACA
>CAVJRU010000057.1:0-13779 GCA_963652025.1 bacterium
CGACCAAGTTCGAGGAGGGTCACACCTACTACACTGCCCTCGCAAGTTTCGACGGTCCGCTCATCCTGGAGGGCGAATACCGCAACTACCGCATCTTTAAGTTCAAGTGGACGAAAGACCTGCAGAAAACCTTCACCGACGAGGACGACACTCAGGGCGCCTGGTGAGAAATACCCTCGCTTACATAGACGGCGACAAGGCGGTCGCCTCGGAGAAGCTTGCGGGCTGCGCGGCGGACGTCTTTGGAGCTGACACTCTGGACTGTCGCCCCGTAGTCTTCGTCCGGGAGTTCGCCTAAAAATACGGCTTTTTCTGTTGCCGCGTTCTTCTCCACGAGAGAATCCTTCGCTTTGTGGCTTTTTTCCACGTGAGCCTTCACGAGATACTTTTTCGCCGCGTCCATTTCCTCTTCGCCCGGGCCTTCAGCGCACATCTTCTCCAAAATCGCGTAGGTGTCGGCAAGAAGAGTGTCTTTCAGCTCCGCCCTCGTCTGAAAATCAACCATTGACTCCACCAGAGCGTTTTTCTTCCCGAAATGCTCGGAAATGAACGCCACATAATAGGTGCCGCCCCTCTTCTCGCGAATCTGGGCGAGATAGCGGGCAGACATAATGTAGTCCAGAATGTCAACCGTGGCCCTGTCCGAAGGCGTGTTGCCGAGCCTTGCCTTGCAGCGGAACTTTATCAGAGTCTTCGGTGAGGTGGTCTCGGGGTCGTTCCATTCCTTTTGAGTTTTGCCCTTATATGCGGGTTCGACGCGCCCGACCTTTCTGGAATCTTGATTGTATTCTCCTTCCAGCGAAGCGACGTATTTGCAGACATATTCTTTAATGGTCTCCTTGTCCAGGTCGCTTGAGATGAAAATCTGCATATCGGAGAACCTTGTGAAATGCTGGCTGTAAATTTCCCGTACGGTCTCCATACTTACCTTCTCCACGGAGGCGCTGTCATTCGGCTCCACGTATGGATTGCCGCCATACACAAGGTTCTTGTATTCATCCAGGAAGGCATTTTCTCCGCTTTTCTTTTTCCCGAGAAAACTTAACTCATTCATTTTATACTTTGAAAGTGCCTTCTCAGAACCAAGATAAGGCTCGCTGACAAGAATATGGAAGATGGTGAACGCTTTCTCCGCGTTATTGCCGTCAGATTGAAGCCTTATGACAGATTTGTCGGAAGTGTGCCGGCTCATAATCCAGCTCACCCCATAGCACTCGGGACGGTTCTTGAGAGTCAGGGCGTCCATCCCGCGGAATCCTGCATTGCGGGCGATGTAGCCGTTTACGAAATTTTCGGTCGCGGCGTCGTAGGAGCACCTTCTATGGCCGGTATTGAAATAAACGTCCATCGACAGGTGGCAGTCAGAACGGACTGCGTCGGACGGAGTGAACCAAACCTTCGCGCCGTTGCTGAGTTTCCACATCTCAATCGTTTTAGACCCCCTTTTCGTCGCCTCCTGTCCGGTAATTTTCCCATCTCCGGTTTCAACGCCAAGGTCAATCTTCTCGAATTTGAGGAATTGAGGCTCAAGGTTTTCCTTTGATACGGAATCAATTATCTCCCTCATCATCTTTTCGTCCGGGAGTTTTCCCACCTCCTTTTCGTTGATTACATAGGAGTATATTCTCTCCTGACTGTCAAGTATCATTGAGAGCATACTTTGCACATCTTCCTTCTTTACGCTGTTGAGGGCATCTCGTTTCACTTCTGCAAGTGAAGTGGGACTGCACTCCGGGAATCCTCTGAGGAAGCTCTCAATGTAGGTTTTCACATAGGCCTCGGAGGTAGTCTCCTCTTCGGAGAGTTCTTTGTCAATTCTTTGTTTTTTCCCCACTTGGAATCTGGCGGCTTCCACCTCATCTGAGCTGAACCCGAATTCCCGGCATCGCCTCAATTCCCTTTCAATGAACCTCAGGCTGTTCTCAAATTCGTCGTCGTTCTTAGGAACAATTGTGAATAGAGTGTTGTAGAAATCCACTCCATACGGGCTTGTGACGGCTACGGCTGACTTTACCGGACTTTCTTTCTGTTTTGACTTCTCTGAAAGTCTCTGGGAGATTACTTGAGTAACAATAAGACGCGTATAGTAGTCTTTGTAGAAATACCTCGTATTCCTAAGTTCTTTTCCCGGCAAGTCCTCGCGAATCATAACCTTCAGCGTGCGGATGGAAATCTCGGGGTCGGTCATATTCTTAAAGACAGGTCCATTCAGAGCCGGTATCTCATAAGTTTCTTTCGCCACCGGGCGGGCAGGTGCGGGGATGTCGCTGAAAGTTCTCCTGACCTTTTGTTCCATCTCCTTCGGGTCGAAATCTCCGACGATTATAATTGCTTGAAGGTCAGGACGATACCACTTGTGGTAGAACGAGAGGATTTCCTCCGGGGGGAAGCCGTTGATGATGTCCAGCGTGCCTATAACCGACCTTCTGCAGTGTTTCGACCCGTTGTAGAGAAGGTTTGCCTGCTTTGCCGCCATTCTTGCCCTCTGGTCATCGCTGCGCCGGTATTCTTCCGAAATCACGCCCCTTTCTTCATCGATTTCCACAGGGTCGCAGGTGATGTCGCAGGACCAGTCGTGCAGCACCAGAAGCACCGAGTCGATGAAACTGTCCCTTTTTAGCGGCACCGAGGAAAGGTTATAGACAGTCTCGTTCTTGTTGGTGTAGGCGTTGATGTTGTAGCCGAAGCGCACTCCCTCCTTCTCGAGGAAATTGATGATGCCCTTGCCCGGGAAATGCTTTGTGCCGTTGAAGGCCATATGTTCAAGGAAATGGGCGAGTCCGCTCTGGGAATCCTCCTCCTGAAGCGCCCCCACGTTGTGGGCAATGTAGAAATCTGCACAGCCGGCGGGGTTGGCGTTGTGGCGGATGTAGTAGGTCAGCCCGTTCGGGAGCTGTCCCTTCAGAAGCTCTGAATCTCCTTCAATGGCCTCCTGGGTGTCCTCGGAAGACGAAATTGGGGTCTGCGCCGCAGCGCCAAACGAAAAAATCGTCCCCGCAAAGAGGACGATTGTTAAAAAACCGGAATGTTTCATAACCTTGTGTCAGAATGTACAACCTATCCTTATCTCCGCAAAGTTACGATAATTACCGCTCATATATTCGACATTTTTCACCGAATGGATGAATGTGTCTTTAAGAAGAATGTATGCGCTGATTCCCTTTGACGGGAAGAGTCTTGTGTACTTGAAGGAAAGTCCCTCTCCAAGGCGCGCGAGCGTGCGGTTTTCGAAGTCTATGTTGAGGTATTCCTCCGAAGTCTTGGGCGTTGCCGATGTGCTGCTTCCTATCCTCTCGTCGGTGTTTTTGACTCCCCAGCCGCCGAGACCCTCAACGTGGATGCCTCCGGAAAGGATGTTACTTCCTCCGACGGTGAAATTGCAGCGGGCGAACGCCTCCGCGCAGACGGTGCTCACATTCTGCCTGCGGCTGTCGGGGTAGAAGGTCGCGTATGTCTTCTTGTAGTTGTAGCCGGCTACAGCTCCTGCTTCCCAGCGGGGAAGATTTCCCTCGATGCCCCAATATCCCGTGTAGGCCATCCGGGCGTGGAGAAGAGTCCTCTGAAGCCTCTGGTTCTCCCCGAGATATCTCACCACGGTGCTCTCTCCTGACGGAGTCTCATATTTGTAGGAGTTCTCAAAATTTTTGAGACTTTCCATATCAACGTCGAGTCCCAGGATGTGCCTGCTGCAGTTTTCCCCCGTGATGTTAAGGTTCCCGGAATAGGCGATGCAGTGGGCGTTGTGGCTGGAGAAAACGACAGACGATTCGGACTTGTTGCCGTAGTAGCCGGTGCGGTAGAGATACTTGAACTCGTTGAAAAAGCGCACCTTACCCCAGTTGAAAACCAGTTGGGCGGCTCCTCCGTAGAAATTGTTCAGCATCGGACGGCGGTTGGTCAGCGACACATATCCGAGGTCTCCTTCGAAAAGCTCGTATTTTCCCCAATATCCGCCGTAATCCACGAGGGTATAATACTTTATGCTCGTGTCCGCATACAGCTTGCCGAGAATGTTTTCGGTGGTTTTGCGGTAGATGAAATCGAGCCCGACTTCAAACATTTCGCTTGGGGCGAACCTTCCTCCGAGGCTGAGAGTCATATCCATCAGGGTGCTGCGGTAGCGCGGGTCCTTCCTTTTTGTGGAATTGCCGGCGTCGTAGTTCACCTTTGCCCCGATGGACCAGCGTGGAGAAAAACTGTAGGAAATTCCTCCGTTGACGGAGTAGTTCTCGCGGGTTACAATGCCCTTGTTCGCGTGGTCGCTCTCATAGAAGTTTACCGGATTGTAGTCGGGGTTCACGAGAATTGACCCGCCCATACTCTGCCCTCTGAACCCGGAATATCCGAGCGCGCCCCAGAAGGCGATTTTCTCCGACAGACGGTAGTAGGACTCCGCCTCCACCCCGTACTCGAGGCTGTTGGGCGAGTCTTCGTTGCCCTTGAGACCTCCGTCCCTTTTGCCGAATGAAAGTTCCGCGACGGCAATCTTGCCCGCCGGATTCATTGTGAGGCCGGCAGCGTTGCTCGAAGTCAGCCAGGGTGAATTGCAGACAATGTAGTCGTAGTCATACGCTCCTCTCTCCCGGGGGGGCTGCGCCAGAAGGCACGCCCCCGAGCAGAGAAGAATCGCTAAAAATGTCGCCGCAGTCCTTTTCATAAAAGGGAAACTTATTTAATGCTGGCCTTGACCCTCTGGTGAAGGTCCACGGTGGAGTTGTTGGTGTCGAGATAGATGATGCGGGCTCCGTTCTTGATGGATGCCTCGGCGTCGATTCCAGAAGGGTCGGTTGAGCCGCCCTCAAGATTGTTTGTCCCTTCGGAGTAGTTGTAGACGAGTTTTCCGCTGTTGCCCTCAAGAGCTTCGGTTGCTTCCTTGTCCACGTTTCTGTAAACGGAGTAGCCTATGCCGGTGGTGATTACAACATAGCCTGCGTCAATGTCGGAGGTGAACCTCTTCTGGCACTTGGCAAAGTTCGCATTGTCGTAAACCTCTATCGCATCAAGAATCCAGTCCTTCGGCATTTTCTGGAACTGGACTCCTTTGAGGCTTGTCTGGTCGTTAAGAGTGGCGTCTGCAGCCCAGGTCTTGACGTCTTCTCCTTCAGGAACCTCAAAGAGGATGAATGCCGGTGAAGTAGTGCTAAGTGTCCAGGCGTTGCCTTTCGCTCCGCTGAATGTAGTTGCCTTGAGGTAGTGGCTTTCGTTGATTGAAGCACTTGGCGCCGGGTAATGGTTGGCGTTCTTGTAAAGGCTTTCCGGGTCGTAGCAAACGAAGTCCGCGTTGGAAAGATCTACGGAATTGGCGTAGGTCGTGGTGTGGTCAATTGCTCCGGTGATGGAAATCGTAACCCCGGAGTATGGCTGGAGAGTGTAGGCGGTGTTGAAGTACCAGACTCCGTGTGCGGCCGGCACCCAGTCTTCTTTTGCATATTTGAGTTCCCCTGTAGTCTCATCTCTGAGAGTGGATGCCGACTGGCCATTATAAGGCGCAAGCATTGCGAGTCCGCATTTGTCAAGACTGTAGGGCTCTGAGGAATTGTTGTAAATCTTCACATAGCGGTCGCCTGAGTAAGTCAGGGTCTTGCCGTTCTTCTCGTATGCGCAGCCTGTGCCGTAGAACTCCTTGATTACAAGGGAGCTGGCGCTTGATGCAGTGAGAGCGATTGTGGCCTTGTTCTCTCTGTCGGCATAGACTACTATGTTGCTTGCAACGCCGTTGTAAATCACGTGACCTTCCGTGTACTGGGTGCTTGCCTCGTATGAACCCACTGGCACTGAGAATGTAGCTACTCCGAGAGTGTCTGTCCTTGCTTCGAATGAAATTCCAGTGTTGGCGTCTTTCAAATCGATTCTGAGATTCTCAATCTCCAGAGTGTCGGCTTCGTAAGCTGTGTTGACCTTAAGTTCGTAAGTTTTAACCTGCTGCGGGTCTTTCTGGCAGGACGCAGCCAGAACGCCGGCTGCGAGAAACAAAATGAAATACTTTTTCATAATTTTTATGCTTTATACTAATTTAAATTTCGTACGTCTCTAACTCATTTATATATAAACCTTTTCCTATCCATTAAAATTTAAGCCTCACGCTCACGCCGTAAAAGAAGTCCGGGATGTAGCCCGATGAGACGAGGGAGGTGTATTTTCCTGTCTTGGAGGACTTTACGGATGCGTGGTTATTGAGGAAATTGTTCGCGTAGAAGGACACTGAGGCTATGTCTCCGATTTCCTTCGTGACGCTTATGTTCGCGCTGAAGTAGGGGCTGATTACATCATCCAGGAAATAATAGGTGTAGGCGCTTCTCTGCACCAGTTTTGCCAGGTCGTTGAACAGTGCCGTGTCATTCTCTTTTGCCCACCGGAACTTTTCAAGGAACGGGATTTTCTCGCTGCTTCCGTACTCGGAGTAGTAGTCCGGGTAGAGGATGGTGTATTGCTTTGCGGAATACACCGAAGCCGTGTTGGTCGTGAAATAGTCGCCGTCGTTCTCCAGAAGATAGCTCCTTGCGCTGCCGTCAGCCCTTTCGCTGAGATAGTGGCTGTATCTGTAGAGGGATGCCTCAACCTTCAGTGAAACAATCAGACGAACCTTCGGGATGTGGGTCGTCACGGTGAGGTTGGTTCTCAGCGCCCTGTTCTCCCTTCCGTTCGAAAGGCTTGAGCCGCCGTAGTAATAACCTATATAGGTGTAAGGCTCGCCGTCGCTTCCGTTGGTGTTGGTGGGGCAGTCGGCTACCATATTCGCGTCTACGCTCTTGTAGCGGTAGTAGGTTCCGTCAAGACGGATGGTGGTGTTGATGGGCTTTATCCTTTTGAAGTCCACCACCCATTCGATTCCATATCTCGTGTCCGGGTTCGTGTCGTTCCCGGGGATTCTGGTCGTGTTGACACTCTTTTTCGCCTTTGCGCTAAGCTGCACCGGGGATTTTGCCCCGCTGCGGTCCGAAACGGTTACTGTGCCGTTGTGGCGGTCAATGGAATAGACCCTGTTTTCTTCGGCGATTTCCCTGTCCCCGCTAAGGGCCTCGCTTATTGCCGAAATAGGGGTGTACCAATAGAGGAAATCCTCGTAGCCGCTGTCAATCCTGTAGCCGTTGAACGTCCTGCTGTAGAAGCCAACGAGGGATATTTTGTTCCCTCCGATGTTTATGTCCATTCCAATCTCGCTCTGGTGGCTCTTCTGAAATTTGAGGTCAGAGTTGTATTCTATGGTCCTCGGGAGGATGTAGTAGGCGGAGACGCTCTGCCCGCTCGAAGTCGTGTGGGCGGCGAAGGTGTTTATTTCCTTGTAGGTCGGGGTGGGGTAGAGGATTGAGAATGAAGGCAGTTTCATCGCCACTCCCCAGCTTGCGCGGAAGGAAAGTTCGCTCACTACGTTGTTCCTGTGGTCCTTGCTGTTGAAAACGGTGTATTTCGCGTTGAAACGCGGCGACCAGGTGGACTTGTTTCCGTAGGCGGAGCCCCTTATGAGGGTGTTCTCGTTTCTTATGCCGGCCACAAGGTCGAGTTTTGTCTTTGCTATCGGAATGTGGAGGCTTTCCTCGGCATAGACAGCGATGTTGTGCATAAACGGCACCGCGCTGTAGTCCCATTCACGGAAGGTGGGGGCATACGCTTTGTCCTCTGTGTACCAGCCTTTTCCGAGGTTTCCGTCCCCTGTCCAGTCAGCGCCGACTTTCAGTTTGGAATTGACCGTTCCGAACCGCCTCGCCCAGTTGGCCTTGAGGCCCAGTTTCCAGTTCAGCGGCTGATTGTCCTCGGCCATAACGTAGGTCCACTGTCCGGCCGGGATGAGCTTGACCGGGGCGTCGGGATTCTCTTCGTAGGTCTGCCCCATAAAATATCCCTCTTCGGTGCCGTGAAAAACGGCCTTGGAGGCAGCTGAGGAGTCGGATGACTTGTATTTGTACAGCTTGTTGTTGTAGGAAACGGAGCCGTTAAGTTCGATGTTGGTAATCCAGGCCTTGCTCAGAAGCCAGTTGAGGCTGAAGTTTGCTCTCACCGCGCTGTCGTTGGTCCTTTCCCAGTTCACCCCGTAGGAGTCCGGGTCTGCCTCGCTGTTGTAGCCGCCCCAGTTGCCGGTAGCGCCTATGCTGAAGCGAAGCGGCATATCGGCGAGAAGCCCGTCAGAGAAGGTGTTGCTGTAGCCGAGGCTCAGCTGCCTGCGGGTGTAGGCCGTGTAGGGGGACATAAGCTCGCTGATTGCGCGGGTGTATTCGAGGTCCGTGTTGATGACTCCGCGGCTTCGGCCCCTGGAGGTCTCCCCGAGAGAGAATCCTTTGGTGAATGAGGCCTGCTTCGTGCGCGGATTTGTGGAGAGGGTAATCATATAGGGGGTCTTGCCCTTTCGGGTGTTGACTTTCACCACTCCCGAGGTCATATCTCCGTACTCGACGCTCGGCACTCCGGTAATCACCTCCACGGACTCCACGTTCGAGGTGGCGATGTTGTTGACGCTGGTGCCTTTCACCCCGCCGCTGGTGGGGTCGAGCCCGAGCATAGCGTTGCTGGAAAGCCTCACACCGTCCACTTCCACGGCAGTTCCGAATGAAGCGAGCGACCCTTCGCCCTTCGAGTCAGAGCGGATGGAAAGGACTTTGGAAGAGGTGAGGTTGGAGTTTTCGGTCACTCCGCCCGGAAGAAGGGAGGAAGCCTCTGAGAGGTTCGTCATCTGCATATGGTCGAGCGCCGTGCGGTCCATAGTGCGGCTCGTTGTCGCGCTGGAGGTGTTCTCCTGGGCGGTGATGACAACGGAATCCAGCGTGAGGTTATCCTCTTTCAGGCGTACCGTATAGTTCACGATATTTTTGGAGACGACAATTTCCTTTTCGTCGGTAACAAAACCGAGGCAGGAGACGCTGATGATGTTTTTCCCCGCGGGGACATTCTTTATGGTGAAGCAGCCCTTCGCATCCACAATCGCCCACTGCTCGGTCCGGGTCAGAAGGACGGTGGCGTAGTCGATGGGATTGCCCTTGGAGTCCAGGACAGTGCCGGATATGGCAAAAGACTGCGCCAGCCCCTGGAGAGACACCAGTGCGAGAGCTAATATGATTGCGAGTTTCTTCATTCTCGGATTTTTTGGCCTTCACGGCCTGCATAACCACTTGGGAGACAGTGCACAATTCTCCCTAAAACTAACCGAGGCGCAAAGTTAGAAGTTTTGCGGCTCGGTTGTATCCTAATAAATAGGTATTTTAGTTGAGCCTGTAGCTGATTCCCGGGTGTTCGAAGGAGATTTTTGCCGGAACCTCGCGGATGTCGTCCTTTGCGTACTGCACCGTCCAGGTGTCCATCGTCATCAGCTCCCAGACTTTCTCGGCGGTCATCGGCGCGGCGTAGCGGACTTGGATTGATGGCACGAGATTCTTGTTCAGGGCGATATAGACCCCGATTATCCCCTCTTCCTTTGAAAGATGGTTGCTCAGGTACGGCATCATCCTCCGCACAATCGGCTTCTCATAGTTCTGATTTGCAATCTCATAGACCCACTGCGGCTTTCCCTCGTACTGCTCCACTCTTTGTTTGAACTCGGCTGTGAAAGCTCCGGAAGCCTCGAACATCTTGTGGAGATATTCCTTCACGCCGATTGTCGTGTAGCCCGGCTCCATCCTCACGAACTTGTAGTCCACCGGGGTGTCCTTTGTCCCGCCGCCGTGAACAGGCATACTCAGAACCTTCATCTCCACGATTTCCCGGAACCATTCTTCGCTAAGGTCTTCATTCATACCCATATACACCCTCACGATGAGCGGGCAGGCGAACTCGGATTCCACTCCGAAGATGCTCCGTCCGGTGTTTCTCATCTGAAGGCCCAGGTAGTTGAGGTCCACTTTGTCGTACATTTTTTCGGTCCTGATGGTGACGATTTTAAGAGAGTCCACTTTCGCAGGGTCCGGAGTCCAGACGCGGAACATCGACGGGGTGAAAATCGCCTCCTGAAGGGCGTCGGCTTTAATGACGGTCGTGTCAATGAGAACATCGGCTTCGTGGTGGGTGACATAGGTCTTGACGCCGTGCACGCCCGGAATTCTCTCAAGTTTCGCCTTGAACGCCATCGAACTGCCGTAGCATTTGACGGACCTTAGGCCATCGAGTCTTACGGTCTGAAGCCTCTCTCGCGGGATAATGCGCCCTGTGACCGTGCCGGTGGAGTCCACCTGGTCGATTCCCCATTCCATATTGATGGTCGGAAGCTCAAAGCGGGTTCCGGCCCAGATGCCAAGACCGGCAATCGCAACGGTTAGAAGCGCAGGGACATATTTCCAGAATCCGCCCTTGCTGCGGCGGCTCACTCCGATTTTCACTGCTCCGCTCTGGCAGACAGCGGTACATTCTCCGCAAAGGGTGCAGTCCACGCAGGTCACTCTGCTGTGGCATTTCTCCACGTCAATGTGGTATGGGCAGTGGCGCGTGCACTTCTTGCAGTGGTTGCAGAGCGAGTCGTCCTTAACAACGGCGATGCTCCCGAGGGTCGCGTTCGGAAGAAGAATCTCAAGAAGGTATCCTCCCGCGCAGAAAACGGCGAGAACTGCCACCCAGTTGATTTTGACTCCGCAAAGGCTCACGATGAGAGTGCCTCCGAAAAGAATGGCGTCCCACCACCAGAACTTGAAGGTGTTGCTTGCGGCTCCCAGCGGGCAGACATATCTGCACCAGAACCTGTCGACGAGAAATCCTCCGAGTACCACAAGGACGAGAGAAGTGATTGACATCCAGAGTGTTATTTCGCCCTTGAAGCCTGTCGCAACGGCATAGTAAGGGTCAAGGTGCTTGCAGAAAAGCTCGCTCGCCGAAATTGTGGAATAGAACACGACAAAAAGCAAGGCATATTTGAAGATGCGAAGAATTTTGTCAAGGACGCTTCCATTTCGGATGGCAATTCCCTTTTTCCACCCGAGTCCCTTGCGAAGTCCGGTGAGAAAATCCTCTACAGTGCCGATAGGGCAAAGGTAGGCACAGAAAAGTTTGCTGAAAAGGATGACGGCGACGGCGAGCGCAACTCCCATCATAACCTGCACCGATGACATCGTGCAGGGGAGCGTCCCTCCGGCAAGGAAGGTTGCAAGCGCCTGCAATCCGCCCATCGGGCACCAGGCCTCAGGGTCAGCCCCGTCCGCTCCAAGTTTAACGACTCCAGTAAGCACCAGAACAAGTGCCGCCAGAGTTCCCCACTGAAGCAGATGCTTCATCCAGTTGCGTAAAATTCTCGATTTCTTAGCCATATTATGTCGTTGTGTTACGTTGTCTATTTCCCGCTCTGTTTGGCTGAGCGTTTAGCCCTCTGCTTCTGAGCTTTCGCTGCGCCCTGCTTTAGATAAGCCGCCCACTGCTCCTGAGTGAAAAATTTCTTGAAGGAGGCGTCGATTTTCTCCATCCATTTATCCTGGACAAGCTGATACATAGTGGTGTTGCTCACTTTGTTTGCTTGAAGTTTACCGATTTCTTCCGCAAGACCCATATAGTCGTGCACAAGGGTGGAGTCAACGAAGAAAATCTGCCAGTCCTCAAGTTTTACGGCCCTTTGCAGACGTTCGGTTTCTTTTTCTGCAAGTTCGTAATAATCAGGCTCTTGCGGCTGCTGCTGGGCGAACGCCGTAAGGCCGAGGCACAGAAGTGAAAGTATTGTAAAAATTCGTTTCATATCAGATTCAGTATGAATGGTTTTGTATCGGAATGGATATAGGCGCGAGGCCATAAGGTGCAAAAGTAGTAAAAAATATGTAATTTTGTGGGATTTGCCCTGTGTACGGGGCGGATTACCCAGATACTTCCGGGACCTATATGGGCCGCGGGGGAACATATAATTAGAAAATTTCACATTTATGGATATCAAAAAACTCTCATTTTGCGCCGCTCTCGCTTTTGCGGCACTATTTCAAGGTCCCGGGTCAAAGGCCTGCAGCAACATTCTTGTCACCGCCGGCGCCAGTGCGGACGGCTCGAATATGATTTCCTATGCCGCTGATTCTCATCAGCTTTACGGCGAACTCTACTACCTTCGCGGAGGCTTCTGGGACAAAGGGGCTATGCGAGATGTCGTAGACTGGGACAGCGGAAAATTCCTCTGCCGCATCCCTCAGGCTTCCGTGACCTACCAGAGGGTCGGAAATATGAACGAAAGGCAGCTCATTATCGGCGAAACCACCTACGGCGGACGCAGCGAGCTTTGGGACACGACGGGCCTTGTTGACTACGGCTCCCTGATATACATCGCTCTCGAAAGGTGCTCCACGGCCCGCGAAGCCATTGAAACCATCGTGGACCTTGCCAACACATACGGCTACTACTCCGAGGGCGAGTCATTCTCCATCGCCGACCAGAACGAAGTCTGGGTTATGGACCTCATCGGAAAGGGAACCAAAATCGAGAACGGGGTGAACGTCCGCAAAGGCGTCGTCTGGGTGGCCCGCAGGGTGCCTGACGGGTATATCTGCGCCCACGCCAACCAAGCCCGCATCAGCACCTTCCCGCTTGATGACCCGGAGAACTGCCTCTACGCCCCGGATGTAATCTCGTTCGCACGCGAGATGGGCTGGTTCAGCGGCAAGGACAGCGAATTCAGCTTTTGCGACACCTATGCTCCGCTCGATTTCGGCGGAATGAGGGCCTGCGAGGCGAGGGCCTGGTCCGCTTTCAACATCCTCTGCAAGGGCCAGTTCACTTTCATTGACGAAAAAGGAAATGAGGTCACCCGCCCCGCTTCCGACTACCTTCCATACGCGATGGGACTTGACGCGACGAAGCGTTTTCCTCTTTTTGTAAAACCCGCCGAGAAACTTTCCGTGAAAGATGTTGCGGATGCGATGCGCGACCATTTTGAGGGCACTCCTATGGATATGACAACCGACATCGGAGCCGGCGGAAACGCCCTTCCGTACCGCTGGAGGCCTATGGAGTGGGAAGTGGACGGTAAGAAGTACATCAACGAGAGGGCTATGGCAACCCAGCAGACGGGCTTCTGGTTCGTGGGACAGAGCAGAGGGGAGCTTCCGGACGCAATCGGAGCGCTTCTTTGGTTCGGATGCGATGACGCGGCCACATCTTGGCTGACACCTATATATGTATGCACGCAGGAAGTTCCGGAGTGCTTCCGCGAGGGCAATGGAGACATTCTCCACTACTCTCCGACTTCCGCCTTCTGGATGTGCAACCGTGTCGCGAACGCCTGCTACAAAGCCTACAACATTATGGCTCCTACGGTGCGCGAGGCTGTGGACGAGTGGGAAAACCGTCAGTTGAAGGAAGTTCAGAAGGCTGACTCGACTGCGCTTTCCATCTATGACGGCGAACTCCGTCGCAAGAAGATGGTCGTGAGCCGGAACGATGATATCCGAAAGACGGTGAACCCGATTCCTTCGACGAAGAAATATCTCACCGAATTCTCTGTCAATACGGCTCAGGAGATGTTCACAAACTGGACTCAGATGGAAGAATTCCTCCTCGTGAAGTTCCTTGACGGCAACGTGAAAGCTCAGAACCCAGACGGCAGCTGGGTCACCAACGGCTACTCCGACCGCATCCCTGACGGAATCCAGTGGCCGGGATATTCCGAGAAATGGAAGAAAGCGGTCGTTGAGGATAACGGGAAAGTGCTTAGGGTGCCGAAGAAAATCAAAACCCGCCGCAGGTAGGATTGCACCCGTTTCCGATATGGCGCAGACCGAACCGGTGCGGAGGAGATGGAGCGGAAATTTCTTAAAAAATTACGTAATCCATTGAGAAATAAAAATTTAATCGTATATTTGCAGCCCGCAAAATGGCTTTGCGGAGTTTAAAGTATTT
>CAVJRU010000058.1:0-13682 GCA_963652025.1 bacterium
TGGCGTTGAACATATCTCCCTTTTTCTCAAGCACTTCGATGATGTGGAATCCGTCAGGAGTCTCCACAATCTGGGAAACGATTCCCGGCTTGAGAGCCATCGCTGCATCTGAGAATGCCGGCCAGAAGATTGATTTTGAGGCCATTCCGAGTTCTCCGCCACGCCTTGCGCTGTTAGGGTCCTGGGAGTAAATCCTCGCGAGAGTCGAAAACTTCTCTCCGTTCATAATCCTTTCGCGGATGGAAAGAAGCTTTTCTTTCACAGCTGTCGCTGCAGCCTCCCTGTCAGGGTAGATGCAAATCTGGCTGAGACGGTACTTTACCGGGACAATAGGAAGGTCGTCTGCATCCTCAGACTCAACATACTGCTGAACATCGTAGGGAGTAAGTTCCGGGATGTCACCTGCGACCTTCTGCTGCATCTGCTGGGTGAGGCTCTGTTCCTGGAGAGTCTTGCGCCACTCCTGACGGAGTTTGTAGATCGGTTTTCCGAAGTTCCTCTCAAGCTCATCCTCTCCTCCAAGACGTGTCCTGAGCTGGTCAAGTCTGGAGCTTAACTCACTCTCTACCATATCGTTATTCACCTGAAGGGAGTCCACTCTCGCCTGCATAAGGAAGAGTTTTGATATGAGCATCTGTTCAAGAAGTTCGCAGCGCATATTCTTGTCGGAAATCATTCCCTGCGCCCTCATCATCTTCACTTCGTCCTCAATCATTGAGATTTTAATCATCTCTTCACCGACTACGGCAACCGATTTGTCAATCACGCCGCCCTGATATTTCTGAGCAAAGGCGCCCAGTGGCAACATAAGGGAAATTGCTGCAATTAGGAGTGTTTTTTTATTCATAAATGATGAATTTTTCATTTTCGCGAGCCTCATTAAGCAAGTCTTGTTCCAATGTGGAGACGAGCTCCCTTTTTCTGACGCTCAAAAGTATGTCACGAATCAGAGGAGTGGCATATTCCAGCGGACAAATCTGCCCGGCTGCGGTAAAATCGCGGACATATGCAATGTAGAGGAGACCTGTTCCTCCGTCATATTCTATCCAATTGCCGCTGCGGTGGAGCAGAAGTTCCGGGTACTCAAGTCCGAACTCTTTGGCGAGAATGGCTATGTCTATCCACCTCTTTCCGAAATCTTCGTGTTTTATCACCGCTCCCCAGGCGAGACTGTCAACTATCTGTAATTGAGCCACTTCATCCTCGAGCATAGCCTTTTTGATGTCCTTGATGGAGTTTGATGCCGGCGGAAGGCTAACGAACTCCGCCTTTACCACCGGGGCGGCGAGACGGAATTTCTCTGGGTGAGCTTTGTAATATTCCTCAATTTGGGAGGCTGTCACGGCTGTGTCCAGGCGGTCGTTGATGTAGCGCTGCTCGTAGCGGTACTTCAGAAGCGACTTTCTGTAATCTTCAAGCTCCCTGCTGACGTCAAGTTCTCCGTCCGAAAGCTGCTGCTCGGCAATCTCCATAAAGACGATGTCGGAAGCCCAACTGTTGATGTACTGCCGGGCGAGAGCTGTGCTGTCCTCGCCGCTCACTCCGGAAGGAAGAACCTTGTCAAGGTCGCTGCGGTAGAGGCGTTCCTTGCCTACCGATGCCACCACCTCGCCGGAGATGACTTTCTCCACCCACTCGCAGCCGCAGAGCAGAAAGGGGAAAAGAAATAGAGTTATGAGGGCGTTTTGTTTCATAATAACCTGCAAATTTAATAAATAAATAAGTAACTTCGCCGCAACTTTTTTGTAAAACTAAAAACCAATATATCAATGAACCTCAGAACACTGATTGCATCTGTAGCAGTTTGTCTGTCTTTTGCCCCATTTGTCGCAGCAGACCCGACGAACTCATCCACCCCCCTTTCCCCATCCCCTAAACATAAGGAGAACGTTGTAACTTCGGCCTCGGACGCTAGAATAAGCTACGTCGGAAGGCATCTCGTTGAAGATGGGAGGGTCTCCTTTGACTGGTCAGGCGTGCAGTGCCGCCTCCGCTTCAAGGGCACGGAAATTTCACTTCGCTGCTCGGACACGAAGGCAAACTACTTCAATGTCTGGGTGGACAAGGGAATGGACGCGGAACCGGACAAAGTTATCCGCACCGAAGGATGTGACACGCTGATTGCGCTCTTCTGCGGGCTTAAAAAGGCCGAACATTCCCTCATCCTTCAAAAAAGAACCGAAGGGGAGCAGGGGCGGACAACCTTCATTTCCTTCTCTACCGACGGGAAAATCCTTGAAGGAGAGGGGATTGCGCAACGTTACATCGAATTCGTGGGTGATTCCTACACCTGCGGCTATGGAAGCGAAAACTCCGTGAAAACCGACCCGTTCACTCCCGAGACCGAGAACTGCAACAAAACATACGCGGCGCTCGTTTCACGCTATTTCGGGGCGGATTTCACTCTTGTGAGCCATTCCGGGATGGGGGTCGTGAGAAATTATAACGACAATCTTCGCGGAATCCCTTTCAAGACTATGCCGGAGCGGTACGACAGCGTCTTTGACGAGGAACACATTTCGCTCGCCGCTCCGGAAAGAATCCCGGACCTTGTGGTCATCTATCTGGGAACCAACGACTTCTCTGTGAGCCGTCAGCCGTCCCTTTCAGAATTCTGCGAAGGCTACAGGTCCTTGGTAGGCAAAATCCGCAGCCGCTACGGCACTGTGGTTCCGATTCTGTGTATGAGTTCCCGCTGCGACCCGCTCCTATATGATTATGTAGTGGAGGCGTGCCGCCGAAGCGCGGATCCGAATATCCACACCCTCGGACTCCAGACAGACGTTCACGACGATGACCTGGATCTTGGGGCGAGCTATCATCCCAACGCCCGCGGACACCGGAAAATCGCAAGTGTCGTCATTCCGTACATTTCCACAATCACCGGCTGGGATATGAAATAAATTGACTAATTTTGTCCAAATAAACGTATTCCTGTTTCTTTGAAACATAAACGAACACATAACACTAAATTCATGAAATTATCCTCTGTTCTAAGCCTATGCGCGTCTTTTGCTGCGCTCTCGCTTTTGGTCTCTTCCTGCTCAGAAGGGAAAGACATCGTAAATGTAATTCCGGAACCGAACTACGTCCGTCTTCTGGGGGGTACGACCTCCGCTGACGCCACAGTTAAGCAGGTAACCCGGCCTTCCCTTGATGAAGAGGAATACGAAATCCGCATCAAAGGCGGAAAAGTCACCGTCACGGCTTCCGACAAAAGAGGCTTCCTTTATGCTGACCAGACCCTCGCCCAGCTTCGCGACTCTGCGGGCAACTACCCGAACGTTATTATAAAAGACAAGCCGCGCTTTGCCTACAGGGGTATGCACCTCGACTGCGCAAGGCACTTTTTCAGTCTCGACGAGGTGAAACGCTACATTGATATTATGGCGGTTCACAAGATGAACAAGTTCCACTGGCACCTCACCGAGGACCAGGGCTGGAGGATTGAAATCAAGAAATACCCGCGTCTTACCGAGGTCGGAGCCTGGAGAAAAGGCGAGAAGCTCACGCGCGACGGCTCTCAGCCGGACCCGAACAGGGACAATTCTCTTTACGGAGGGTTCTACACTCAGGCTGAACTTCGCGAAATCGTTGACTATGCCGCATCCAAGGGCATTGACGTAATCCCCGAGCTTGACCTCCCGGGTCATATGATGGCCGCTCTCGCTTCCTATCCGGAACTGGGCTGCGAAGGGTTCCCTCCTTGCGAGGTTTGGCCGAGAACCGGAGTTTCCCCGGACGTTCTCTGCGCCGGCAACGAGAAAACCTTCGAGTTCCTTGAGGGCGTGCTTGACGAGATTATGGAGATTTTCCCATACGAGTACATCCACATCGGCGGCGACGAGTGCCCTAAGACTCACTGGGCCGCTTGCCCTCGCTGCCAGGCTAAAATCTCCGAACTGGGTCTGAAGGCTGACGAGAATTTCAGCGCCGAGCACTACCTCCAGAGCTATGTGACAAAGAGAATCGAGAAGTATCTCAACGACCACGGCCGTCAGATCATCGGTTGGGACGAAATCCTCGAGGGAGAGCTTTCCCCGAACGCTACCGTGATGTCCTGGAGAGGCAGCAAGGGCGGACAGAAGGCCGCGCAGATGGGTCACGACGCCATTATGACTCCGAACACCCACTTCTACTTCGACTACTATCAGAGCGAGGACCGCACGAACGAGCCCGAGGCAATCGGAGGTTATCTCCCGGTTTCCAAAGTCTATGAGTTCGAGCCGTATACGGAAGATATGACGCCTGAGGAAAGGGCGCACATCTTGGGTGTTCAGGCGAATATGTGGACAGAGTACATCGGCACTCCTGAATATCTTGAGTATATGCTCCTGCCGCGTATGAGCGCGCTTTCAGAGGTGCAGTGGTGCAACGAAGGGCGCCGCGACTACAGCCGCTTCCATACGGATATGAACCGTATGCGCAAGATTTATGATAAGATGGGATATAACTACGCAAAACATATATTCGAAGAGTAGTGGAGAGTCTCTGAAATTGCAGATAATTTATTTAAATACAAATAGTTATGAAAAAGACATTTTTACTTATGCTTGCCTCTCTCGGCGTTCTTTGTTCCTGCGCTGCGCCGCACGAAATAGGAGTCGTAGCACACAGAGGTTATTGGAATTGTGATGAGGGCGGATATTCCCACAACTCCATCGCATCGCTTCGTGCCGCTTGCGAGAAAGGGTTCTGGGGAACTGAATTTGACGTCAATATGACCTCTGACGAGCAGCTTCTCGTCTATCACGACGGCAAGATTGACGGAAAGGAAATAAACTTCACTCCAAAGGCTGATTTCGATTATTTCCGTCTCAAGAACGGTGAAACCATCCCGACACTCGGCGAGTATCTCGCTGTGGCAAAGGAATATCCTAAGACAAAACTGGTCTTTGAACTTAAACCTCACGCAACCGAGGCTCTCGAGGACAAGGCTGTTGAACTTTCTGTGCAGGCTCTTAAGGAATATGACCTTTTCACTCCGGAGAGGGTGATGTTCATCTCCTTCTCCCTGCGTCAGTGCCAGCTTCTTGCAGCTGCAGCTCCGGGATTCACTGTGCAGTATCTTGGCGCAGACCACGATTTCGCCGACCTTGACGCTGCCGCAGTAAACGGTATCGATATGAACTACAAGTCATTCCTCGGTGACGAAAAGTGGAATACAGGTGCCAGAGAGAGGGGTTACAGCATTAACGTCTGGACTGTGAACAAGGAAGGAAAAATCAAAGAGTGCATCGCGAAGAAGGTGGACCAGATTACCACCAACGAGCCGGAACTCGTCCGCAGCCTCATTGAGCAGACCGAAGGCGTTAAGGAAGCGCTCATAAAGTAGCCGCTCAACTAAATATCCATCATAAGGGGATGACCAAAAAGTCATCCCCTATTTTGTAGTAACGCAGTAGACCGCTTTTTAGTCACCCCCTTCATTAAAATTCGTGGAGGGTGATGACATTGTCCAGATACTCCGGAAGCTCCTTTATGTGATTCTTTCGCGAGCGCATATCCTCGGGGGCGAAGGCATAGATTCCAAGGTCCCGGCATTTCTCCTCAAGCGAGCGGCTCAGCGGAAGGTAACTTACCAGAATGGCCTTCGAATTGCCCCCGCCGTAGGTCTTGCGCACGCTGTCAATCTTGAAAATGTCGGCAGAGAACACCTCCCCGGATTTGCACTCTATCAGAAGAAGCCGCTGCTTGTCGTTAACCACAAGGTCTATCTCGTTCTTGGCGGCATTGCTCTCAATGTCGTTGAATATGACGTCTCTCCAGATGCCGCCCTCCTTTTTCCAACCGGAAACGGTGTCGGCAACTACAATCTCCCACCATCTTCCGATGAACATAATCTCGCAGCTGCGACGGCAAGCGGAGTCGAAAAGCACATCGCTGCCACGGTAAATCGAGAGCGAACCGCCTTCTGTCTCAATTAGATACCCATCCCCAAGGCGTCCTGTCGCGCGGCCCAGACGAGCCTTGTCGGAAAGAGACCTATACCATTTTTTTGCAGCGGAATAGACGTCGTAATGGTTCTCTATGAACTTTTTGGCATACCAGGCGGTGTTGACGTCAAGCTCCTTCATCTTCCCCACGTCCTCGAACTCCCTGACGCTGTTGCCGTAGAGTTTCAAGTACTCTGAGTTGCAGATGCCCTCGGTAAGACGCCGCCGGCGATAGTCGAATGTGTCAATCCAATAGCCGTCCTGGGTGATGTATATGCCCCTTGCGCCGAACTCCATCGCCACTTTTCCTGCCGCCATTGCCATAATTTTCGTGCCTTCGGAGAGGTTATAGATGAACTCGTCCCCGGGGTGAGCTTCCTGAATCTCTCCGCAAACCCTCATAATCTCTTCAACGTCATACGGTCCCACAAGGTATTCGAAAACCTTGATTTTGGGTGAAATGAGGTGGAGCATATCGCAGTAGAGAGATTTTGTCTCGGCGGTTGCCAAAAGATGAATTACATCCGGTTGAAATTCTTTGATGCCAAGATATATTGTATCAAGGTCCTTGCCTACAGTTATAATCTGATGCTTTGTCATTTTGCGTGTGTATTTGCGGGGGAATCCTTTTTTGAAGGATGCTCCCTCCATTCTTTTTGACTCGTAGGGCGCCCGCGGGTGATGCCCAGCGCAAAGATAACCTTTTTCTGTTTATTTTTGAATCCTTCCATCTTGCTTATATTTCTGCCATAATTTTAATAACAAATAAATAAATATTAAAAAAATTTATAAATAGGCGTTGTATCAATAAAAAAAGATTATCTTTGCATCTATATATTGATGAAAAGGCTGTTCGAATACGAACGTATAACCACATAATGATTTTTACTGACAACTGATAATATGAAACCGAATTCTAACTCCTTGTCTCTGAGGCTTATAGCAATGGTCGCGGCTCTTTTTGTCGCGCTGACGGCCTTTGCACAGACCTCAACGGTGCGCGGACGGGTCACTGACCCTTCCGGACAGCCTGTCGCCGGCGTTACAGTGATGATTTCAGGAACATCCACAGGAACTATGACCGACGCTGACGGTCGCTACACCATTCCGGCCAAAAACGGTGACACCATCGAATTCTCCTGCCTCGGTATGGCCACCCAGACCCGCCGAAGCAACGGCAAGGCCGAGACTTTCAATGTGACGATGGAAGAGGACAACCAGTTCATTGAAGAAACCGTCGTGGTCGGCTACGGAACCCAGAAGAAATCCTCAATGACCTCAGCAGTCTCCGCAATGAAGGGCGAAGAATTGATGAAGGCCCCTGCAACCAACGTTTCGCAGGTGCTCGCAGGAAAACTCCCGGGCATCTCCTCGGTGCAGGAGTCAGGTCAGCCTGGCGCTGACCAGGCGTCACTGCGTATCCGCGGCTCCATCTACTCGGTTTCATACGTGGTTGACGGGTTTCCTGTAAGCGACATCAACGACATAGACCCTGCCGACATTGAGAGCATCTCAGTGCTCAAGGACGGTGCTTCCGCTGCGGTGTATGGCCTTACGAGTGCCGGCGGTGTGATAATCGTCACCACAAAGAAGGGAGAGCAGGGCAAGACCAAAATCAGCTACAACGCCTCCCTCGGAGCTTCCGTGAACGCGAACTTCCCTAAATTTATGAACGGCCCGCAGTTCGCCTACTACTACAATGTGGCACAGATGATGGACCAGCTCGCTTCCGGGGCAATCGCCTCCTCAGACGACTACAAACCATATTTCACAAAGCATCAGGTGGAGCTTATGCTCAACGGCGACCCAACCGACGGCTGGGACAACGTCAATTACATCGACGAAATCTACGGCACCGGCTTCAACCAGAAGCACAGCGTGACGGTTCAGGGCGGAAACGAGAAGACAAGGTGGTTTACATCTCTTGGTTATATGGGCCAGAAGGGTAACATCGACAACTTTTCCTACCGCCGCTACAACCTCCGCGCTAACATCGAGTCCAACTTCGCCCGCAACTTCCACTTCTCCCTCGGACTTTCCGGAGTGTTGGGCAATCAGGACTCTCCTTATTATAACGCGGGTGCGGGCGACAGCTCAGTCTATGGCGGCAGCGACTCCAGCAACTGGCTTTCAATCGCCAACCAGACCATCCAGATGCACCCTTATCTCCCCAAGACCTACAACGGTCTCTACACCGCATCCACAAAGAAAAACACCGGTCTTCCGCAGTCTCCGCTCGCAGCCCTCTACGAGTCCGGCTACCACAAGACCAACACTATGGATATGACCGCGAACATCTCCCTTTCCTACGACGCACCATTCCTGAAGGGGCTCCAGTTCAAGGTTTCCGGCTCATACGAGGGTTACACCTCCCGCTACAAGAGCCTCTACACTCCATACTATCTTATGTCCAACGCCTACGACAGCGCGAGCGGAGACTGGACCTGGAGCAAGAAAACCTCCCCTAACGGCGACGGCTCAGGCAACACAGTGCAGGAAAGCGGCTCCTGGGCGCAGAGGCTAACAGCTCAGGCAAGCATCGGCTACATCCATTCCTTCGGAAAGCACAATCTTGACCTCCTCGCTCTCGTGGAATACAGGGGCTACAGCGCAAACGGCCTCGGCGCATCCAGCAAGGAAGTCACCTTCGCGTCGCTTCCTGAGCTGAGCTACGGAAAGCAGGTCGAGGGTTCGGTCTATGGCAGCAGCACAGCCACCCGCTCGGCGGGATATGTGTTCCGTGCTCGCTACGACTACGATGAAAAATATCTCGCCGAGTTCTCCGGACGCTACGACGGTTCCTACAAGTTCGCCGGGATGAACAAGACCCGCTGGGGATTCTTCCCTTCGGCTTCCATCGGCTGGAACATCGCCAAGGAGGACTGGTTCAGCAACGCTCCATACCTCAATGACCTCAAGATTCGCGGCTCCGTAGGACTCCTCGGAACAGACAACGTAAGTTCCTACGCCTACCTCAGCACCTACTCCCAGAGCAGCACAAAGGTCGTTTACGGTCAGAACTCTGGCACGGTGACCAGCAATCCTTCCTACTACACCTCGGTTGTCGCCAATCCGGACCTTACCTGGGAAAAGACCCTTTCCTACAACGCCGGAGTGGACCTCAATATGTGGAACGGCCGCCTCGGAGCCGAAGTGGACGTATTCTACAACTACACCTACGACATCCTCACGGCGCAGGGCGCTAACTTCTCCCCGTCAATGGGCGGATATTACGCGTCTTACGTGAACAACAACGCCATTGATGCGAAAGGTGTGGACATTCTCCTCTCCCACCGCAACACGGTGAATCTTGCAGGAAGCCCGTTCTACTACGGAGTTTCCGCATCTCTTACCTACTCCAAGACCCGCTGGATCATCTATCAGGACCAGCCTAACATCCCTGAATACCAGAAGGTTACAGGCACGGACTACGGCGCCATTATGGCCTGGGTCGCTGACGGGCTCTACCGCAGCGAGGAGGAAATCGACAACTCCGCGTGGTACGGAACGAGGCCTTGCATCGGAGACATAAAGTATGTGGACATTAACGGCGACGGTAAAATCGACTACGACGACCGCGCCCGCGTAGGCCGCCCGAACCGTCCGCAGCTCACCTACGGACTCAACCTGAACTTTGCCTGGTATGGCTTCGACCTCAGCGCACAGTTCACCGGAGGCGCCCTCTTCGACGTTTCCCTCACGGGCACATATTACAACGGCAACGACGACAACACCGTCTGGACGCAGACCTTCAAGGAGAACGCCAACTCGCCGCTCTACCTTGTGGAGAACGCCTACAGCATCTATAACCCTGAAGGCACCTTCCCGCGTCTTACTCTCGGCGCCACGGGACACGGCGGAGACAACGGTCTGGGCTCGACATTCTGGCTCAGGGACGGAAAATACATCCGTCTGAAGACCGCCCAGCTGGGATATACCTTCCCTAGAAAATGGATGGAAAAGATAAAGGTCGAGACACTGCGCATCTTTGTCGAAGGACAGAACCTCTTCACCATCGACGGCCTTCCTGACGGCATCGACCCGGAGTCTCCGAGCACCAACAACGGTTACTACCCTCAGCAGTGTCTGATTATGGGCGGTCTTACATTAACATTCTAAACGGAGGAGGACAACATTATGAAAAACACAGTTAAGATATTGCTTGCGGTTTCCCTTTCCGCCGTTCTCTTCTCCTGCACGAAGATGCTCGATATGACCCCGACGGACCGCGCCTCCAACAAGGTCCTCTGGGAGAACACCACCAACGCCGAGTGGGCGGTGAACTACATCTATTCCTACACCTACGACATCTTTGCGGACCAGTCCTCTATGGGCCTGACCGAGTCACTGACGGACATAATGAAGTATGGCTCATACAATTACAACTCCCTCTGCTTTATCCCGAGCGAGTTTTCTTATGGCGAGGCTACGACCCTGACGGCTTCATACGTCGATGCCTATATGGGTTGCTGGAGCAGCCGTTACTCTATGGTTCGCCGCACCAACGAGGCTCTTTCGAACCTCCACAAATACGGACAGATGTCCTCCGAGGACAAGACCCGTCTCGAGGGCGAACTCCGTTTTATGAGGGCCTACATCTACTTCGACCTCGTCAAGAGATATAAGGAAGTGATTCTTTATGACGAAAATCTCGACGCAATCAGCACAGACAAGGCCCTCAGCACCGAGGAACAGGGCTGGGACTTCATTCAGACCGACCTCGAATATGCAGCCGCAGCGCTTCCCGAGAAGGCTTCCGCAAACGGCCGCCTGAACAAGGGCGCCGCCTACGCTTTCCTCACCCGCGCGATGCTCTACGCCGGGAGGTGGGACGCCGTGATTGCCGCAGCCGACGAGGTGGAGAAGCTTGGCTACAGCCTCGAAAAGAATTACGCCGACTCCTACTCCAAGAGCATTGCCGAAGGAAACAGCGAGGCCATTCTCCAGTACCTTTTCAACCGCGCCGACGATGTGACCCAGATGTTCGACTACTACTACACTCCGGGCGGCGACTTCACCCTTCAGAAGGCTACTGGCGGCGGCTACGGCACTCCGACCCAGGAACTTGTCGAGTCTTACGAAAAGGCCACCGGCGGCTCCGTGGACTGGACACCTTGGCACGCGGAGGGTGTTACCGAAACTCCTCCGTACGCTACTCTCGAGCCACGATTCCACGCCACCGTTCTCTATAACGGTTCCCAGTGGAAAGGCCGCACTGTAGAGCCTTATCTTGGCGGGGCGGACGGCTACTGCGAGTGGAATGTGGAGCCGGAGCCTAAGGGCCGCACCACCACGGGCTACTACCTTCGCAAGATGGTGGACGAGACCCACGACGTGATTCAGTACTCTTCCGGCACCCAGCCGATGACCGTAATCCGCTTTGCCGAGGTGCTTCTCAACAAGGCCGAGGCACTTTACGAAAACAGTAACGACGTTCAGGCGAATGAACTCGTGAACCGGGTACGCGCCCGCGTGGGGCTTCCTGCCCTCAGCGTGGACGGCGAGAGCCTTATGGCTGCAATCCGCCAGGAAAGAAAGGTGGAGTTTGCATTCGAGGGACTCTGGTACTGGGATCTGCGCCGTTGGGGAGTTGCCCACAAGGCATATCCGGAGGGACTTACGGGCTATCAGGTACACGGCTTCAAGATTACCCGGGACGCCTCCACCGGCGAGTTTACCTACAACTACATCAGCGTGGACGACCGCAACCGCAACTTCTCCGAGAAGCTCTACCGCTTCCCGCTGCCGACAGGCGAATTGAACAACAACTCTCTCGTGAACCAGTTCTCTGAATGGAAATAAACAAGATGAAAAAGATATTTAACATAATTGGAGCGGCATCGGCCCTGCTTCTCGCCCTTGCCTCCTGCCAGAAACCGCACTATGTTCTCCCTACAGCGGACAGGGACGGTTTTACGAGCCTCAGCGCCTACTTCACTTCCGGAAACTACAACGGGATGGAGCTTGCCCGCCTTGCGGTCACCGACGAGATGATTGCCGGGGGGAGGCTTGTGGTGAAAGTCCCGTATTATTATCCGGAGACATCCGACAACACCACCACCATCTATATGAGTTCGGTGAGGATGAAGGCGGAACTTGACAAGAACTGCTCCATTTCTCCTGCGCTCACTCTTCTGGACCTGAATCTCGACAACGAGTTCGTGTACACCGACGCCAAGGGCACAAAGTGGCCCATAATAATCACCGGAGTCAGGGCGAAATCCGACGAGGCGACCTTCATCTCCTTCAGCCTCACCGGGCTTTTCGAGGGCTTTGTGGACAACGAGGAGAGGAAAATCTATCTCTACACCACCGACGACCTTTCTTCCTGCACGGCAGAGGGTGAGGTTTCAGCCCATTCGAGCATAGTCACCGACCTCTCGAAGCCTCTGAACTACAACGAACCTCAGACAATAGTCATCGCTTCCCACAGCGGCAAAAAGATTGAGTACACCACCGAGAAAGCCACTCCGACGAAGATTCGCTCAGGCTTCAACGCAAATTCGATCAAGCAGCTTTTCAACTTCGACCCTAAGAGCCGTCTCGGCACTCCTGACTACTTCACCAAGGGCATCGTTCCTTCGCTTGCAGTGGTGGAGAACAACCTCGTCGTAGCCCTCGGAAACGGTGCCAAACCGTTCGCGGTTCACGGAACTACCGGAGCGAAAATCGGCGAAATCACCACCGGCAGCGCTCCTTACGATGTCATCACGAGCGATGAAGCGGGCAATATGCTTCTTTGCAACAGCACTACCGGCGAAAATATCTCAGGCGATTCTGGCAATATCATAAGAGAAAGCCTCAAAATTTACAGGACTTCTTCCATCTCAGTCGCACCGACCCTCTTCTATGAGTACGAAAACAAGGAGGCGCTCCCGCTCGGACCTCATATGAAAGTGAGCGGAGACATCTCTGGCGATGCGGTGATAACTTTCCCGTATGGCGGCGTGGCCGGCATCACGACAGCCTCCAAGTTCCTTGTCCTTACTGTCAGGGGCGGGGCAGTTACTGCTGCCAATGTTTACGACACGGCTTCTCTCGGCCTGGGCTGGGGTGCGTTTGACAGTGCCGGCTCCGCCGGAGTCGCTCCAGCCTCGTCCAACCCGGAGGACGGCTATTTCCTCTGCTACTACAGCGATAACACGCTCAACTACCTTAATTCCTCCCTCGCTTTGGAAAGGGCTATGCCGACAACCGATGGCAACTCCTGGGCTTGGAACGTGAACACGCTAGACTGCAAGATGTTCAACAATGTGAACTACCTCGCGCTTCTTGTTCTTGCTCATTTCCCTGCGTGGGGCGGCCAGCCGCATCTTTACATCTACAATGTGAACGACAAGAACGCCCTCACCGGCGAGTTCACATCCTCGGATGCTCTGGTTCTGAAGAATGAGGCGATTGAATCTTACAACGCGACGAATGCAGACGAGACAGTATCTTCCGGCTCCGTAATCCTCTCCCAGTCCGCCGACGGGTTCAAGTTCTTCATCTACTACTACGACCAGTACTGCGGCAGCATCGGAGGCTACAGCGCCGACTGCATCAAGAGGTAACTTACGAAAGTTAAATGATTGACTCAAGTTTCGCTGCGAAACTTGACAAGGGCTTCTGCCCGCCGGCCCTATGGGCCGTAAAAAATCCCTAGGCTCAAGAGAGCCGTGTGGAGTCTTTGAAGGGAGGGGATGTGATGATAGGGAAGATGGAGCACCACTTCCCCTATAAAGGGGACGGGAGGGGTTAATATAA
>CAVJRU010000059.1:0-13518 GCA_963652025.1 bacterium
GTGGTCCCAGCAGGGCATGATCCTGCGACCCCCTGATTATGAGTCAGGTGCTACTAACCAACTGAGCTATGGGACCTTTTTTGTGTCTTTTGAGCGTCTGCGGCGTTGTACATCGCATCCATCTCAAAATCCAGCAAAAAATTCAAAGAACTTAATTTTGCGGAGCCGGGAGTTTAGAACCCGGCTCTGCAAATATAAGAAAAATTTGCTTAGCAAACCTTGATCTCGACCTCTACACCGCTAGGAAGCTCAAGTTTCATAAGAGCGTCAACGGTTTTCTGAGTTGACTCGTAGATGTCAAGGAGACGGCAGTATGAGTTCAGTTCGAACTGCTCACGCGCCTTCTTGTTCACGAAAGTCGAGCGGTTGACAGTGAAAATCTTCTGGTTGGTAGGAAGCGGAATAGGACCATTCACGCGGGCACCTGTAGAAGAAACTGTCTCAACGATCTTCTTTGCTGACTTGTCAATCAGCATATGATCGAATGATTTGAGTTTAATTCTGATTTTTTGGCTCATATCGTAATTGTAATTAAACTGTTCTAAAACACTATTCCTCCTCAGGAGCCTTGTAGCCTGACTTCTCGATGATATCCTTAGCGAGGTTAGCAGGAACCTCAGCGTAGTGGTCGAAAGTCATCGTGCTGGTTGCACGGCCTGAAGAAATGGTACGGAGGATGGTTACGTAGCCGAACTGCTCTGAAAGCGGAACAAACGCCTTGACGATGCGCGCGCCGACAGTCGAATCCATTGCGGTAACCTGACCGCGACGACGGTTGAGGTCTCCCACGATATCACCCATATAGTCTTCCGGAGTTACGACCTCAAGGCTCATAATAGGCTCGAGGATTACCGGTTTAGCCTTAGGGCAAGCGTGACGGAACGCCATACGTGCGCAGATTTCGAATGAGAGCTGGTCGGAGTCCACAGGGTGGAATGAACCGTCCTTGAGGGTCACCTTGAGGGATGGAACCTCGTAACCTGCGAGAACGCCGTTTGCCATTGCTGACTTGAAGCCCTTCTCAACAGACGGGATGAATTCCTTAGGCACGTTACCGCCCTTAACCTCGTCGATGAACTGAAGTCCGGTCTGACCTTCGTCAGCTGGAGCAATCTCAACGATGATGTCGGCGAACTTACCACGACCACCGGACTGTTTCTTGAACAGCTCACGATGCTGAACTGGTACCGTAATTGCCTCCTTGTAGTTAACCTGAGGTGCACCCTGGTTGATATCCACACCGAACTCACGACGGAGACGGTCAACGATGATGTCAAGGTGAAGCTCACCCATACCGCTGATGACTGTCTGGCCGGTCTCGTGGTCTGACTTAACTGTGAAGGTAGGGTCCTCCTCAGCAAGCTTCGCGAGAGCGATGCCGAGCTTGTCAAGATCCTTCTGGGTCTTAGGCTCAACTGCAAGTCCAATCACAGGGTCAGGGAATACCATTGACTCAAGGGTGATAGGGTTGGTCTCAACGCAGATTGTATCTCCAGTGCGCAGGTCTTTGAATCCTACAGCAGCGCAGATGTCACCGGCCTCAACGAAGTCGATAGGGTTCTGCTTGTTGGAGTGCATCTGATACAGACGTGCTACCCTCTCCTTCTTGTCAGAACGGGTGTTGAGCACGTATGAACCTGCATCCAGACGGCCTGAGTAGGCACGGAGGAATGCAAGACGTCCAACGAACGGGTCTGTCGCGATCTTGAAGACGAGTGCGCAGAAAGGCTCGGTCGCCTTAGGAGCACGATCTTCCTCTTCACCGGTCTTAGGGTTGGTACCTGTAACGGCACCCTTGTCAAGCGGAGAAGGAAGGTAACGCATCACTGCATCAAGAAGGAACTGAACGCCCTTGTTCTTGAATGATGAACCGCAGCAGGCAGGAACGATTGACATATCAATGGTTGCCTTGCGGAGAGCAGCGATGAGCTCATCCTCTGAGATTGAATCAGGATCCTCGAAGAACTTCTCCATAAGAGTGTCATCGTAGTCTGCAGCAGCCTCGACGAGTTTCTCTCTCCACTCGGCAGCCTCAGCCTTGAGATTCTCAGGAATATCCTTAATCTCGTAGTTGACGAGTTCTTCACCTGAATCGTAGTAAATTGCCTTGTTGGCGATGAGGTCTATGATACCCTCGAACTTGTCCTCAGCTCCGATAGGGAGGCAGATAGGAACAGCCCTTGCGCCAAGTTTGGTTTTGATTTCCTCAACGACAGCGAGGAAGTCTGCACCGACACGGTCCATCTTGTTGACGTACGCAATCTTAGGAACGCCGTACTTGTCTGCCTGTCTCCAAACAGTCTCAGACTGAGGCTGTACACGGCCGACTGCGCAGAAAGTTGCGACTGTTCCGTCAAGCACACGGAGTGAACGCTCCACCTCGACGGTGAAGTCAACGTGGCCCGGAGTGTCGATGAGGTTAATCTGATATGTTTCCCCCTTGTAATGCCAGAAAGCGGTTGTAGCAGCGGAAGTGATGGTGATACCACGCTCCTGCTCCTGAACCATCCAGTCCATAGTGGCCGCACCCTCGTGAACCTCTCCAATCTTGTGGGTTTTACCTGTATAGTAGAGAATACGCTCTGAGGTAGTGGTCTTTCCGGCATCGATGTGAGCCATAATGCCGATGTTCCTGGTAAATTTAAGATCTCTTGCCATTTTTCTTCGTGGGGATTAGAATCTGAAGTGAGCAAATGCCTTGTTGGCCTCTGCCATTCTGTGCATATCTTCTTTTCTCTTGAATGCTGCACCCTCGCAGTTGTATGCGGCGATGATTTCAGCACAAAGTTTTTCGGCCATAGAGTGGCCTGAGCGCTTGCGGGCGAAGACAATCATATTCTTCATAGAAAGTGAAATCTTCCTTTCAGGACGCACCTCCATTGGCACCTGGAAGTTAGCACCACCGATACGGCGTGACTTAACCTCCACCTGAGGGGTCACGTTCTCGAGAGCTTTCCTCCAAATATCGAGAGGAGCCTTGTCAGAATCTTTCATCTTCTCGCCTACCATATCAATGGCATCGTAAAAAATAGAATACGCGATACTCTTCTTCCCCTGCAACATAAGATTGTTCACGAAGCGAGTTACCATCACATCGTGAAACTTAGGATCAGGAAGTAGAATCCTCTTCTTAGGCTTCGATTTTCTCATTGTTTTTTGAAAATTAAAGGTAATAAATTAAATAAAATTACTTCTTAGCGGGCTTCTTTCCAGCCTTTGGCCTCTTGGCTCCGTAAAGGGAACGTGACTGAGTCCTTCCCTCAACGCCGGCTGTATCCAAAGCTCCCCTAAGGATGTGGTAACGCACACCCGGAAGGTCCTTAACACGGCCTCCGCGAACGAGCACGATTGAGTGCTCCTGGAGGTTGTGACCCTCGCCCGGAATGTACGCGTTGACCTCTTTTGAGTTGGTAAGACGTACACGGGCAACCTTACGCATTGCTGAGTTAGGTTTTTTAGGTGTGGTTGTGTACACACGCACGCATACGCCCCTTCTCTGAGGGCAAGCATCCAGCGCGCGAGATTTACTCTTCTCGACGATAACCTCGCGTCCTTTGCGAACTAACTGTTGAATTGTTGGCATAAATGATTGTAAATCTATTATTTATGTTTTTAACCCCAATTTTTGGGGCTGCAAATATAAGAATTAATTTTCAATAAAAGCTAATTTTAATAAAAAAAGGCTTAATCTTCATTTCCTAACAAGTCCGAACGGAAAATCTGCGTTGCGTCTATTCCTGTAGCATCCTCCAAATTATTGTCCAGAAGGTATTCGAAGAAGAGGGCGTAGGTAATGAGCGCTCTCATCGCTGAAGGCTTGCCGTAATATCCGCTCAATTGATTATTATCATAACTTGACATATTAGCTATCTGCTTATTATTGTTCATCGGGAAGTTAACATTCCTCATCGCATAATTATCCAAGAAATCAAGTTTCACCCTGCAGTGTTTGCCGGTTGTCTTGTTTCCGAGCACGAGGTAAACTGCGACTCCTGAAAGGCATTCATTATACGGCATTGTGCCCCACTTATAGGAGTGAGTCTGAGGAAGTGCGGTGGACATTGAGCCGCCGGATAGAGAGGGAATTTTGCCGGCACCGGAGGCCGCCGTGTTGTTTCCGTTGTAGCCGCGAAGGAGCAGATAGGATCTCAAAGCGAGTTCAAAAACATCAGCAGTAGAATATTCTGTGCCGCAGACAGTCATTTTTGTCGTGGCGGGGATGTAGTGGGCATTTGATATATTAAACTCGAAATTGGCGGTTCCTTTCTCGGCGGGAGTTTCTCCTGTGAGCAGATTTATCGTTCCTGTGGTGTTCTCCCAAATGTCAATCAGTTTTATGTACTGCTCGGCAAAATCGCGTATTGTGGCTGTAGCGCTGCCGGAGACTTCTGTGCGGATGGCGGAGGACATATCCACAGTGAATACGTGAGGGGCATTCGCCTTGAACTGCAGGCTTATCCCGGAGATGGAACGTTTGTAAACGGCCTTATCCGTTGTAACCTCGACATCAAGAGATGTAAGAGTGCACGGAAGGAACGATGCCCAGGCAAGAGTGCTGTATTTCCCTTCGGAGGAAGTTACTGAAAGATTGTCGCCGGCGATTGTAAGCACATTCGGACGGGTGTTGCCGGAGGCTTTCGAAGCCGCGCCGGAAGTAAGGTCGAGAGAGTACGCGCCCACCATCTCCGCCTCAGGATTTGCCGTGAGGATGATTTTGCTTATCTTTTCGCCTTCAGCAAATCCGTTCAAACCTTCAAAGGTAATCACAGCGTGCGCTACAACCCGTTTCCAGTCAGTGCTGATTGCCTCAGAAGGGATTGTGGAAAAAGTCTGGACGCTTTTGCCGATAAGTATGTCGGCATCGGGGTCAAAAGAGGCTTCGGCAGGAGTCTGGAGAGCGGGAACTACAACATTTGCTGACGGAGCAAGAGAAAGGTCTGCCGCAGCGCAAGTGCCCGGATAAAGGGTATAGAACTGATAGACACCTTCGGCTGTGGACGTGAATCTAGTCGGCACGCTGAACTTTGCGGTAGCGGCACCCGAGGAGAGACGGGAAGATTTATAAAGCTCCGCGCTCTTGCTCCCAACGGTCTCTGACGAGACGGCGGAGCCTGAAGCGTTCTGCCAAACATCATTACAAGTGTAGGCCACTGCTATGCAGTCTCCCTCCGACCACTGGAGTTCAGTCCCGGTCCAGGCCGTCTTGGTATTGTTTGCAGATGAGTTTGCGCCTGATGTCTCAGCCCAAAGGGAAGGCCTTTCTGACGAGAATACCAGGGATTTTCCTTCCGAAGGATATGACGGCTCAATTACGGATTTTGAGCAACCTGCAGCCGCAGCCACGACGGCAACAGCCATAATAAGAGATTTTCTGATTTTCATTTCCCGAAAGGTTAAATTTTTTCGTAGCCATAGAATTTATACTCTCCACTTGAATCGGGAGTGTCATAAAGCGCGGAGTCTCCGCTTGCCGCAAATCCGATTTCAGATGAGGTTCTGCAAATACAGATCTCCGGCGCCTGATAGGTAACAGGTGTAGTCTTGGTGTTCATAGATATCAGATTATGTCAGTATAAATGTGTGGCAATACGTGTGGTAGTTCGTCATTGCCTAAATTGCAGATACGGGGACGGTCAAATCCCCGTATCCAGTATGTTTTCCAAAGGCTGTCTAAAGAACAAGACCCCTAAACAGCCAGAAGGGATTTCTATTTGCCCTGATGGCACATTTCAAAGTCGAATGTCCTGTCCTGAATACTTAATTCAGGTTGAACATAAAACTTAATGCAGCTGATGGTACATATCAAAGTCGAATGTCTTATCCTGAAGTGCAGTGTAGATATTCTCGTTGATATCGTTGTCAAGAAGATATTTGTAAACTCTTGCAAGGACGACAAGCTCACGCATTGAAGAAATGTATCCCTCGTAACCCTCTTCAACAATCTGAGAAGACTTGTTCGTTCCGAACTCCTGATAGTTTCCGATGTAACCAAGAGCGCCGTTATGCCAACCGAGGTCAATGAAAGCACGTCCCAAATGAACCTGAAGTGCCCTTACGAGGAATTTCACTCCTACGCTTTCAATTGCCTGGCCATTGTAAGTCACAAGTTTGTCATATTCGTACCAAGGATATGGACCCCAACGGCATCCTGCAGTCGGAGCAGGAATCTTGTCGGAAAGTTTTCCTCCGTCAGCATAAGTAAAGAGAGTGTTGCGGGTTTTCATCGCAAGCAGTCCGTTTTCGCCTTCTTCTGTAACGAGGTTAAGGAACAGACGGGCAGCGATTTCCCACGCCTGTGCTGACGTATATACATTCTCTCCGAACTGAAGCGACCATACTTGATACTTGGAGTCATACTGGTTGCCGGATTTGCCATAAGGATTGAGCACAGGCTCTCCGATTGGAATGAAATGGACATTCTCCCAAGCATTTTTTCCATTGTGCTTACCATCGGCATCAACTGTTCCAACAGTTTTCTCCCAAATATCAAGACACTTTGTAAACTCGATTGCAAAGTCACGGGCAGTCACATCCAAAGGAACCGTGTATTCGGTCTGGTTCACCGTGAGTTCAAGTCCGTCGGTGACATTGCCGCCCTTGATGAGAATCTTTGCGGTACGCGGCTGGGTGGAAGTGTTTGAGTGAGCGGAGATGGTAATTTTCGCAGTAGATGAGGCACTTCCGGATGCCGGGCTGACGGTAAGCCAAGATGCATCGCCAGAGACTTCAGCTGTCCAAGCTGCCTTTGAAGAGAATATGAAATCTTTTTCGCACTTGTCAGACGGAAGCGTAACACTATCGCTGCCAAGAGTGATGTCAACTCCGTAAAGATCGTAATCGAAATTCACATTCTTCACTGCGTCATACACATTCTCGGTAATCTTGTTGTCAAGGAGGTATTTGTAGAATCGGCAGAGAATGAGGAACTCACGCATACTTGAGATATTTCCGCTGTATGGATTGAGTACAATTCGATAAGTAGGCTCTTTGCCGAATGTTATGCAATTGCAGATGACCTTATCCGCATAAAGTTTATGGAGACCCCAAGCGACAGTCCTTGTGAGGAACGTAAGGTCGCAAGGCGCATCATTGGAAAGGTTGATGACAGAAGGGTCGTCTGATTTCTCATACCACGGATATTTGCCCCAGGAGACCCATTCCTCTACCTCAGGGATGGCGTCAGAAAGCTTCTTACCGTTGGCAGGAGTGTGAGCAGGGAGGTTGATTTCGGACTGTTCCACTGCAGAGCCCTCCTTGGTAACAAGGTCAAGATAGCACTTGGCGGCCAGAACATAAGCCTGAGCAGCAGTGTACTCCGTTCCATTCACCGTAATTGTAGGATATGGCTTATACTGCGAAGCGTACTGGTCTTTTCCGTCAGGATATACTCCTCCGCTATGAGGAATAGGAATAAAATGGACATTTTTCCAAGCAGTGTTATTGGCAGAAGCGTGGCTACCGTCAGCACTGACCGTTCCGGTAGTTTTCTCCCAAACATCAAGATAGGTTACAAGCTGCTGGGCGAAATCTTTAATTGTGGTAACGTCCTCAACTGTTGGTTGGGGTTCATCAGGTTCTGTTCCGCCGGCAGGTTCTTCCTTTTGGCAGGACGCACAAGCTGCTGCTACGCAGACGAGTGCCATTAGATATTTCCAAGTTTTCTTCATAATTTTAATTGGTTATCTTGTTTATAATTGTTTCCTAAGTGTTCTTTGTTAGAAGGTTCTCTCCTTTTAGGCTATTCATCAAAGGTAAAGTCGGTAAAGTCCGGAATTTCGCCGAGCCCCTTTCGGAAGAGAACAATGCCCTCGGCTTTTGTGCCTTTGTAAACTTCGCAGTCGGTCATAACGCTTGCCGCATCCAGAGGCTGTGCCTTGCTGTCGCCGCCGGAATAGGTCGTCGTACCTGCCCAGCACCTTGCTCCGTAGCCGGAAAAAGCGTTTGCTTTGTCCTGGCAGGCAGAGTCGCTATAGCCATAGGTGTAGCGGTAAATCATAGGGATAAACACGTCAAGATACTGTCCCATCTGAGTGCGGTTCTGGCCGTAATAGTAGCCGGAGGCAATCTCGTCAGGCATCAGTGCGGCTGATGTTATGAGACCTTCATCGTAGCTGTCGCACAGTTCCCGGATTTCTCTGCAGCAGCGTGTAACTGCAGCGACGCTGTTGACTTCGCCGTTGATGTTGTGCTTCGGAGCCGTACCCGGGAAACGGATGTAATCCAAGTGGATACCCTTCACGCCGTAGTCTTCGATGTAGGTCTTTGCATCGGCCACGATATTTTCGAATATATCGTCTTTGTAGCACTTTTCATCGTCGTCAATCGGATTTATCCATCCGCTTGAATTATGAAAGCACTGAGTCCACGCGTGCACAGTCATTCCGAGTTCCTCCGCCCTGGCAATGAAAGTTAGGGTACGCGACTTCTTTGAATTGGTGAATGCCGCGTAGTTCAGAAAAATGTGGTCTATACTGTTATTTTTAAGTTCTTTAAGCTCAGCGCAATCGTCTGCAAGAAGATCCTCGACATAACTGCTCCACACCCAAACGCCGAATCCTTTGGTCTGGTCAATGCCAAAGAGAGCATTTTCTCTTCCGGAAGATGAGTAGCTGAGGTTTCTCCAGGAGGTGGTGCCGTCAGGGATTCTTTGATAGCTTCCTCTCGCGGTCTGAGGACGGACTTCGCCAAAGGCTGAGACAGGAGAGAATTCATCTATAGCTTTACCCGACCCGCTAAGGGCGAGTTTCAAGTTAAAATCAACATTGGAGAATATGCCCGACGAGAGTGATTTGTCTTCGGTAGAAACGATCATTCTTTCTCCGGAGGCGAGGACTTTGCCTTCAGGGGCGACGTAAAGATTTCTTTCGTTTGAACGGGAATCCGTAAGATAGAGTCCTATTCCGGAAATATCAATACTTTTTGAAGAAGTGTTTAGGAGTTCGACCCAGGAAACAGCTCCACCGCTCTGAGCGTGAGCTGAGATTTCGTTAATCACAACACCGCTGTAGAATGTGACATCTTCTTCCTTCTGTAGACTTCCTTGACAGGCTGTGCCTATAAAAAGCATAGTCGCAAAAACTATATTTTTTGCATTGGTTTTCATACCCCCCCCCTCTTTAGAAGATGACCGCATCGGTCAAATGTCGCTCAAATTTAAGAAACCTTTTCCATACTTCCAAATATTTCCACAACTTTCCGACAATGCCCCCAAAAATCCGCAGCGGGTCAAAATAAGCCCGAGAGCGTATTTCGGGGGGGGGGGGGGGGGGAAAACAATAGATTGCAGAAAGAGAGGCGCAAAAAAGTACAAGCCTCAAAAATTATGATGAAATTTCACCAGACCTTCTATCGGAGATTTCAAAACTTTCCCGAGGGTCATTCCGAACTCGGAAGCAACCTCAGAAAGAATATCCTGACAAGCATAAGCTACCGAACCTACACAATTAAGAGAATAGGCGGCATAATCAGGATAGAGACAGACGACGCCACGGAAGAATTCGCGGAAGGCTGTTTTAAGAAGAGCATTGCAGTAGGACGAGTCGTGACGCCGCTCCCCCACCCACTTTGCGAAAGTGGCGCAGTAGCGGTTGGGGGATGGCTTTCGGTAAACCTCGGCAATTATTTCGCCGGTTGTTTTTCCCACGAGAAGAGACACCTCTTCATATACGTCAGCAGGCATATTCCCCCGCGCATAATCTCTCAGCAGCATACGACCGATATAGGCGCCGCTCCCCTCATCCCCGAGAATGAACCCGAGAGGTGGGATTTTCATTGTTATGTTCTCGCCATCATACAGACAAGTGTTCATCCCCGTCCCGAGTATGGCGGCAAAGCCGGGGGTGGAGCCGAGAAGCGACCTTGCTGCGCCCAGAAGGTCGGACTCTGCGGAGAGGGCCTCTGCCTTAGGGAATAGACAGCGAAGTGCCTCAATAAGAGAATCCCGGTCCTTGGGAGAGCCCACTCCGGCACCGTAAAAGTGCACCGCCTCAACCTCTGACGGGTCAATCCGCGAAGGCAAGTTCTCCATCACACCAGAGCGGAAAGAGTCAAGGGAGATAAAATTGGGATTATAGCCAGGTCCGCTCCAAAAAAGCGACCCTTCGCTCTCTGTCAAAGCGGCCCAGTCTGTCTTGGTCGAGCCTGAATCTGCGATAAGTATCATAGTCGAGTTCGTTTTCAAATGCCGGTCCGGGCGATATTTAGCCTGCAAAACCAACGGAGGTTCAAAATTAAGGATTACATTTCTATCCGCAATGTGGCTCTGGATTTTTTTGTCAACATTTTTCCGTGCACGTGCACGGATGGCATATTTTTTACTAAATTTGTGGGATGTAATTGAAAACATTCGACCATATAATGAGAACAGAGAAAATGAGCAACTTCCGCTGGGTGATTTGCGCGATGCTTTTCTTCGCCACAGCGGTAAATTACCTTGACCGACAGGTGCTTTCCCTCACCTGGGACGAATTCATAAAGCCGGAGTTTCATTGGGACGAATCCCACTACGGAACCATAACTTCCATATTCTCCATTATTTACGCCGTGTGTATGCTCTTTGCCGGAAGGTTTGTGGACTGGATGGGAACGAAGAAGGGCTATCTTTGGGCCATCGGAGTCTGGTCTGCGGGAGCGTGCCTCCACGCGCTTTGCGGGGTGGTGACGGAGAGCATCACGGGACTTAGCAACGCCGAAGAGCTTATCCGTGCGACCGGAGACACTGCAGTGCTCGTTTCCACCGTGAGTATGTACTGCTTTCTTGTGGCCCGGAGCGTCCTTGCTCTTGGCGAGGCAGGGAATTTTCCTTCCGCGATTAAGGCCACTGCCGAGTACTTTCCCAAGAAAGACCGCGCGTTCGCTACATCCATCTTCAATGCTGGTGCGTCAATCGGTGCGCTCGTAGCACCGCTAAGCATTCCGCTTATCGCGAAGGCCTGCGGATGGGAGATGGCTTTCATCATCATCGGTGCGCTGGGTTTCGTTTGGATGGGAATCTGGGTACTTATCTACGACAAGCCGGAGCGCTCTCGCTTTGTGAATGCGACGGAGCTTGAGTACATTGAACAGGACAAAAGGATTGAGGCGCAGGAAGCGGCTGGGAATGTTGAGGCAGCAAATTCAAAATCCTCTTCCGAAGAGAGTCAGCAGACGCCGAAAAAGAAAATCGGAATCTGGCAGGCGCTGAGCTACCGTCAGACCTGGGCCGTAATCGCCGGACGATTTATGGCTGACGGAGTGTGGTGGTTCTTCCTTTTCTGGACTCCGTCCTACCTCAACGCCCAGTTCGGCATCAAGACGACGGAACCGCTCGGTATGGCGCTGATTTTCACCCTTTATGCCATCACAATGCTCTCCATCTTCGGAGGTAAGCTCCCGACCATCTTCATAAACAAGGCGCTCAAAAAGGGAGATGCGTTCGACCCATATGCCGCAAGGATGAAGGCTATGCTCATTTTCGCTCTCATCCCTCTTCTGGTGCTCCTGGCCCAGCCGCTCGGAAGAATTTCGCCGTGGTTTCCTGCAATCATAATAGGTATAGGATGCGCGGCGCATCAATCCTGGTCAGCGAATGTCTACACAACAGTGAGCGATATGTTCCCGAAGGAGGTTGTGGCGACAGTTACGGGGATTGGAGGTATGGCCGGAGGCATCAGTTCGATGATTATGCAGAAATTCGCGGGTGAGCTGTTCGTCTATGCGGGCGAAACCAATCTTCAGTTCCTCGGGTTCGAGGGTAAGCCTGCCGGGTATTTCATTGTGTTCTGCATCTGCGCCGTGGCGTACCTTGTGGGTTGGATCCTGATGAAGGCGTTTGTCCCTAAATACAAGGTTATAACATTATAGGACTGTTGTCTCCTTTTTTCGGTTTGTCCACTGCTCATATAGTCTCCAACCGGGTGAAAGGCACAAAATATCAAAAATTGAAAATATGGAAAACTTCATAAATGACGATTTCCTTCTTGGGACGGAATATGCCCGGGAACTCTATCACGAGAGCGCAGAAAATCAGCCGATTATTGACTATCACTGCCATCTCTCCCCGCGCGAAGTAGCTGAGAATCATCGTTTCGCCGACATTGCCAAGGTCTGGCTCGGGGGTGACCACTACAAGTGGAGGGCGATGAGGTGGAACGGAGTGAGTGAGGACTACATAACAGGAAACCGTTCAAGCTGGGAGAAATTCGAGAAATGGGCGGAGACCGTGCCCTACACTATGCGTAACCCTCTCTATCACTGGACCCATCTGGAACTTGCGAGGGTTTTCGGAATTTTTGACACACTCTCTCCTGCTAACGCCCGCGAGGTCTTCGACAAGTGCAATACGATTCTTGAGGGCGAGGATTTTTGCGCTCAGGCGCTGATGCGGCGGTTCAATGTGGAAACGGTCTGCACTACAGATGACCCGGTGGGCTCGCTGGAGTGGCACAAGAAGATTGCAGACAACCCGTTCGGGGTGAAGGTGCTTCCGACCTGGAGACCGGACAAGGTGATGGGGGTGGACTCTCCGGGGAGCTACTCAAAATACATCTCTCAACTTTCAGAAGTTTCAGGAGTGCAGATTACCGGGTATCAGGACCTGCTGGATGCCCTAAGGAAGCGGCACGAAGTCTTTGCTGCCCTTGGCTGCCGCCTTTCAGACCACGGGCTGGACACATTCTATGCTGACGAGTGCCCAGGAGAGGAGGCTGACAGGATTTTCCGCAAGGCCCTCTCCGGGATTCAGCTATCCGAGGAGGAAGTCACCCGGTTCAAGAGCGCCGTTCTCTTCGACCTTGCTGTGATGGACTGCGAGAGCGGATGGACTCAGCAGTTCCACGTCGGGCCTAACCGTAATAACAACCGCCGTATGTTCGAGGCCCTGGGTCCTGACACCGGATTTGACGCGATTGACGACAAACCGGTAGCCGCAGCTGGACACCGCTTTTTCAGCCGCCTCGCCTACGAAGACCATCTCGCGAAAACCATCCTTTACAACCTCAACCCGAAGGACACAGAGGTGTTTGCCACGATGGCGGGCACATTCAACGACGGGACGACACCAGGAAAGATGCAGTACGGGGCGGCGTGGTGGTTTCTTGACCAGGAGGACGGGATGCGCAAGCAGCTCAATTCTCTCTCCTCGCTAGGTCTTCTGAGCCGTTTCGTGGGGATGCTCACCGACTCAAGGAGTTTCCTCTCCTACCCGCGTCACGAGTATTTCCGCCGCATTCTCTGCGCAGTCCTCGGAGAAGACCTCGCCTCGGGACGACTTCCGAAAAGCGAGATGCCTTTCATCCACAAAATGGTGAAAGGCATATGCTACGGTAACGCCAAAGAGTATTTCGGGTTCTGAGAACTGCGAACTCGACTCGTTAATAGAACCAGCGCCTAAGGGACTTTCGCCAAGCGAAAAAGAGGATGGCCCGGGAAGTCGGAATTTGACTTCAGGGCCATCCTCTTGATTGTTTCTTATGGGCGGGGAGTTTTACTCGCCTTCGGATGAAGATGCTGCTTCAAAGAGGACCACTGCATCTGTCAGCC
>CAVJRU010000060.1:0-13002 GCA_963652025.1 bacterium
CACGATTTTTGAAACATTAGCGAAATAACCTATAAAATACAATGCAACGAACTTTATTCAATGTGCTGACGGGCACACTCGCAAGTCTCTTGCTGCTTTTGGGAAGTTTTAGTTCTACGGCCCAGACAAATGCCGGCGGACAGCGGACCATTTCCGGAGTCGTCGTTGACTCTCAGGGAGTTCCGGTAATCGGCGCCAGCGTTCTCCTCGAGGGTACGAAGACAGTCGGTACAATCACCGACATCGACGGAAAATTCACGATGAAGGTCCCGGCGAAGGGACGCCTCGTAGTTTCCAGCATCGGTTTTGAGACCTTGAATGTCTCACTGAGCGCGTCCACATCTACCTACAGCATTGTTCTTCACGAAGACGCAATTCTTTTGGATGACGTCGTCGTCGTGGGTTACGGCGTGCAGAAAAAGGAAAGCGTCGTTGGAGCAATCTCTCAGGTCGGAGGCGAGACTCTCGTCAATTCCGGTATTTCCAACATCACCAACGCCCTTTCCGGTAAACTCTCCGGCGTCACCACGATGCAGTCTTCCGGCCAGCCGGGTAACAGCGACGCGGAAATCGTCATCCGAGGCGTCTCCAGTTTCGGAAGCAACAGCCCTTTGGTGCTTGTGGATGGCGTGGAGCGTGACTTTGCATCCATCGACCCGGACGAGGTCGAGAACATCTCAGTCCTCAAGGATGCCTCCGCAACCGCGGTCTTCGGAGCAAAGGGCGCGAACGGCGTAATCATCGTCACGACCAAGAGCGGAAAGGAAGGCAAACCTAAGATGAAGATTTCTGTCTCCCAGGGTTTTGCCAATCCTATCAACACTCCGTCGCACATTGACAGCTACACCACGATGCAGCTCTTCAATACGGCGTCAAAGAATGACCAGAACTGGACCGAGATGAAATCTCAGGCTGTCTTGAACGAGTACCGCAACCCTTCAAGCACGGTCAACTCCTACCGCTACCCTGATGTGGACTGGTTCAGCCTCCTCTGCAAGTCTTTCGCCCCTACGACCAACGCCAACTTCAATATCAGCGGCGGAACAAAGTTCGTCAAGTACTTCGCGTCAGTCGGCTACACCAACGAAGGCTCAATCTTCCGCAGCCTGTCCGACGACAAGGTCAACACCTCCTTCAACTACAACCGTCTGAACTTCCGTACCAATGTGGATTTCAACTTCACAAAAAGCACGAAACTCTCTTTCAAACTCGGAGGAACCGTTGACATAAGGACAGATTCGAGCGCTTATGAAGAAAGCAAGACCTGGAAATCCATCTTTGGAGCCAGTACCGCCCGCTACCCTGCCTACTACCCGGCGAGTCTTATGGACATTATTCCGGATACGGACTATCCTGACAAGCGGGAGGACCGTCTGGAAAAGGGAGGAGACGCCAACTGTTTCAATCCTTACTATGTGTTGATGTCCGGAATTTCCACCCAGTACACGGGAACCAAGGTATTCTCCGACATCATCCTTGACCAGAAGCTGGATTTTATCACCCCTGGTCTTTCCATCCAGGGAAAAGTCTCATTGAGTACCTATTATAAATATGAGACTCTCTCCTCCAGCCTTTCACGTCCGAGCTACACCCTCGACTTCGACAAAATCGGTACTGGAGAGAATCCGTGGGAGAGAGTGAACGGGTCAGTTTATGTGTATTCCGACCCTATCTTCACCACATCGGCAAGCAATACCCTCCAGAGCGGCTATTACCTTGACCTCTACTATGACCTGTCGCTCAACTACGACCGCTCATTCGGAGACCACACCGTGACGGGACTCTTCCTTTTCAACCGTCAGGAACAGGACAAGGGCACAGCCTTTCCTTATTATAACGAGGCACTCGTTGCCCGCGCCACCTACGACTACGCGCACCGCTACCTCCTTGAACTCAATATGGGCTACACAGGTTCTGAGAGGTTCGCCCCGAGCAACCGTTTCGGTTTCTTCCCTTCGGGCGCAATCGGCTGGGTTGTCACGAACGAGAAGTTTATGCAGCCTCTGAAGCCATACCTCAGCAAACTCAAAATTCGCGCTTCCGCAGGTCTTGTGGGTAACGACTATGCCGACAACCGCTGGCTCTACATCAGCAACTACTCCACCAAAGATGGTTACATTGTTGAGGATAGTGCTGCCAACGAGTCTGCGCAATGGGAGAGGGCGCGCAAGATGGACCTCGGCTTCGAGTTGGGCTTCTTTAACAACGACCTCACACTTAACGTGGACCTGTTTGACGAATACCGAGATAAAATGCTTATTTCGATGGATAACCAGACACCGATTTGGCTCGGAACCACTTCCAAGGAAATGAACCGAGGCGCCATCAAAAAGCACGGAGTCGAGGTGGAAGTGAACTACAGCAGGAATTTCGGCCCTGACTGGAGGTTCAACATCGGAGGCAACTTCTCCTTCAACGAGAACAGGGTCGTTTATGCGGACGATGCTCCTTATATGCTTGACCATCAGCGTACAATCGGAGCCCCAATCGGAGCGAACACTTCCGGAGTATATCTTATCGACGGAGGCTTCCTCACTTCAATCGACGACATCCACTCCAATTTCCTTCCGGTCGCCTCCGGCATCTCCAAGGTTGTTGTCGGTGACTACAAGTACTTGGATTACACAGCCGACGGAACCATCAACAGCGATGACAAGGGACTCATCGAAGGCTCATACTATCCTCCGTATTCCTTCGCATTCAACACCGGATTCTCCTGGAAAGGACTGGAGTTCAGTATGCTCTTCCAGGGATATGCGGGCAAGTATGTGACTTATGACGGCGTCTATGAGTACGCTTTCTTCGAGGATAATTACGTGACCCACAAATCCGCTCTCAACTACTGGTCTCCAGCCAATCCTTCCGGTACTCACAGCGCCCCTCACTATGGAGCTCTCTATTCCACCAATGTGGCCGGAACGATTCCCGGCAAGACCTGGAGAAGAGCCGACTATGTAAGGCTCAAGGACGTCAGCCTCAGCTACACCTGGAGCGGCCGCAACTTCAAGAAAAGGACGGGAATGCAGGGCATCAAGGTTTATGTGACCGGCAACAATCTCCTCACCTTTACCGATCTCCTCGAGGGCGACCCGGAGTCCAAGACTCTCAAACAGGGGGCATATCCTCATATGAGAACCATTAAACTCGGCCTTCAGCTTAACTTCTAAACGGATTGACGATGAAAACTACATCAAAATACAGATTTTTGACTTTAGTGGCATTGTTTGCCATAGCCTTGTCCGCTTCATCCTGTTTGAATTCTTATCTAGATAGATCTCCGGATTCGGACCTTGACGAAGAAGCGGTATTCACTAAATACAAAAACTTTAATAAGTATTTTTCGGCTATCTATGGCGGAACCCAAACCAAGATAAGACCATATTCGCCTCTGCTGTGGAACCTCAATTCCGGGAAGATTACAACGGATGCTTTGACAGATATCTGTGACCCTGCCCGTGACAATCCTGCCCATAAAATTAAGATGGGTGACGGCAGTCAGGCCATCACTCAGTTCGGCTACAATACCACCGATGACAAAGAGTCCGGGAAACTCGTGTATGCCTGGAAAATTATGCGTATCTGCAACAAGACCATCGAGAAGATAGATATGCTTCAGGACGCCACTGAAACCGAGAAAGAGGATATGTTGGCTCAGGCTTATTTCATCCGTGCGTACGTCAATTTTGACATATTCTGTTACTACGGAGCCGTGCCTTATGTCGATAAGGTGCTTGGTGCCGATGACGAGTGGGATCTTTCTGCTCCGGGAGAATATGAGTTCCTTCTTAAAGTCGCGGACGATTTCCAGGCAGCTGCCGACCATTTCAAGGCGGCAGGGAAGATGCGCCGGGACTCTGACGGAAGGCTTCAGGCCTCAGATCAGTCAAGACCGAGCGGTGTCGCCGCTCTTGCCCTCAAGGGGCGTGCTCTGATGTATGCCGCGAGTCCTCTGAATAACCCGGGTGGAGACAAGACAAGATGGGAAGCTGCGGCCGAAGCTAACTGGAACGCTCTTCAGACTGCGCTTGAGTACAACTATGAGTTGCTCTCGTTCTCTGAAATCACAAAGAATTTCCACGACGCCGAACACACCAACGAGCACCTTTGGAGTCGTGCTTACGGCAAGTATCGGTACAATCACTCTACTCTTCAGTCAATCGTTCCCGGTGTTTTCTGTAAAGGAAACAGTCAGGATCAGAACGTAGGACGATGCCCGACCCAGAATTTCGTGGACAAGTTTGAAACCATCGACGGCTATGCCCTCAATACCGAGGCTCAGCGCCAGATAGCGACCGACAACGGTTCATACTATGAGCAGAATCCTTACGTCAAAAGGGACCCGCGTCTGGATCTTTCCGTGGTTTACAATCAGAAAAAAGTGGCGGATTTTTCTACACCGGCTTCGATGTATATTGACGAGGACGGCAATAGAGGGAACTGGATGAAGTACAAGACCAGAGATAACTCCTCCAGAACTTATTACTGGGAGTGTAAAACTTTGGGCGGGCCTTATGCGGATGCGAGTTCCCATTTCATCTATATTGTTGACCCGGTCATCCGTCTCGCCGAGGTCTATCTGAACTATGCAGAATGCGCCTTTGAAGCCACCGGCAGCGCCGACGGCACTGCTCCGGGTGCTTCACTCTCGTCCGTTGGGGCGTTGAATGTCATAAGAAATCGTGCCGGTATGCCTAATGTCCGTTCAGAATACCTTGCTCAGGAGGAAACCTACCGCTCACGCATCAAGAACGAAAGGACCATCGAACTCTGCTTCGAGGGCAACCACTACTACCTTGACATCCGCCGTTGGAAGGATGCTCCGGAACTCGGACGCAGCAAGCTGTACGGAATGAGGGCTACCAAACTGAACCCGGGTTATGACGCCAGTGTTTACCCTACAGGTTTCCGTTACGAAAGGTTTGCCCTTGAGGACGGAAGGCAGATCGTGTGGAAGAACGACGGTATGTACTACATTCGCTTCCGTCAGTCAGATTTGAATAAGATGAAGAACTATACACCTAAACAGGAGTGGTAGCACAATTAAATCCGATTAGTTTATGAAACAATACAAAAATATAGTCCGTTTCTTCTCTTCGTTGCTGTTATGCAGCGCAGTCGTGATGTTCGCAGCCGCGTCTGATGCTTCCGCTCAGTCAAAAAAGTCCAAGACAAAACAGGACAACTCAGTCAATGTCGCAGTAAGGCTTTTGGATGTGGACGGCAATGCTATCCCTTACGCTGAAATCACAGTCGGAGAGGGTAATTTGCACGAGGCCACCGACCCGGAGGGCAATGTCCGCTTCACCGCCGATTCCCGCGACAGGGTCTCAATCATTGCGGAAGGGTTCCAGCCAGTCTATGCCTCTGTTGCCGCATTGGCTGACTCGAAGGTAATCACCCTCTACAAACAGGCGGTTTACTCCGAGAAATTGAACCTGCCGTATATGCAGATTTCCCAGCGCCATTCCCTGGGCAACACCATCATCATCAAGGGCGAAGAACTTGAGAAATACTCCTCAACCGACATTCGCAATGCCCTCACTGCCATTGCACAGGGCGTGGTCGTCACCGAGAACAACGGTGCTCCCGGCGTCAGCGTCAAGGGCGAAACCAGGGTCGGAGTCACTTCCAGGGGCCGTACTCCTATGTATATGGTGGACGATGTCCCGGTGGAAATTGATGAAACCCCGCTGGATCCTCAGCAGATTGAGTCCATCACCATCATCCGCGACGTTATGGAGCGCACCCTTTACGGAGCCTCCGCAGCCAACGGAATCGTGAACATCAAAACCAAAAGAGGCGTTGCCAACAACCGTTATGTGAACGCCTTCGCCGAGGCCGGAGTGAATGTGGCGGACAGGATGGCCGAATATGTTGACGGAGCTGACTATGCGCGTCTGAACAACCTCGCGAGGGTTAACAGCGGTCTCGCTCCTCTTTACACCGAGGCCGACATCCGGGAGTATGAAAAGAAAGACGCCTACAGCCTCACCCATCCTAACGTGGATTTCAAGAGTATGATGCTCAAGAACGTTATGTCCTACCGCAAGGCCGGCTTCCATTCCGGCGGTGGAAACGACAGGGTGCAGTATTACGCCTACCTCGGCTATGCAGGTGAGGACGATATGTATAAACTCGGTTCCGCGGCCGACTACAACAGGGTGAACATCAACGCAAATCTTGATGTCAATATTCATAAATACATAACTGCGCAGTTCGGCATCATCTCCTCTATGGGAATACGCCGTTCTCCGCACTATGGCTATGGAAGTTCCAACGGAGTCGAGTTCCCGACCATCCTCAACGACGTCAACACCATCCCGGCGCTGTCGTTCCCGATTTATGCCAACAACGACCCGGACCTTGAGTCTCCGTGGTATGCAATCACCGCGAAATACACACAGAACCCTATCGGAAACATCACCGAGAACGGCCACTACACCGAGACCACCAGAAAGGGTCTTATGAATCTCCGTCTGAACGTGGACCTCTCGTTCATAACGAAAGGTTTGAAATCGATGACATACGCTGCATACGACGCCACCAACTTCGTCCGTCTCGGAACGAAGGAGGACTACGCAGCCTACATAATCTCCAATACGACTGACGCTGTATCAGGCGAGGTCACCTCGACTCTCTCCAAGAGCACGAGCCACAGCGTCATTCAGACCACAAACAAGTCCAAACTTATGGACTTCTATTCCAACAGGATGTATCTCGTGGAGAAACTCTCCTACGACCGCACCTTCGGAAAACACGCCGTATCGGCCGGCGCTGACTATATGATTACAAAGCGTTCTATGACCGGTGTCCGCGAGCATAGGCGTGAGATGAACGTCGGATTCAACGCAAGCTATGTCTATGACGACCGTTACATCATCTCCACAACGATGAACGAGCACGGCACTTACGCTCTTGTCAATAACTGCTGGACTTACTCTCCGACAGTGGGCCTTGGCTGGATTATGTCCAACGAGAAGTGGCTTCGCGATGTGAGCGGAATGGATTTTCTCAAACTCCGTTTCCAGGCGGGATTGCTCTACTATGATTCCCAGTTCTCAGCGAACTACGAGTATGACAATTATTCCAACAATGACTCCGGCAGCCTCTTCGGACCTTATCTCAGCAGCCCTACCTGGTTCGGTACGACTCAGAGCGACGCGGTTTACCGCACTCTCATCTCAAGACTTGGGAACCCGAATCTGACCCTTCAGAAGCGTCCTGAGGCCTCAATCGGTCTTGACGGCCTCTTCCTCGGGAAAAGACTTTCAACGTCCCTCACCTACTACAATTTCCTCAACTACGGTCCGGTGTCGTCTCTCTCCAATGTAATTCCGGCGGTTACCGGAGTTTCCGACGCTTCATACTATATGAACTACGCCAACACCGCCTACCAGGGCTATGAAGTTTCCCTCGGATGGAAAGACAACATCGGGAAGGACTTCTCCTACTCCATCGGAGCCTGGGGGTGCGGTAGGTTCTCAAAGAAAATCAGAGTGGACGAGCTTGACTACAGCGAGCCTTACCGTTCACGCGTCGGCACATCCGCAACAGCCATCTGGGGTTACCGCTACATCGGTCAGTTCCAGACCGACGAGGAGACTCTCGAAGTTCCTCAGTCTTTTGACACTTCGCTTCAGGCAGGTGACTTCAAGTATCAGGATATGAACGGAGACGGCTACGTCGACTCTTCTGACCAGTGCCTCATCGGCGAAAGCAACTCCGCACTCTACTACGGCATCACTCTCAACCTCAAGTACAGGGATTTCGACCTCCTCGTCACCGGAACCGGACGCTCTTCCTGCGACATTCTGATGAACAACAAATACTACTTCAACGGCTGGGGTGACGCTAACTACACCAAATACACCCTCGAGCACGCCACCGATCCTTCCACTCCGCGTCTTACCTACAATCAGGTCACCAACAATTATGTAACCTCCTCATATTGGCTCGCGAACGGCAGATATTTCAAGATTCAGACAATAGAGCTCGGTTATGAACTCCCTGTACGCAGGCTCAACATCACCCGAGGCATCCGCGGAATGAGGGTCTATCTCAGGGCGAACAACGTCCTCACCCTTTCTGAAATAAAGGATCTCGACCCTGAGTCCATCGATGCCGGTCTCACCAACTATCCTTTGATGAGAACCTTTGTCGGAGGCTTTAAATTCACGTTCTAAATCAATCGAAGACGATGAAAAGAAACAATATAATATCTGTACTCCTGGTTTTGGGCCTGTCCTGCTCCTGCTCCTTCCTTGAACCGTATCCGACCGAGATTTATGACACGGACTACGTCACGTCAAATCAGTCGACGATGCAGGGACTTGTGAACAAATGCTACGACTTCATTCCGTCCAATTACGACGACAACGAGAGCGCCTATCTGGACTGCCTCACCGACAACGCGGCGGAGACCTCCACGACTTCCGATATGTCGCGTTTTGCAGTGGGAGTTACCCGCCCAAGCAAGGACCTGTTCAGCACCTACTGGACCCGTGACTACAAGGCCATCTACAATCTGAACCTCTTCATCAAGGACAGAAAGGGCTTGAGTGTCCGCTATATGACCGACCAGCATCTTGACGAACTCTTCAAGAACAAGACCTGGGGCGAGGCTCACGCGCTCAGAGCGTGGTTCTATTGGGACCTGCTTAAGAAATTCGGCGGCCGCGCAACCACCGGGGAACTTCTCGGAGTTCCGCTCGTTCTTGAACCTACTCGAATCTGGGACTATGACGCCGACGAGATTAAAGACATCGAGTTCCCGCGCGCAACCTACGACGAGTGCGTGGAGCAGATTCTCAAGGACTGCGACACAGCCATCGCCTACCTCCCCGCCGCCCACAGGGACTTCCTCGTCACCAACACTGAGGACCTCCGCGTGCTGGGCTCCAGAAACTACGGCAGAATGGACGGAATGACCGCGACTGCAATCAAGGCTCTTGTGTGTCTCACCTGGGCGAGCCCGAGGTTCAATCCCGAGGGCGATGTGACCCGCTGGGAAAAGGCGGCAAAGTTCGCCAAGGAGGTCATTGACTTCAAAATCAATGTTGACGGCAGCGTTTCCGGCGGATTCAACATAAAGGACGCCGTTGACTGGACCGACCCCAACAGCCCGAGCATAATCTTCGCAGGCTACTACAACACCTCTAATGATGCTATGGAACGTATGTTCTATCCGTACAATTTTCAGGGCAACGGCACAATGGGAGCCACTCAGGAGCTCGTGGATGCCTTCGGTATGGCTGACGGCTATCCTCTCGGAATGTCTCCGACCCTCGCCTACGACCCTCAGAATCCGTACGAAAACCGCGACCCGAGGTTCTACAGCGTAATCTTCTACAACGGCAGAAAAATCACAACCGGCTATCAGGATAAGCGAGACTATACTTTCGAGAACTGGGCCAACGGCGGAAAAGATGCCGCCGAGGTCTCTTCACGAAACTCCCGCACCAACTACCACATCAAGAAGTTCGTCTACAGCGGTGTGGACTGGAGGGAAAGCACCACTACGAAGGCTCCGCGCAGCAATTTCCACATCCGCTGGGCCCATATGGTCCTCGCCTTTGCCGAGGCAGCGAATCAGGTCGGCGGCCCTAATGCCAAAATTGACGGTCTTTCAGCCAAGGAAGCCATCGCATACCTTCGCAGCCGAAACACCTACGACGGCAAAAACGGCTTCACCGAAGACCCGTATCTTGACGAGATCTCTCTTGCCGGCACCGAGGCTTTCGACAAATTCCTTCGCAACGAGCGCAGAATCGAAACCTGCTTCGAGGGCTGCTGGTTCTACGACATCAGACGCTGGTCCACGACTCTGGGCGAGTTGAACAAGGAGATCCACAGGCCGACGATTACTCTTAACGATGACAAGACTTTCACCTACGGCACCGAGGCCTTTGAGTCCCGTGTCTACAGATCTGCCTATATGCCAATTCCTTACAAGGAAATGCTCAAAACAAAAGGCCTTGTACAGAACGAGGGCTGGGAAAGCTGGCAGTAAAATATGGAGAACAGAAATATGAAAAAGAATGCAATTATAATTTTAGCCGCGCTTTTCGCGCTCACCTCCTGCTACGGCAGCTACATCAAGGACTCCACTTCTCAGGGGGTCGGTTTCGCGAACAATGTGGATGTGAGGACGGTGGTAGTCGGCGAGGGGATGAAGTTCTCCACCGGAGTGGCTCTTGCCGGAATTATCAATAATGGCGAGGACAGGACCGTTAACTACACGGTGGACGAGGCTCTTGCTGACGAGAACGCACTCTCTGCAATGAAGTTGAATACTCTCAGCTACATTAACGAGCTCACTGGAGGGATTACCGCTCTTAAAACACTTCCGTCTTTGGAGTATTCGCTCATAAATGATGGAGGACAGGACGGCGTCACTGTGATAAAGAAGAATACGCATCTTGGCAAAATTACCGTTCAGATGGACTCAGCTGCCTATCTTGCAGGCTCAGCAAGCCTCGTTCCGGATTTTGTGGTTCCGCTTACGATTACTTCCGGCAACGGCCTTGACATAATCGCCGGCTACGAGTCCACCGTCATCGGCGTCCGCTACGAGAATATGCTCTTCGGAAACTGGTATCACGGCGGCAAGGCCACACTCGAAGACGGCAGCAAGACTCAGACTTACCCTACCGTGATTCCTCAGTCCACGAATAAAGTCTGGACGCTCACTACCGTTTCCCCTCATTCCCTCACGGCGAATGCTGTGGCGGGAGAGCTCAACGGCTCTGCTGCGCAGATGAAACTTACTCTCTCCCCGGACGGCTCCGTTGCAATCGAGTCTGTCCCCGGAGCAACCTACACCGTAGAGCCTGACGGAGAGAGCAGCTACAACCGCGCCCGTCTTCTTCAGGACCGCAAGGTGTTCCTCAACTACAAGTACACCGACTCCGAGGGCAAAGTTTGGCACGCCACCGACACCCTCACCTTCCGCAACCGCGTACGCGACGGAGTGAACGAGTGGCAGGACGAGAATCAGGAGAACTACAAGTAATTTTTGACCAAAAAGTAAACTAAAGATATGAAACGTTATATTTTTGTCGCCGCGGCCGTTGCCCTCTGTCTCTGGCAGTGCACAACCGCTGAAGTCCAGCCGCTTCAGTACGCGGCGCCGGTAGCCGAGTTCCCTTCCGACGTTCCCGAGACCATCTCGCTCTCGGTAGGCGACTCCTACACTTTCTCCGTAAATTTCACCGAGGGAGAAAAACTCACCAAGGAGTGGAGAGTGAACGGACTTCTGGAGGCCTCTACGGACAAGCTCACCTACACCTTCAATGAACCGGGCACTTTTACCGTTTCGTTCAAGGCTTACAACGGTTCGGGCTCTGTCGAGCACAGCTACACCGTCACCGTTGACGACAAATTGGAAATTCACCTTTCTGTGGGCGATTCCACCGCCATCAACCGTGTAGAGGAGAGCCGTCTTCAGCTTTATGCCATCGTGGACAAGGGACAGAATGTCACGCACTCCTGGAAAATCGACGGAGAGGAGAAATGCACCGAGGCCTACTTCGACACCTACCTCCCGAAGAACGTGTCTGTGGATGGAGACGTACACAGGATTGATTATGTGGGTACCAATGCGGCGGGCTCCATCGCAAAGACCTTCACCGTGAAGGCTGAAAACAGGCCTCTGCAGATTGATTTCCAGGAGCACTACAAAAGGGCGTTCACATTCACGGTGAACATCTCTGCCGACATCCAGTACGGCGGAGCAGGAGCGAGCCACAGATGGTATATCGGCGACGACCTCGTTTCAGAAAGCGACGAAATTACCTATATCCTTCCTTCGCTCGGAACTTATTATGTCAAGTACAAAGGCTTAAACGCCAAGGGAGAGATCGTGGAGAAGGAATGGACCATAGTTTACGACGAGTATCTCGCCGATTTCAATGACGGAAAGTTCTCGGAGATGTTTCAGATTCACAATTCAAACGCGTCGTACCTAAAAACAGAGTCTCTTTCCGTTGTTGACAGTCCTTACAAAAATGACGGGCACGGCAAGGTTCTCTGCTGGCACGTTGATAGCAAAAATAAGACAAGAGGCGGTTTCCTCTTCCGCAAAGAATATTTCGACAATCACGGCATAGATCTCTCGCAGTTCAAGGGCATCAAACTGACCGGCCGTCTCGATTCAGATGAAGGGGAATTGAGCGCGACCGCGCGGCGTACAATCTGTCTGGCATTTGAGTCTGACTATTCCAACGAATACAAGACTCTCTCTACCATCAAAAAAGGTGACGCTGATGCCGGGCTCGACGATCCCGACAACCCGGGTAAGACTTTCGAACCGTGGGGCTATATCTGCAAGCCTAAATGGATTAATTTCCAGTATAATATGAGTTTCAGCGGAGACGGGACAATCAAGGTCTATCCTGCCTGCACCTGGAACAAAACTACCGTCGTAAGTGGTAACTATGCCTATGTGTATATCGACGATATAATTCTTTTTAAATAGAAATTTATGAATTATAAGACCATAATCAATATCGCTTCAGCCCTTGTCGCGCTCGCGTTTTGTTCCGCCTGCAAAAAGGAGCAGGCGACTGCATCCTCCTCCTTTTCGGCGGAGTCAACGACGGTTTCCGTCCCGCTCGAGGGCTACTCCGAGACCACGCCGGGAGTGTATGAGTTCACAACCACCCAGCCGTGGGTAGCGAAATCCGTCAAAAACTCCAGCTGGTTCAGTTTCTCTCCCACCAAGGGCGAGGCCGGAAAGTCTGAAATCCGTTTCACCGCTTCCGACAACACCTTCGGGCGCACCCGCACCGCGACGCTCACCATCGTTTCGGGCCTCTCTACCAAGGACATCACTTTCACTCAGACTGCCCACATTGAGGGACAGCCGTGGGTTGACTGGGAAAATCCGGTTCAGATAGCCCCGAATCCTGCTGTGTATGGCCGTGTGCACCGTCTCTCCGACGACCGTCTGATGGCCTGCTACTCCACCGGGCAGGATGCCTATGTCAAGTTCAGCAGCGACGA
>CAVJRU010000061.1:0-12559 GCA_963652025.1 bacterium
TCATCTGGCGGACGATGATCTCGAAGTGCTTGTCGTTGATCTTCACACCCTGCAGGCGGTAAACCTCCTGAATCTCGTTCACGATGTACTCCTGAACCTTGATAGGGCCGAGGATGCGGAGAAGGTCAGTAGGTGAAACGGCGCCGTCTGAAAGCCTCATTCCGGCCTTCACGTAGTCGTTCTCCTGAACCATAATCTGCTTGGTAAGAGGAACGAGGTAGTGCTTCTCGATGCCTGATTTGTTGCGGACGATGATTTCACGGTTACCCCTCTTGACTTTACCCATAACGACCTCACCGTTAATCTCGGATACGATTGCAGGGTTGGACGGGTTGCGGGCCTCGAAGAGTTCGGTAACTCGAGGAAGACCTCCGGTGATATCGTTTGCCTTACCGATGGCGCGCGGAATCTTGATGATTATGTCGCCGACCTTCACTGCGTCGCCCTCGCTGATCATAACGTGTGCGCCCACAGGCAGGTTGTACTGCTTCTTAATCTCGCCGGCCTCATCGGTGATGAGGATGCTCGGGTTCTTGGACTTGTCACGGCCCTCGATGATGACCTTGTCGCGGTTCATTGAGTACTCGTCGGCAGCCTCCTCGCGGAAGTTCTCACCCTCAACCAAGCCGTCGAAATGAACAACTCCGTCCGTCTCGATGATGGTGATTGCGTTGTAGGCGTCCCACTCGCAGATAAGGTCACCCTTCTGCACGCTGTCTCCGTCCTTCTTGTAGAGAACTGAGCCGTATGGAATGTCGTACTGGCTGAAAGTGATGCCGGTGTTCTCGTCGATGATGCGAAGTTCAGTGGTGCGGCTGACAACAACCTCCTGCTTCTCTCCGCCGTCCAGAACACGCTCAATGGTCCTGAGCTCCTGGAATTCGAGTTTTCCGTTGTATTTGGAAGTGATGGAACTGTCTGCAGCGGCGCTGGATGCGGTACCTCCGACGTGGAATGTACGGAGGGTAAGCTGTGTACCAGGCTCACCGATGGACTGTGCCGCGATGACTCCGACAACCTCACCCTTCTCAACCATCCTGCTGGATGCGAGGTTACGTCCGTAGCACTTCGCGCAGACACCCTTGCGGGACTCGCAGGTAAGCACTGAACGGATTTCAACCTGCTCGATAGGAAGGCTCTCGATGAGAGATGCGATGTCTTCGGTGATCTGCTCGCCGGCCGGAACGATAAGTTCTCCGGTAAGCGGGTTGAACACGTCGTGCACTGAAGTACGACCGAGAATCCTCTCTCCGAGAGACTCTACGACCTCATCCTTGCTCTTGATGGCGGTTGCGATGAGTCCGCGGAGCGTGCCGCAGTCCTCCTCGTTGATGATCACGTCGTGTGACACGTCCACAAGACGCCTTGTCAGGTAACCTGCATCGGCAGTCTTAAGTGCGGTATCGGACAGACCCTTACGTGCACCGTGGGTAGAGATGAAGTACTCGAGCACTGACATACCCTCCTTAAGGTTGGTGGTGACAGGGTTCTCGATAATCTCGGCTCCTGCCGCTCCGGCCTTCTGAGGCTTTGCCATAAGTCCACGCATACCGCAGAGCTGCTTGATCTGCTGTGTTGAACCACGGGCTCCTGAGTCAAGCATCATATAGACAGGGTTGAAGCCCTGCTGGTCAGCGGAAATCTGCTGCTCGACGATCTTGGTGATCTTGGTGTCGATGCCGGACCAGAGGTCGATGACCTTGTTGTAACGCTCGTTGTTGGTGATGAAACCCATCTGGAAGTTGGACTTGATTTCCTCGACGGTCTTGTAGCCGTCCTCGATAATCTTGGTCTTCTCCGCAGGGATGATCACGTCGCCGAGGTTGAATGAAAGACCTCCCTCGAACGCCTTGCGATAACCCAGGTTCTTGATGTCGTCAAGGAACTGAGCCGTACGTGAAATGCTTGTATTCTTGATTACAACTGAGATAATCTTTCTGAGGGACTTCTTTCCGAGGACTTCGTTAACGTATGGAACCTCGTCAGGAACGAACTGGTTGACGATGATTCTTCCTGCGGAAGTCTCCACCATCTCAGTTCCCTTTGAAAGGTCCATCTTGTCCTTAGGAAGCCTTACCTGAACCTTCGCGTGAACGTCAATCGCTTTTTCGTTGTAGGCGATGATAACCTCCTCCGGGCCATAGAACTTCAGACCCTCACCCTTTGCTCCCGGACGGAGTTTGGTGATGTAGTAGAGTCCGAGCACCATATCCTGTGAAGGCACGGTGATAGGGGTTCCGTTTGCAGGGTTCAAGATGTTGTGCGAACCGAGCATAAGGAGCTGAGCCTCCATAACGGCAGCGTTTCCAAGCGGAAGGTGAACCGCCATCTGGTCACCGTCGAAGTCGGCGTTGAACGCCGTGCAGGCGAGCGGATGGAGCTGGATTGCCTTACCCTCGATCATCTTAGGCTGGAAGGCCTGAATACCGAGTCGGTGAAGTGTAGGGGCACGGTTGAGAAGAACCGGATGACCTTTCATCACGTTCTCGAGGATATCCCAGATGACAGGATCTTTCCTGTCCACGATTTTCTTTGCAGACTTGACGGTCTTCACGATACCCCTCTCAATCAGTTTCCTGATGATGAACGGCTTGTAAAGTTCCGCAGCCATAAGTTTAGGAAGACCGCACTCGTGCATCTTCAGCTCAGGTCCTACGACGATGACTGAACGTGCAGAGTAGTCAACCCTCTTACCGAGGAGGTTCTGACGGAAACGTCCCTGCTTACCCTTGAGGCTGTCGGAGAGTGACTTGAGCGCGCGGTTTGCCTCGCTCTTCACTGCATTTGACTTCTTCGAGTTGTCGAAGAGGGAGTCAACAGCCTCCTGAAGCATACGCTTCTCGTTGCGGAGGATGACTTCCGGAGCCTTGATCTCGATGAGCCTCTTAAGACGGTTGTTACGTATGATAACCCTGCGGTAGAGGTCATTGAGGTCTGAGGTTGCGAACCTTCCACCGTCAAGCGGAACGAGCGGACGGAGGTCAGGCGGGATGACAGGAATAACCTTGAGAATCATCCATTCAGGACGGTTGATTCCTTTGGACTCCTGGAACCACTTTACGATTGCAAGCCTCTTGAGGGCCTCAGCTTTCCTCTGCTGGGAAGTCTCGGTAGCAATCTTTGAGCGAAGCTCTGCTGCAAGGGCATCAATGTCGATTTCCTTGAGGAGTTCGTAGATTGACTCCGCTCCCATTCCTGCACGGAACTTAGCCGGATCGTCGTCCGGAAGGTTCTGGTTGTCAGGGAACTGGGAAAGAATCTCAAGATACTCGTCCTCTGAAAGAAGGTCAAGTTTCTTAAGACCGGTCTCGCCCGGAGCAGTCACGATATATTTCTCATAATAGATGACTGACTCGAGTTTCTTTGAAGGGATGCCGGTAAGAGCCGCAATTTTGTTCGGAGCTGACTTGAAGTACCAGATGTGGGCAACAGGAACGGTGAGTTCAATATGACCCATCCTTTCCCTTCTCACCTTCTTCTCTGTCACTTCAACGCCGCAACGGTCGCAGACAATTCCGCGGTATTTGATTCTCTTATACTTACCGCAATGGCACTCGTAATCCTTCGTCGGACCGAAGATCTTCTCACAGAAAAGGCCGTCGCGCTCAGGCTTGTAGGTCCTGTAGTTCACCGTCTCCGGCTTCAAGACCTCTCCGGAAGACCTCTCTTTGATGTCCTCCGGGGAAGCGAGCGATATGCTGATTCTTTCGAAATTGCTTTTAACCTTGTTATCTTTATTAAAAGTCGGCATATTTCTAAAATTTCAAATTGTCCGTAATTAATCCAATGTCACCTTGAGACCCAGACCGCGAAGCTCGTGGAGAAGGACATTGAGGGATTCCGGAATACCCGGAGTCGGCATCAAGTCGCCCTTGACGATTGCCTCGTAAGTCTTTGAACGTCCTGTGACGTCATCGGATTTGACTGTAAGAATCTCCTGGAGAACGTTGGATGCGCCGAATGCCTCGAGCGCCCAAACCTCCATCTCACCAAATCTCTGACCTCCGAACTGTGCTTTACCGCCGAGAGGCTGCTGAGTGATGAGTGAGTAAGGACCGATGGACCTTGCGTGCATCTTGTCGTCAACCATATGACCCAGTTTGATCATATAGATGACACCGACTGTTGCAGGCTGGTCGAACCAGTCACCTGTGCCACCGTCACGGAGATATGTCTTGCCGTAGCGCGGAAGACCTGCCTTATCGGTGTATGCGCAGATGTCCTCAAGGGATGCACCGTCAAAGATCGGGGTGGAGAACTTGAGTCCGAGGATGTCGCCTGCCCATCCGAGCACGGTCTCATAAATCTGACCGAGGTTCATACGGGAAGGCACACCAAGCGGGTTGAGCACGATGTCGACAGGGGTACCATCCTCAAGGAACGGCATATCCTCGTCACGTACGACCTTCGCTACGATACCTTTGTTACCGTGGCGGCCGGCCATCTTATCACCGACTCTGATCTTCCTCTTCCTTGCGACGTAAACCTTCGCAACCTGAAGCACTCCATTGCTCAGTTCGTCACCGACCTTGATTCTGTCGATTTCCCTCTTCGCCCTTGCTGCCTCTTCCTTGAAGGCGATGCAGTAATTGTTGATGAGTTCCTTGACAAGAAGGTTGGTGTTCTTCTCTGAGGTCCATTTCTGAGTATTGATATTCTCGTAGTCGAGGTCACGGAGGGTTGAAGCCTTGATGGTCTCACCCTTAGGGATGATTTCAACACCGTAGAGGTCGCTGATTCCGGCACTCTTCTTTCCTTCAACAAGAACAAGAAGTTTGTCGAGGAATCTTGCGCGAAGAGCCTCTGCCTTGACATTGAACTCCTCTTCCGCCTTCTCGATCTTGACCTTCTGGTCTGCCTTTGCCTGACGCTTGTTGCCGGTTGTGTTTCCGGCCTTGGCGTAGAGGGCGGTCTTGATGATGGTTCCGTCAAGTGAAGGGTTGGCCTTAAGGGAAGCATCCTTCACGTCGCCGGCCTTGTCGCCGAAAATTGCGCGGAGAAGTTTTTCCTCCGGTGAAGGGTCGCTCTCGCCCTTAGGAGTGATTTTTCCTATCATAATGTCACCCGGTTCGATGTGGGCACCGACCCTGATGATACCGTTCTCGTCGAGGTTGCGGGTTGCGTCCTCGCTGACGTTAGGAATGTCGGATGTGAGCTCCTCCACTCCCCTCTTGGTGTCACGCACCTCAAGGAGATACTCCTCCACGTGGATGGAAGTGAGGATATCCCAACGAATCATCCTCTCGGAGAGCACGATAGCATCCTCGTAGTTGTAACCCTTCCAAGGCATAAACGCCACTTTGAGGTTACGTCCGAGTGCGAGCTCGCCGTCCTGGGTTGCATAACCTTCTGTGAGAACCTGACCCTTCTCAACCTTGTCTCCCTTGCGGACGATAGGTTTGAGGAGAATTGTAGTACTCTGGTTGGTCCTGCGGTAGATTGGGAGCTGGTATACAGTCACATCGTCGTTGAAGCTTACGAACCTCTCGTCGTCAGTCCTTTCGTACTTGACGTGAATTTCTTTAGCGTCAACATATACGACCTCACCCTTGCGCTCTGCGATGACCTGAGTCCTGGAATCGAGGCAGACCCTTTCCTCAAGGCCGGTTCCTACGATAGGAGCCTCCGGGCTGAGAAGCGGAACTGCCTGCCTCATCATGTTCGCACCCATAAGTGCACGGTGGGCATCATCGTGCTCGAGGAACGGAATGAGGGATGCAGCGACTGAAGCGATCTGGTTAGGGGCAACGTCCATATAGTTAACCTCGTCTTTGGTTACTACAGGGAAGTCGGCTCCGTAACGGCAGAGAATCCTGTCTTCAAGGATGTTTCCGTTGTCGTCCATCTTCACGTTGGCGAGGGACACCATCTGGTTCTCCTCTTCCTCAGCGCTCATATACTGCCATCCGCTGCTGCTCAAATCCACCTTTCCGTTTTCAACCTTACGGTACGGAGTCTCGATGAATCCGAGGTTGTTGATGCGGGCGTAAACGCACAGAGATGAGATAAGACCGATGTTCGGACCCTCAGGAGTCTCGATAGGGCACAGACGACCGTAGTGGGTGTAGTGCACGTCCCTGACCTCGAATCCTGCCCTGTCCCTGGAAAGACCTCCCGGGCCGAGTGCTGAAAGACGTCTCTTGTGAGTCATCTCGGAAAGCGGGTTGGTCTGGTCCATAAACTGGGAGAGCTGGCTCGTTCCGAAGAATGTGTTGATGACTGAAGAAAGGGTCTTCGCGTTGATAAGGTCGGTAGGAGCGAACTGCTCGCTGTCCCTTACATTCATCCTCTCACGGATGGTACGTGCCATTCTTGAGAGTCCGACGTTGAACTGGTTCGCAAGCTGCTCGCCCACGGTCCTGATACGACGGTTGCTCAAGTGGTCGATATCATCCACAACTGCCTTGGAGTTGATGAGCTGGATGAGATATTTGATAATCTCGATGATGTCGGTATTGGTGAGGACACGGGTGTTCTCGTCAATATTGAGATTAAGCTTCTTGTTGAGACGATATCTTCCCACGTCTCCGAGGTCATACCTCTTGTCGGAGAAGAACAACTTGTCGATGACATCCCTTGCGGTTGCCTCATCAGGTGGTTCTGAATTGCGGAGCTGTTTGTAGATGTAAGTGACAGCTTCGGTCTCCGTATTTGTGGTATCTTTCTGGAGAGTGTTGAAGATGATGGCATACTCGTTCACATTGGCGTCCTCCTTCTGGAGAAGGATGGTCTTCACGTCAGTGTCCTTCAACTTTTCGATAGCGTCAGGACCGAGAATCTCGCCACGATTAAGAATTACTTCAGGCCTCTCGATAGGAACGGTTTCACCGGTATCTTCCTCTACGAGATAGTCGATATGCGTCTTAACTACCTTGCCCGCGAGCTTGCGTCCCTGGAACTTCTCAAGGTTCTCAGGAGTTACCTCAATCTCGTCAGCAAGGCCGAAAATATCGAGAATTTCCTCGTCACTGTCAAATCCGATTGAACGGAGAAGAGTGGTGACAGGAAGTTTTTTCTTTCGGTCGATGTAGGCATACATCACATTGTTGATGTCAGTCGCGAACTCTATCCAAGAACCCTTGAACGGGATAATTCTGGCAGAATAGAGTTTTGTGCCGTTGGCGTGGATGCTTGATCCGAAGAATACGCCCGGCGAGCGGTGGAGCTGCGACACGATGATGCGCTCTGAGCCGTTGATGACGAACGTGCCGCCCGGAGTCATATACGGGATATTTCCGAGGTACACATCCTGAACCTTCGTATCGAAGTCTTCGTGCTCAGGGTCGCTGCAGGAAAGGCGGAGTTTTGCCTTCAGAGGAACGCAGTAAGTATATCCTCTCTCCAGACACTCATCGATCGAGAACTGTGGCGGGTCTATGAAGTAGTCGATGAACTCGAGCTTATAGTTGTTGCGCGTGTCTTCGATCGGGAAAATCTCCTGAAATACCTGATACAGACCTTCATTCTTCCTATTCTCAGGGGTAGTTTCGAGCTGGAAGAAATCCTGGAAGGACTTCAACTGCACCTCGAGAAGGTCAGGGTATTCGAGAAGAATCTTTGATGTTGCGAAGGAAATTCGCTGATTTTTAGACTTTTGTGACATCTTCTGCCCTTATGATATTATGTAAAACATAAATACGACAAAAAGGTTTAGGGTCTACTTGGACCCTAAACCTGAGATTGTTCCCTTTTGGGGAAGCGGGGCGAAGTTATTTAACTTCAACTTCAGCGCCTGCCTCTTCAAGGGCAGCTTTGAGTTCGTCAGCCTCTGCCTTAGATGCCTTCTCCTTGATTGGTGTAGGAGCCTTGTCTACGAGTTCCTTAGCCTCTTTAAGTCCGAGACCGGTCTTCTCGCGAACAACCTTGATGACGTTAAGTTTAGCCTGACCAGCGCTCTTGAGCACTACGTCAAACTCGGTCTGCTCTGCAGGAGCTGCTTCGCCGCCTGCTACAGGGCCTGCTGCTACTGCAACTGCTGCAGCTGCTGGCTCGATACCATACTCTTCCTTAAGAACGTTTGCAAGTTCCTGAACATCTTTCACAGTGAGGTTTACCAACTCCTCTGCGAGTGCTTTAATGTCTGCCATAATTAGTTAATATTTAAAATAGTTAATAATTTTTATTCGTTTTCTTTCTTTTCCTGGATTGCCTTTACGAGGCCTGCAACAGTGTTGCCGCTTGCATTCTGCAGAGCAGAGATGACGTTGCGAGCAGGTGCCTGGAGAAGAGCGATGATGTCACCGATGAGTTCTTCCTTAGACTTGATGTTGCAAAGTTCGTCGAGCTTGTTTGCTCCGAGGAATGCACATTCCTGAACGAATGCGCCCTTGAGAGCAGGCTTCTCAGCGCCTTCATCCTGAAGCTTCTTGATGAGCTTTGCAGGAGCGTTAGGCGTGGTTGTGAACATAATTGCGGTAGGACCTTCGAGAGCCGGATAGAGCTCCTTTACATCGTCTCCGCAAGCCTCTGCTGCCTTGATGAAGAGAGTATTCTTCACTACAGCAAGCTTGATATCCTTTTCAAAACATTCGCGACGGAGCTTTGAAGTCTGCTCCGCGTTAAGCCCGGAGATGTCGGTAATATAGAAATTAGGGGTCTCCTTGAGCTGCGCTGAAATCGCGTTGATTACTTCAACTTTAACTTCCTTTCTCATAATTGTAATCTCCTTTATTCAGCGCTAGCGAGTGATTTAATATCTACGTAGATTCCAGGGCTCATAGTAGAGCAGATGGAAAGAGACTGGAAATATGTTCCTTTGAGAGTTGAAGGCTTAAGCTTGAGGATGGTGTTGATCACCTCTGAAGCGTTAGCGCAAATCTGCTCTGCTGAGAAGGAAACTTTTCCGATGGCGGTGTGAATGATACCGGTCTTGTCAACCTTGAAGTCAATCTTACCTGCCTTCACTTCCTTGACGGCCTTGCCGATTTCCATCGTCACAGTACCGGTCTTAGGGTTAGGCATAAGTCCGCGAGGTCCGAGGATACGGCCGATGATACCGACCTTAGCCATAACAGAAGGAGTACAGATGATGACGTCAACGTCAGTCCAACCACCTTTGATCTTCTCGATGTACTCGTCAAGACCTACATAGTCTGCGCCGGCCTCTTTTGCCTCGTTCTCCTTGTCAGGAGTGCAGAGTACAAGGACACGGACAGTCTTACCGGTTCCGTAAGGGAGAGTAACGACACCACGAACCATCTGGTTAGGTTTGCGAGGGTCAACTCCGAGTTTTGCGTGAAGCTCTACAGAAGCGTCAAATTTGGTGAAGGTAACTTCCTTCACAAGCTCACAAGCTTCAGCAAGCTGATACGTCTTGGCCTTATCTACTTTGGCCGTAACCACTTTCTGGTTTTTTGTAAGTTTACTCATAGCCTGTAATTATTTAACACCTTCCGGCTTCTCGCCGCCTTCTACCTTAATACCCATACTTCTTGCGGTACCAGCCACCATTGACATTGCTGACCTGAGGGTGAAGCAATTCAAATCCGGCATCTTGGTCTCGGCGATGGTCTTTACCTGATCCCAAGTTACGGTTGCCACTTTCTTTCTGTTAGGCTCTGCAGATGCAGTCTGGATGCCTGCTGCTTCCTTAAGCTGAATTGCTACAGGCGGCTGCTTAACCTCGAAAGAGAAAGACTTGTCGCTGTAAACAGTAATTACAACTGGAAGGATTTTGCCTGCGCTCTGCTGAGTGCGAGCATTGAACTGCTTGCAGAAATCCATAATGTTAAGTCCCTTTGAACCAAGAGCAGGTCCAACAGGAGGCGACGGATTCGCAGCACCGGCTTTGATCTGGAGTTTAATGAATCCAGAAATTTCTTTTGCCATAATTTTTGATTATTCTTTTGTTACTTGAGTAAAACTGAGCTCGAGCAGGGTCTTCCTGCCGAAAATCATAACCATAACTTTGAGTTTGCTTCTGTCCTCGACAATCTCCTCGACAGTTCCGTCGAAGCCGCTGAATGGGCCGTCAGTAATCTTGACTGCATCTCCAACGACGTAGTCAACGACAGTCTCAGCCTCGGTAGAAGCCTTCTCGTCCTGTTCGCCCAGGAGCCTTCTTACCTCATCGTCACGAAGAGGAATCGGAAGTCTTTCCTCCTGAATCTTGCCACCTTCGTGCCTAACCTCCCTCTTTTCAGTCAGGAATCCTGACATATGAGGAACGTCGTTGCGGATGATGTACTGGAGTTCAGGAGTAAGTTCGGCCTCAATAAGCACATAACCCGGGAAATAGAGTCTTTCTGTGCAGACCCTCTTTCCGTCACGGATTTTATACACTTTTTCGGTCGGGACAAGAACCTGGTTGACGAAATCTTTCTGGCCGAATCTCTCGATTTCTTTCTCAAGATATTCTTTGGCCTTCTTCTCTTTTCCGCCAGCGGTCCTAAGGACATACCACTTTTTAGAATTTTCGCCCATAATGTGTGAAACTGAAAACTAAAGTGTGTAGATGGCTTTCATCAGAAACTGGAAAGCGGTGTCCATTGCGAGTATGACGACGGCAAGAATGACAGATGCCACCATCACAAGGACAGCGGAACTCTGCAACTTCGCCCAAGTCGGCCAAGTGACCTTCTTGGTCAATTCATAGTACGACTCTTTGAAGTAGTTAATGATTTTTCTCATCTTTACATTTAATGGGCAGTGCCGGGTGGAAGCTTTTGGCAGTGCCTGTTAAACATTATCAAATCGTAACCTTTGATATTGGCAGGGGAAGCAGGATTCGAACCCACATCGACGGTTTTGGAGACCGCTGAACTACCCTTGTTCTATTCCCCTGTGAAAAGATGGGTGCTACCCGAGGCAGCCCCCATCTTGTAAGAGTGTGAATTAGTCAAGAACCTTTGTAATCTGACCTGCACCGACTGTACGTCCACCCTCGCGGATTGCGAAACGGAGACCTACGTTGATTGCAACTGGGTAGATGAGGTCAACATTGATTGTGACGTTATCACCAGGCATTACAACCTCTACGCCGTCTGGAAGAGTGATCTCTCCGGTAATGTCAAGCGTACGGAGGAAGAACTGAGGACGATAGTGATTGTGGAAAGGAGTGTGACGACCACCCTCGTCTTTCTTCAATACATAAATCTCAGCCTGGAATTTCTCGTGAGGATGAATTGTACCTGGCTTAGCAAGTACCTGACCTCTCTTGATTTCCTTCTTGTCGATACCGCGGAGGAGAAGACCTACGTTATCACCAGCCTCACCCTCATCAAGGATCTTGCGGAACATCTCGACACCTGTGATGACAGTCTTCTTAGGCTCTTCACCAAGACCTACGATTTCAACCTCGTCGCCAGTGTGAACAACTCCGGTCTCGATACGACCAGTTGCTACAGTACCACGGCCAGTGATTGAGAAGATGTCCTCGATAGGCATAAGGAACGGTTTCTCATTGTCACGCGGAGGGATAGGAATGTAAGTGTCAACTGCATCCATAAGTTCCATAACCTTCTCCTCGAACTGAGGGTCACCGTTAAGTGCACCGAGTGCAGATCCACGGATAACCGGAGCGTTGTCGCCGTCGAAACCGTAGAATGAAAGGAGGTCACGGATTTCCATCTCAACGAGGTCAAGCATCTCAGGGTCGTCAACAAGGTCAACCTTGTTCATGAAAACGACGATCTTAGGAACGTTCACCTGACGTGCGAGAAGGATGTGCTCACGAGTCTGAGGCATAGGACCATCGGTTGCTGCTACTACGAGGATTGCGCCATCCATCTGAGCTGCACCAGTTACCATGTTCTTCACATAGTCAGCGTGGCCCGGGCAGTCTACGTGTGCGTAGTGACGGGTTGCTGTCTGATACTCAACGTGAGCGGTGTTAATTGTAATACCACGCTCTTTCTCCTCAGGAGCATTGTCGATTGAGTCGAATGAGCGAAGCTCTGAAAGACCCTTCTTAGCGAGTACAGTCGTAATGGCTGCAGTCAAAGTGGTCTTACCGTGGTCAACATGGCCGATCGTACCGATGTTAACGTGGGGTTTGTCTCTTTTAAAAGTTTCCTTTGCCATACTTGTATGTTTTGAAAAGTTATATACAAATAAAAATCCACTCCGTATTCACGATGTATACGAAGCAGTATACACAAAAAAATCAGAGCCGGTGGAGAGAATTGAACTCTCGACCTCTTCCTTACCAAGGAAGCGCTCTACCCCTGAGCTACACTGGCGTAGTTTTGAGCGGAAGACGAGGTTCGAACCCGCGACCCTTAGCTTGGAAGGCTAATGCTCTACCAACTGAGCTACTTCCGCTTTTGACTAAAAAAGAGCCCTTTCAGACTCTCCTTTGTGGGAGAAGATGGATTCGAACCACCGAAGGTATAAACCAGCAGATTTACAGTCTGCCCCATTTGGCCACTCTGGTATTCTCCCATTTTTCGTTTCTTTTGAGCGACTGCTTTGTTGGACTTCACATCGTCGGTCATTATCTCCAGATAACTCCCTCCTCACTCGTCCGCCTCGCATTCATCTCAAAAATAAACTTCAAAAAACTTTTGAGCCGATGGAGGGAGTCGAACCCACGACCCCGAGATTACAAATCACGTGCTCT
>CAVJRU010000062.1:0-12449 GCA_963652025.1 bacterium
GTTTCAGATGGGCAGCTACAACAGTTGACGGAGTGAGAACATCTAGCTCTGAAGTAAATTACTACACTGGCGGTCTTTACGCAGGTGCTATCTGCCTTGGCGTAAGGTATAAATTCTAGTCAATTAGGGTTTAACCCATTATAAACAAAAAGAGCGACCGTCTGGCCGCTCTTTTTGTATTTATGCTTATTTATACCTAAATTTGGCGTCGGTTCAAAAGCGAGTTTGCTATGGCAAAGAAAAAGAGAAAATCCAAAAAGGCTGGCGCCTCTGCGAATGCTTCCACGGGGGAGTTGTCCCTTGGACGTCGCGCGGAGAGCCACCGTTCACATCGTCAGGTCATCTATCTTAATGACAATGAACTCGCCGCGATAAACCTCTATTGCAAGAAATTCCCGGTCCGCTCCCGGTCCGCACTCTTCCGTGAATCCGTCCTGATGAGAGTCATCAGCGTCCTGGATGAAAGTCAACCTACCTTGTTCTAATCTTTATTTGACATAATGTCAAGGATAAGGTCGTCCGTCGTCTGCATCCCGACTGAACCGATGCGGCCGAGATTGCGGATGGTTTTTTCTATGTCGTCCTCAATTATTCCCTCGTAAGACGAGATGCAGACCCCGTCAAGGGCGAGAACAGCCGACTGAACTGCGCAGGCAACTCCTGAGGCCACTTTCATCGCGCAACCGGACTTCGCCCCATCGCAGACCATTCCGGTGATGTTTCCTATCATATTCTTGATTGCGTGGCACATCTCGGGGTAGCCGCCTCCTTTGAGGTACACCAGACCGCAGGAAGCTCCGGTGGAGGCAATCACGCAGCCGCAGAGGGCCGAGAGTTTGCCCAGGTAGGACTTGATGTGGATGGCGGTGAGGTGGCTTATTATAAGCGCTCTAGCAAGGCGCTCTTCGCTCACTCCATAATGCTCCGCGAAAGCAATCACCGGCATCGTCACGGTGATACCCTGATTGCCGCTTCCGGAATTGCTCATTGCCGGGAGCGTGCATCCGGCCATACGGGCATCGGAGGCGGCGGCTGTAAGGGACATAGCGTAGCAGAGAAAGTCCTTGCCATAAACCGGCGCGAACCGCTCGTCAGAGAGCGTTTTGCCTACTCTGAGGCCATAGTCCCCCTGCAGGCCCTCTTTGGCTAGAGCGAGATTCAGCTTGCGTGAATCCAGGATGAAACTTATATTCTCAAACGGGATGGAAGTTGCAAACTCATATATCTCTTTTATGCTGACAGAGCAGCCTTCTTTTGCGGCGGAAGGCGCGCTCTCGCAATCATTTTTTGAACATCCTTCTTCGCTTCCGGAGAGAAGACGGGAGTCAAACCAGGTTTCGACGATTCTGTCGTGGTCGTCCCTGATGACCGCACAGCCGCTGTGGGAATCTTTTCCTCCGCTCAAACTCACTACCGCCTTCACGTAAAGCTTGTGGGGAGTATTGGCCCGGACAATTTTAACTGTCCCGTTTGAAACAAGATTTTTCGCTTTCTTGACAGCCTCGGGACAAAGGTCGTGGAGTACTTCAAGTCCATATTCTGACTTTCCGCACACGGCTCCGAGCGCTGCAGCGATGTGCAGACCCACCATTCCTGTCCCGGGAATCCCGACTCCCATCCCATTCTTGAGTATGTTCCCGCTCACGTGAATCTCGATGCAGACCGAATCGTAACCGGCAACCATCTGTGCAAACTCTCCCTCTGAGGCAACGTTCTGCGCCTTGTTCTCGTTTCCACCGCCCTCGCAAGAGAGCCTTTCACGCATCACTTCGCAAGCTTTTGCCGTGGCAAGAGCCACTGCGATGGGCTCAGTGCAGCCAAGCGCCGGTTTCACCTCTGAGTGGATGAGTTCGATTATTTCCTTTTCCCTGTCTGTCATAACTTAGTATATTTGGTGCCCTTGTAAGAGTACTTTGACTATATCGGAGCTCAATGAGCGATTTTTTAGCCGTGCGCCTTGTCTTATTGTTTGAAAAAGTTCAGACAATACTCAACGATTGACTCCATTTCTTTAGAGTCTTTTACGGTCTCAAGCGGAAAACCAAGGCTTACGCATCTGTAGCCCTTTCCCTCGTATGCCACTCCGGCGGAAATTCCGGTGTCGCTGTAGCGAAGGAATGTCTTTCCGGAGGCGTCTGCAGGGGCGATTCCATCAGGTGACTCCACGCAGTAGATTCTGTCGTTAGGACGATTGTAGATGCTTCCTTTTTCGCCACGCTTTTCGCCCAGAGTCCATCTGAACTCTCCGCTGCGGCTTCCGTGAGGGTTGACTATTTTGTAGCCGAGGGTAGTGGTGGCAAAACTTCGAGTCTGTTTTGACTTTGCTTCATCCTTCTCAAGAGGATAAATCCCCTCTGAAAGGTCTGTGCCGATGTTCGCTCCGCTCACAATCAGATTGCACCCCCTGCTGCTGCACTCCTTGAGCCTGTTCTGAAGGTCCTCCGGGAAAACTTCAAACCTGGCCTCTTTCTTTCCCGTTCCACGAGGCGTCGTCACCTGTTTCCCGCAGATTAGGTCTACAATCTGTACGCTGCCTTTTGAAGCCGATTTCCCGGTTGAGAATCCTTCCGTGCCGGAGCAGAACGCCTCACGGCTTGAGGATGTGAACGCGTAGCCGAGGGAGAGCAGCGCCTGTCCGTGAAGGGCAGGGTAGTCGAAGCTGTTGCCGGCGTAAACGCTTGTGGCGCAGTCGGTGTAGGAGGCTCCGAAGCCAGGGCAGTCGTCGTCCACCCAGGGAAGAGACCGGTTGAACTGGTACATTTCCCCGATGAAATTTATCTGTCGCTGCAGGTCCACGCCGCTGTCAGTCCGGTTGTCGAACCCGGCGTAACTCTCTGTGTCTATGAAAGACGGTCCGGAGACTCTGTCGAAGTTGTTGACAATAAGAACGCTCCCCCGGGCCTTAGACCCTACAGGAACTCCGCAGGAGAGCGCCTGGGAAGGGAAACTGCGTCCGCCATCGTTGAAGGCCGTGATGCGGAAGGAGTGGATGTGACCTTTAGGGAGAGTCTTTAGGTAGTGATGCCTGCCGTCTGAGGATGTGCTGATGCCCTTTAACTCAACGCTTTCGCTGAATGCTCCGGAGTCCTCCCTAGTGCTGAGAAGGTAGCCTCGAGGTGAGGCTGTGCTCTCAAGCGGGTCTTCGGTCTCTTTCCAGCTGAGGTCAACGGTGTATTTGTCGGATGTGATGTCTGTAACCGTGATAGCAAAATCCCTCACAGGGAGCGGCTGCACTGCGTATGGAAGGCCATAGCGGCTGCTAAGGTATTTGAGCATCCCCTTATAGACGGCCCTGCAGACGGTGAAGCGGAACTCAGGGTCAAGCCCGAACTTCATATCGTTGAAATTCTGATGGGAGAGAAGTTCCAGAATCATTGACGGGGCGGTTGGGGTGCGCGATTCAAGATAAGAGCGGTCCTTTGTCCCGCGCCGCCTCCAGGTGGGGTCGAATGTCGCCCTGATGTCATCCACGACCTGAGTCTGCACTGCGTCGGCATATTCCCGGCTCGTGAGTCTTTTTTCTCCTGAAGGAAGCACCCTGAGTCCCTCTGAAAGGGAGGTGTAGATTGCGAGAGTGCCGATTGTGGAGTCTCTTGCGGCTATTCCGGCGTCTGTGTGGAAAGCGAAGGACAGGTCAACCGGGATTCCGAGTCCCGGGGCTTTCGGGTTCATCGCCGAGCCTCCGCTAATCCAGTCCACCCAGGTTCCCCTGCACATATAGTCGTCCTTATAGTCGTTTTTGTCTTCGTTCTGGCTCCAGACTTCTTTCGGAACTCCGTACCACTGCAGGCTGTAACGCGCGCCTTCTGCAAAACGCGGCATCCCGGATATTTCCATCAGCTGGCTGTCCTCTCCCTTGGGACCTCTTGCGATGTTTCCCATTCCGCCTCCGATTCTGACGGCATCTGCGCTAACTCTCTTGGTTCCTTTGCCCTTTGAACGTGTGCAGTCAAGAACTATGCGCGCTTTTTCTGAAGGGGAAAAATGAAAGGTGCCGAGATAGACCCAGGTCCCGCCTCCAAGCCGCTGGTTTACATAGAATTCGCTTACTCCGCCGCCGTGCTCCACTCTGTAGAGGGCTCCGTCCGTGCTCTCGGGAAGGCTGCGGTAGGAAACGTAGACGGCATAGTCTCCATCCTTTTGGATGTCGGCTTCCCAGGTGACTTTCTGCTGCTTCTTTTTTGCTGAAAGTCCGCTCTTGGCGCTTAGGTATGTCCCGCAGGTGAACGGGTTAGAGTCGTCGGTGATGTTTTCTTTCTCGTCGGCAAAGCCTCCGTCACGGATTTCCCAGTCGCCTTCAGCTTTGAATGTGCCGCCAAGACGCGATGTGCCCGCGTCAATGTCGTTGTCGATTATGTATTCGTCGCGATTGAGGTCCCTTTCGCGAGGGGTCATTACATATGCTCCTGCATTTTCCAGCATCGGGACGAGGTAGGGGAGAACGAAACTCTGGGTGAAAAGGTCCTCCACAGTCTGGAAAAGGCAGGCGCGTTGCCATTCCCACCTCTCGAGTGACTGTTCGTAGTAATAGCCGTGGCTCTGCCAGAGGGCTATGTTTCTTCCGGAAAGGCCTTTGGAGTAGGTCTGCGCACCGATGGCGGTGACAAACGGCTCTTCCTTGCTACTCGGAGCGCTTACGCGGTAGGGAGATTTCACGACGGAGCCGTCGCTGCCGATGCGCGGAGAGACAAACTCGCTGAAGGGACGTGTTTTGCTGAAAACCACACCCACGGAATAGGATGCGTATTTTTTCGGGAAAAGGCTTTTCAACTCACTTTTCAACCATTTCTCATCACCTTCTCTCCAAGGGAAGTCTCCTAGAGTCTGCTCGAAGTAGAAGTCCAGCATTTTGCCCCTTTTTAGAACCTTCTGAAGTTTCAGTTTCCCCCTTACGGTAGTGCGTCTTTCGATGCGGGCGGAAAGCGAGTCGCAGCACTCGTTGAAGTCCTTGCGGCTCTGGGCCGAGAGGTCTGTCCCGAAGGAGAGCATAAGGGTGGTGACGGCTATTGTGAGGAGCATTTTGAGCGCGTGGGAAGTTTTATGTAAAGTCAAAGCCTTTATAATCAGGAGAATGACTCCTCCAAGGGCTGCGCCGCAAATCCCGGCAAGGGCATCGTATGCGTCTTCTCCCCTGTAGGTGGTCTGTCCTTGAAGAAGTTCAATGAGAAAGGCCGTCGCGGCTGCAATGACGAGCATACCGAGAGAGAAAAGAGCCGTCTTTTTTATCCTCCAGTTCCACGGGGCGAAGGCGAGGTAGCAAAGCGGGATGAAGGGAAGGAACATCAGAAAATGCACATCTTTGTCCGTCAGGTGCAGCAGAGCGGATTGTTCCTGGATGAAGGCCGGGTCGAAATTTGCAAAGCAGAGAACTCCTACCGTGGCGGCATAAAGTCCCGCAAATACTTGAAATACAGTGCGTATCTTCTTGGTTTTTCCCATTTTATATTCTCTATATTCTGTGTAAGCCGCAGAAGTGGTGCGACTGCAACGCAGTAATCGCGCTGCTTCTGCCTCTTACAGCTGCTGCATATCGTTGAGCTTCTTGTAGTAACCGTCCAGGGCGATAAGCTCATCGTGTTTTCCGCGCTCCACAATCTTTCCGTCCTGCATCACGCAAATCTCGTCCGCATTCTTGATGGTTGAGAGCCTGTGTGCGATTGCAATAGTGGTCCTTGAACTCATAAGGCGGTCAAGTGCCTCCTGAACGAGCTTCTCGGACTCGGTGTCGAGGGCGGATGTGGCCTCGTCGAGGATGAGGATCGGAGGGTTCTTGAGGATGGCCCTGGCGATGCTGATTCTCTGTCTCTGACCTCCTGAAAGCATCCTTCCGCCGTCACCGATGTTGGTCTCGTAGCCCTTTTCCTTCTCCATAATGAAGTCGTGTGCATTGGCGATTTTCGCCGCTGCGATGACCTGCTCCATCGTGGCGTTCTCCACACCGAAGGCTATATTGTTGAAAATCGTGTCGTTGAAAAGAATCGCCTCCTGGTTCACATTGCCGATGAGGCTGCGAAGGGAGTGGATGGAAAGGTCCTTTATGTTGACTCCGTCAATCGTGATTTCACCCTTCTCGACGTCGTGGTAGCGTGGGATGAGGTCCACGAGAGTGGATTTTCCCGAGCCGGACTGTCCGACAAGTGCGATTGTCTTCCCCTTCGGCACCGTAAGACTCACCCTCTGGAGCACATCCTTCTCTCCGTTATAGCTGAAGGTGATGTCCCGGAGCTCAATCTTATCCTTGAAATCATCGATTTTTACCGGTGAGGCAATTTCCTTTATGTTGTTCTCGGCGTCCAGAATTTTGTCCACCCTTTCCATTGAAGCAAGTCCGCGAGGGATGTTGTAGCCCGCGCGTGAAAGGTCCTTCAGAGGCTGGAGCACGCTGTAGAGGATGACCATATAGAATATGAACGTAGGCGCGTCAAATGCGTCATTTCCCGCAAGGATGAGTGTGCCTCCGAACCAGAGGACTATCATAATCATAATCGTTCCGAGGAACTCGCTGACAGGGTGCGCGGAGGCCTGGCGGGTTGCGACCATACTAACGAGCTTCTTGTGTTCGTTCGCAGTCTTTGTGAACCGCTCCTTCATTTTCCCTTCGGCGTTGAATGCCTTGATGATGCGAAGTCCTCCGAGGGTCTCCTCCACCTGGGACATCGTGTCGCTCCATTTTTCCTGAGCTTCAAGCGAATCCCTCTTCAGCCTCTTTCCAAGCGCTCCCATTCCCCAAGCCATAAGAGGCACCACCGCAAGGGTGAAAAGAGTGAGCTGCCAGGAAGTGAAAAGAAGCGTGCCGAAATAGAACAGGATGAGAATCGGGTTCTTTATGAGCATATCCAGCGAACTGGTGATGGAATTCTCGATTTCGTTCACGTCTCCGCTCATTCTCGCGATGATGTCGCCCTTTCTCTCCTGGGAGAAGAATCCGAGCGGGAGAGCGAGGATTTTGTCATAAACCTGTATCCTGATGTCGCGGACGATTCCGGTGCGGAGCGGAATCATAACTGCTGAGGAACCGAAGTAGCATCCGGTTTTAAGCGCTGTCATAATCCCGAGGAACAGTCCCAGAAGAAGCAGAGTCACCGACGGACCGTAGAGAGTGATGAGCGAGGACATATAATAATATATGTTGCCCAGCAGTTTCTCCTTCAGAGCGACGTCGCTGTCCCACGGGATGAACTCGTACACAGTCCCGTCGAGATTGAAAATCATCTTCAGGATAGGTATTATCAGCGTGAACGAGAAAATGTTGAATACGGCCGAGAGGATGTTGAGTATCACCGAGCCGGCGAGATATTGCTTGTAGGGACCGACGAAACGGCGAATGACCCTGAGGAATTCCTTCATTAGCGAAAAATTAAATTACAATCTTACAAAGATAGTTATTTTAGAAATAGGTAAATGCCCATTGTATGGATTTAATGTAACTGATATTCGAGCCAGTGCCAGATTAGGTATATACGCCTGCGGAATACAGGGTAGTTCAGGCTCTGGGCCACATCGCGCGGCTTGTTGTTGTTCAGGGTGATGCCGGAAGTGAAAAGAACCGACGGGACGCCTGCCGCCGCGAAAGCGTTCTGGTCTGTGATGCGGAAGAAGACAGATGTGAAATTCTCGCTGCCGTAGTAGCTGTGGCAAAGCTCGAGGTTGGTCTCGAAAACGCTGTTGCACCAGTCCAGAAGGGCGTTTTCGCGCGAGGGGAGAGTTCCTCCGTCAACCGCGAGAAGATAGTCCTCCCGCCCGGATGAAAGGGGGGAGAGGGTGCAGCCGATTTGGTCCAGATTGACCATCAGCTTGATCATATCGGCCTTAATCACCTTGCCTGTAACGGGGTCCTTAAATTCTTCATTGTCAATGGCTTCCCAAAGCGCTTTGGAACCGGCTCTGTTTTTCAGCGTGCCGTCGAAAGCGACGAAAATTATGCTTTTGAAATAGGCTCTGCCGATGACTTTCGAAAGGCTGAACATCTCCGCAAGACTCAGCGCTCCCACAACTCCCGAGGCGTTTGCGTCAGCTCCGGGGTAGAGAGTCTCTCCGAGCGTTCCGAGCGCGTCATAGTGCGCTCCTACGATGATATATTCTTCTCCGTGGATTTTTCTCGACCCGTTCATAAATCCCACGATATTGTGCCCCACCGAGCCGCTTTCCGTGCGGAAAGACTGGCTGTAGCTTTGGATGGAGTCGCAGCGGGTCATAGGGTAGAGCCCCGCTTCTTTGAATCTCCTCTCAATCCAGACAGCAGCCTCGACCGCACCCTTTGTCCCGCTGCCTCTTCCTCCGCAGAGAGAGTCTGAGAGGAAGGAAACTTCGCGGAGGAGTTTCGCGTCCCAGACTATGTTCCTGGCGGGGTATCTTTGCTGCGAACTGGCTGAAAATCCTGTGGCTAAGGCAAAAATAATGAGGAGTATTTTGTAAAAATATGTTTTTGTGTTCTGAAACGGCATAAATAATGATTATCTTTGCAAGATTCCTTGTAAAAGACGCCAAAATTAGTTAAAAAATCGTGATGGACAAACTCAGAAGGCTACTTTATTCAGCAGTTCTCTTGCTATCCCTCCTTGCAGCAGGGACGCCTTCCGCATTTGCCCAATATGACAAGGATGTTTTTATGTACCGGGGAAGGGTGGCCCTTGCGGACGGGAAATATGCCCAGGCAATCGAAAATTTCAACATTCTTGCACGCCTTGACACCGCTGACTACGAAAATTATTTCTTTCGCGGCATAGCCAAATATAATCTCGGGGATTTCCGCGGTGCGAAGACAGATTTCAATGCCGCCGTAAGGATAAATCCGGTATTTACTTCGGGCTATCACTATCGCGGCATAACCGAAAGTCGCACAGGTAATTACGATGCCGCTCTAAGCGACATAAACAAGGCTCTCGAACTTCGTCCCGGCTTCAGCGGGCTATATTTTAGCCGGGGAGTGACTTATTTTCTTTCTCAGAGGTTCGACAAGGCGGTGAAGGATTTCGACCGTTACATCCGCAAGGAGCCCAAGGACCCTTCAGCCTACCTGAACAGGGGAGCGTCCTATCTTTTTCTTGGCGACACTCTCAAAGCCCTCAACGATTACAATAAGGCAATCCGCCTGGACCGTTTCGATGCCGAGGGGTATGTGCGGCGCGGCAGGCTCTATGCGGCCCAGCAGAAAATGGACCTCGCGATAGAGGATATGGACAAAGCCATTCTGATTGACTCCACAAGCACTTTCGCCTATTTCAACAGGGCGATAATGCACTACGAAAAACAGGACTATCGCGCTGCCCTTTCCGACCTTGACAGGGTTCTGAGGGACGAACCGGGCAATGCCCTCACCCTTTACAACCGCGGACTCATCTATGCCCAGCTCGGGGATTACGATTCTGCCCTCGAGGACCTGGACAGGGTGCTGAACATCAACCCGGACAATGTCCTCGCGCATTTTAACCGCGCTTCCGTCCTGATAGAACTCGGTCTGTACAAAGCGGCCGTGGAGGATTATGACAAGGCAATCGAACTCTATCCGGATTTCGCGAAGGCGTATATGAACCGTTCCTATGTCAAGAATCTTCTCGGTCTGAAAAAGGAATCGAAGGAGGATTACAAGACGGCGCAGAGAAAGGTGGCGGAGTATAGGGAAAAGAACGTGACGGACGAGATGTCTCTTGCCGACACGACGAAAAAATACAGTTCCCTGCTTGCTTTTGACGCTGATTTCGCGAAGAAGGATTTCAATGACGAGATGCTTCAGCATCGTGATGTGGACATAAAGCTCAGACCTTTGTATCGTTTCGTGCCGGTGGACAATTCTGAGGGACGCAACTACACGGTTTCGCATATTTGGGAGAACCCTCTGCTTCAGAAATTCGAAAATTCCCTGCCTGTTGAGGTGGACTTGGGAGTGCCTTCTGATGCGGCGAATGTGGATTTTGACTTAATCTGGTCTTCCACCGGACTTTCATACTCTAGGAAAGAATTCCTCCACGCCATCGAGGACAGTCGGAGCAGGCAGTACAATTCCGCGTCGCTCCATTACGACAATGCCATCGGGGCGGAAGTGCCGACCGGCATCGAGCAACTCTACAAGGCCTTTTATTACCTTAACCGGGGCGTCCTGAAGGCGGATATGATTGAATTCATCTCCAGCATCGAGAGCAATGTCCAGTCGCTTTCGATGGATGACAGCGGAGCCACCAGGGCAAGGGTGAAGGACCAGGTGAGCCGTCAATACGACTACACCGAGGCCATTGAGGACCTGCTTCGCGCCTCCGCCATTGTGGGCGATATGCCGTATGTGTATTACAATCTTGGCAATCTCTACTGCCTCTCGTCGGATTTCGTGAAGGCGATTGAGAATTACACCAAGGCTTTGGAGGCGTTCCCGTACCTTGGTGACGCATATTTCAACCGCGCCCTTGTGCAGATTTACCTTAAAGACAAGGAAAAGGGCTGCATTGACCTGTCCCGTGCCGGTGAGCTTGGCGTGGCGGATGCCTACGGCGTCATCAAGAAGTTCTGCGAAGAGGACGATAAGAAGTAAAAAGTGCATTTTTGATTATAGGGATAAGCTTAAATACTCACCAAGTTAGGACTTGCGGGAATGGAATGATAGGATGACATTACTCAAATTCATAAGTCTTTCGAGCGGAAGTTGCGGAAACTGCTACTTCCTGGGGCGGTTTTCCGAAGATGGAAAGTGCCTCGGGGGTGTGCTGATTGATGCCGGAGTGAGCCTTCGCCGTCTTAAGACCATTCTTTTTTCGAACGGCCTTGACGTGGACGATATCGGTGCGGTGCTCGTCACCCACGACCATATGGACCACGTCCGCAGCCTGGCTTCATACTGCAAGAAAATCTACAAGCCCCTTTGGACTTCGGAGACTCTTGCGGGGGCTCTAGCGGGTCGCTCTCTGCATCTTTCGGAACTTGGTGTGAGCCCTAATGTCCTAAGAGAAGGGGAGTGGAACTCTGTCGGGGATTTTCTTGTGAGATATTTTATCGTGCCTCACGATGCCACCCAGACCGTCGGCTTTGCGATAAGAGTCCCGATGGGGGATGTTGAGGATGGGCTTTCTTCCGGGGAGGGTGCAGGCGGCTTTGGGGCGGCGGCCCTGGAAGGAGACTATAGCGAGCAGTTCCGGCAGTTTTTTATAATGACGGACGCCGGCAGGGTTACGGATGAGGCGCTTTCCCTCGCAAGGGAGTCGGATACGGTGGTTTTCGAGTCAAATTACGATGTGGATATGCTTTTCGGCGGTCCCTACACCCACGAACTCAAAATGAGAATTTCCGGAGGATGCGGCCATCTTTCCAACGACGAGTGCGCTGAGGCTGTGAAGAAATTCTGGCACCCTGGCCTCAAGAATCTTTTCCTCTGCCACCTGAGCGAGAATAACAACACCCCTCGTCTGGCTTATGAGGCTGTCCGGGCCGCCCTTGACTCCGTTTCCGACGGCACGACCGCCCTCCGTCCGCTTCCCCGCACCTCGCCCACAGATTTGATTGTTTTATAGAAAATATAATTACGTTATGCTTGATATTCTTACAGTGACTTGGAACGTTGACCCAGAGATTTTCCATATCGGCGGTCTGTCCATAAGGTATTACTCCCTGCTTTTTGTTTCAGGGTTCATTATCGGCTGGTATATCTTCCGCCATTTCTTCCGTAATGAGGGCGTCAAGGAGAGTCCGCTTCTGGACTATCTTCTCTACACTCTTCTGATTGCAACGATTGTGGGCGCTCGCCTCGGTCACTGCATTTTCTATCAGCCGGACTACTATTTCGGCTCCTGGGACGGTTTCCTCGAGATTTTTATGCCGTGGAAAGGCGGTCTTGCAAGCCACGGAGGAGCCATAGCGCTGATTATCGCAATGATCTGGTTTGCGCACAAATATGGTCGCAAAAACGGTTTCGATTTCGTGTGGATTATGGACCGCTTGGCCATCACCGTGTGCTTTGCCGGTGCGCTGATCCGCCTCGGAAACCTCTTTAATTCCGAAATTTTCGGCGGCCCGACCACCCTCCCGTGGGGCTTCCGTTTCCCGCGCTCCTACGAGTGGGTGCAGCTCTACGGCCCTTCTGCCGAGAATCCCGAGGGTCTTGCCTGCCATCCGACCCAGCTCTACGAGGCGCTGTGCTACTTCATTCTCGGAATAATCCTCGTTCTTGTGTATGAAAAGAAACTGGACAAGGTTCACCGCGGCTTTTTCATCGGCACGTTCCTCATCGGCTGCTTCGGTTCCCGTTTCCTGATTGAATTCATCAAGAATCCGCAGGTGGAGTTCGAGCAGAATATGCTCCTGGATATGGGCCAGTGGCTTAGCATTCCGTTCATCCTCCTTGGAGTGGGCTTCCTTGTGTACGCCCTTCTTCGCAAGGTTCCGTCAAGAGCCACCATTGAGACTCCGACCAAACCCGCGCAGGCTCCCACCCACTACGCCCATCCGGTGAAGTAGAGTGCCTGGAA
>CAVJRU010000063.1:0-12371 GCA_963652025.1 bacterium
GCAACCGCTCCGGCTCTCCTGAAGCACCTATCGGGAGCCGGGATAACCGACTGGGACGATCTGACAAAGTCGAAGCTCTATCACTTGCACGACTACCTGACCGCGCAGGTGGCACCAGGCAGCGCAAGAACCTACCTTGCCGTTTTTAAGGGCATTTTAGCGAGGTTTGAGGATGACGTGGACATCTGTAAGGACTTCCGCGACATCTTGCGCCAAAAGGCTGAAAAACCGCTGAAAACCTACCTTGACCGAAACGAACTCAAACGACTGGAGAGTGTCGAGGTGAAATCCGACATCGAGAAGTCCGTCCTGTATCAGTTCCTCATCGGGGCATATACCGGGATGCGCATATCCGACATCAGGCAGGTGGACGAGGCGAACGTCCGGGACGGGTACCTGTCATACGTTTCTGAAAAGACGAGGATAACAGCCGTAGTCCCCTGCGGAAAACGAGTTCGGGGATACATCAGCTGGGTACAGAAGAACGGGCACGAGGTGGCTCTTGCATCATTCAACGACATCATCCGCCGACTTGCCAAACGGGCGGGCATCACCGCGAAAGTCAAGGTGTATAAGGCGGGCAGACGTGGCGAGGGAGAGAAGTGGCAGTACATCAGCAGCCATACCGCGAGAATCAGTTTCTGCACAAACCTATCGAAAATGCAGGTGCCGATACTGGACATCAGCCGTCTTGCCGGGCACAGTTCGACCACAATGACCGAAAGGTATATAGTGCCTACCGAGGTAGCCCTGTCGAAAAAAGCCCTTGAATACTTTGATTAAATCAAATAATATGTAATTTTGCGACAAATTCACAAAACAACGAGATTATGACCTATAAAATTATTTTAGACAAGAGAATGGAGTGTAGGGGAAAGGTGTCCGAGAGTGCCGAGGTAGTGGCGTCTGGACTGACCTACGAGAAGGCCCTGGAGATGGCGGGAGCACGCCGCAGGGCATTGGCGAATCCAACCGGGCCGCACGTCCCGCCGCCGGGCACATACAAGGTAACGGGTACGGACGAGGACTTCACGGACGACTTCATCTGCGAGGGAGCGCACGACATAGCCAGGATACATATCGAGAAGGAGGCGTAGGGTATGGGCGGATTTATGGACTTCAAGGAGAAAGTCAGACTTCTCCAGAGGGCAACTCCCGGCTTCGTCCGGGGACTGCGCGAACGGGCGGCAGGGCTGCTGGATATAACGATCGAGCCGGAGACGGGCAGGGTGATAGTAAGGAGGAACATCCGGCAGGAGCTGCTTCTCGCGATGAAAGCGAACCATATCACTATGCAGGAGGTGGCGCAGGTGCTGGGCATCAAGTATCAGAACCTATCCAAGTGGGTGAACGGGCACGGGGCGTTCCCGTCCAGACGAGTGGAGGAAATTCTCTTCCTTCTTGACGGAAAGATGCTCAAAGAGGACGAGGATGACGAGGGGAACGAGTAAACATTTTTCTTGCCCCTTTTCTTGCCCCCAACGTGCAATACAATAGCGTGAAATAATGATTTTAGTATATGAAACAAATAGTTTCACCGAGAAGCCGCAGTTAATGTTGAGATTCAACTAATTGCGGTTTTCTTTTTGTGTATCAGCGAGTTAAGCACAATAAGGCATTTCACGATATTTAAGCGATTTTACCCCGATTTTCAGTATTTTTCGCAATTTCTTGCCCCTTTTCTTGCCCCTTTCATTTGGGCGAATTACCTTTGCAAAAAAGTAAACAAACTCGCTTGTATGAAAGTTTCATTTAATTTGAAAGATTCTAATTTAGAGGTTTCTGCCGTCCGCCTAATCATCACACACAAGGGGGAGGTGTACCGCAAGTACACGGGTATATCCGTGAAAACTAAGCAGTGGGCAAAGAGCCGCAGGTACGGACAGTGGCCGACCGATGCCGCAACCGCGCAGAAACTGAAAGCAATCAAACTCAATATCGAAGAGCAACTGAACGACTTGTCAACAATGGACGACATTAGGCGTGTTGCGGACAAAATTCTCTCGGGGGAGGTGGCGCACTACCACCGAGGGGACGTGGCCGGGAGGCCGACCTTTGACGAGGAGTTCCGCAAATGGGCGGATGGGAGCGGCAGGCAACGCAAGTATCGGGAGTACCAGTACGGGTTCCTTGTGAGGTGCGCCGGGGGATACCTGCCCGACTGGGAAGGAGTGGACGCGGCCTTCTATGCCCAGACGAGGGGGCGTATGGAGGAATGGGGATATAGCCGCAACACGATTGCATCCGCTTTTTCCGCCGTATGTGTAGTGATGAAGGCGGGATACGCCGCAGGATACCACCAAAACACCGATTTCCAGCACTTCAAGAAACCCTTTGAGGGTACGGACTCTATCTACCTTTCGCAGTCAGAAATAGACGCAATTCTCGCCCTTGACCTCTCCGGCAGTTCTCGATACCAGAAAGCACGCGACCTGTTCATACTCGGATGCTACACGGCAGCTCGGTTCTCGGACTATTCGCGAATCACGAGAGAGAACATCCAGAACGGAAACATCGTGTTCACCCAGAAGAAAACGGGCGGACGAGTGGTCGTCCCTCTCTCATCGAGGGCGAGGGAAGTCCTGGAGCGGTACGATTGGTCTGCGCCACACGTGGGATATAACCAGTTTTGCAAGGACATCAAGGAGGTTTGCAGGCGAGCGGGGATCACCGAATCAGTCAAGGTAACGCGCAGCAGGGGAGCCGCCAAAGTGGAGGAGGTGCATCCCAAATGGGAACTCGTCAGCAGCCATACCGCGAGGCGCACGGGGGCCACGCTCCTCGCCCAGACGGGTATCTCACTCAAATCCCTGATGCTCATCACCGGGCACAGGACACTCACCTCACTCGAGAAGTACCTGCGACTGACATCCGAGGAAAATGCCAAAGCTCTAAAAAACAATCCGTTCTTTGCTTGACACCAAAGGGATTTATGGCTACCTTTGCTGACAGTTGAGGTTCCATATAGCTTAGTTTTGATTGTTTTAATTGGTTAGTGTGTGTGAAGTCCGGGTGTAGCGATATGCCCGGATTTTTCGTTTTCTCTCAAAAATGCCCCTATTTTCGACTTATAGCACCCAAGACAAGTATTTCCTCCATTATTGCGCTCAATTCAAAATTTGAGCCATTTTTGTGGCAAATGGCGGCAAGATTCGATTTGAGTTGACAATTAGGTTTATTCCAGTAGGTAGTATTTCTAACAAGGCGGGCGAGTGTCTGCATACGCGCACATACGCGCACACGCAAGGATGACACCAACTCCAGAACTCCGTCTGCGAGAAATGCGGTCAGCGGCGATTTTTCTTGGATTTTTCTTCTCCCTCGCGTACGTACGCGCATACACGCGCATATCGTGGTTTATTTAATATAATCTTATAAACTTACGATTAAACCTACGATAAACCTACGATAAACCTAATAAACCCCGAAAGAGAAAAGAATAACGAATAACTAACGAAAGAACCACGAATAACCTATCAGACCACGAAAGAAAAAAAGTCTAACGAATAACCTATTAGACCACGATAAAAAAGAAAAGAAAAAGGGTTAGTGAATTTTTCTTTGTTAGATGTTATCTCCTACAAGAAAAGAAAAATTCTTGTAAAAAGAAAAGAAGGCTCCCTCTTAGGCTATGTTGTTGATTTTCAGCGAATTAAAGATTTTTGCATTTTTTTCAATTCGGCAATTTTTGGCATTTTGAGTAAACTTTGATTTTGAAAAATGCGCTCGTAATAATTTGTAAATGAGAATGTTATGAGAATTACTTAAAGTTTCACTTCCGATAAATTATTATTTTTTGCTAATTTATTATTATTCTAAATTAGCCGTTTTCTCGATGAGCGAAAGCAGCCTTGCAATCTGCTCTGACAATGTGGCTATCGTTCTGTCTTTCTCGCTGATGATTTTGCCCAGGCGTTTCGTAACCATTTCGACATTGAGGTCGCCTGGATAGCCCTGCCCGGAATAGATCCAATCGCGGCTCACCTGCGGATAGGCTTTGAGGATTCTGTCGGCGCGAGGAAGCAGGCGCAACTCCCCGGAGCGGATTCGGCTGATTGTCGGCAGGGAAACGCCGATGCGCTGCGCGAACCGCTTCGCCACTCCCGACTCCAGATTGTCGATGAGAAAATCAAGGCGTTCCCTCTCGGTCATTTCTTCGTCAGGTTATCGATGATTGCAAGCATCTTCTGCCTCTCGTCCCTCATCGCATCGAGTTCCGCCAATACCGCATCGAGCTTCGATGACAGAACCTCAATGTTTACTTGCGTGTTGTGGTGGATATTGAAGTTGGTACTATTGGTATCCGGCTCTTTGAGCATCGGTCCCTCTCCGCCGGAGAGTAGCCACGAATACGAAAGGTCGTAGAGTTCCGAGAACTTGGCGGCGGTTTTCTTCCCGAAGTGCGACTTGCCGGACAGGAGCGCGGAGATGTACTGACGACTGCATCCGAGGCTCTCGGCGATGTCCTCTCCCGTGATTCCGCGACTTTTGAAGAAAGTTGTCAGCGCAGATGCAAATTTTTCTCTTTCCATAAAACGTTATCAGTCAATTCGTTCTAAAAAAACTTTACTTTTGCAACTAAATTTGTTGCGAAAATGTTTGGAAGTAAACTTTTTTTGTTGCACCTTTGCAAACGAAGGGGAAACAAAACCACTTGACACAACAATCCCCTACCCAACAAAGGGCTATCTTAAAACTCAATGCAAGCGAGTATTAAAGGTCTGCAAAGGTAGGTGTCCTGCTTTAAAAAAGCAAGAAAAATGTAAACAAAGTGTATTAGAGTTTCTTTCTTCTCGGAGAACGTCCGAGTAAACAGAGTGGGATTGCCGCCCACAGGCCGAGAGGACTCAACGGTTTAAGGGAACAGTGCGTTAATCGCTGATAACAAACCGAGGCACGGAAGCGCAGTTTGATGCTCCTGACTGTCATTAACACCGCGACAGAGTTGGTAGCCCCGAGAGGGTGCGAAGATAGGAGATAACACAACAGACCGAAAGGTTACATAGCGTGAGCGTATCGAGTTTAATGCCGGGAGCGTTGGAAATCGCTCGGTGTCCGAACCCACCATAAAGCGCAGACGGGACAACGATTATAATATGACAAGAGAACAGGAAAGTTTACTTAAACAGAAGAAATGGACGAAGTTCCTAAAAACTTTGGAGGTTGGCAAGCAGTATTTTTTTGCATTGGAATCCGTGAATGATATGGATACTATTGCGACACTCTGCACGCGATTCAACCGCCGCGAGGATTGGGGAACGAGGTTCAGCATCAAGTCAGTTATCGAGTCGAGGACTATGATAATATCTGTATCGCAGCGATGCCGAGGTTTTGTGTAAATCGTAATTTTCATTGTGGTTAGTACAGCCGCGCCATTCTCTCATACTTTCTCATAGGTTTTTGACATTTCTGAAAAGGCGCGGCAACAAACTACCGAGTCGTGAGATTGGGTAGTTTTCTATTGGCAATCAAATTAGTTGACATATATGAAAAAGATTATTGACACGATGGCTTACATCGTTACGATTATCGCTTTCTTCGCTCTTTGCTCCGAGCCGAGCGGGGACAGGATAACAAATGAATGGATTCTCTGGGAGTTCAGCTGGTTCGGTGTTCTCGGAGTGTGTGCTTTGTGGCTCCATTGGAGCGACAAGAGAGCCGCCCAGAAGAAGTAGTTATGGGGGACGGGTTCTACAAACACAACGTAAGGACGGAACTCCTGTCGAGGTTTTCTCAGATTGAGGTTCTGATGCGCGAGTGCTTTGAGTTATTGAGCGAGCCGCAAGAGAAGGACAGGGTTCTGACCTGCACGCAGGCGGCGGCGTACATCGGATGCACCGTGCAATCCATATCGAACTATATCCGCAGAGGGTGGCTCCGCAAGGGGCACGACGGTATTGCAGGAGGGATATGGTTGAGCGAGATAGATGCTTTCATCGCGACTCGCGGACTGCGGAAAATCAGCAAACCAGGACGCAGGACGGGTGAGGTTCCCAAACGCAAGGTAAAACTTTCCCTTGACAGAAAAAGAAACAAGAGAATCAGCGAGAAGAACAAACAGAAAAAGAAGAATAACGCCAAGCTCTAAATTGGGTTCCATCTATGTAATAAAAAGCCCACTTTGCCCACAGGGTTAACGGGAAGTAAGGCGGAGGTATCAACTCTATACATCGTCTCGGGTAGGATGTGAATATGATATGGGAGCAGCCCTTTACATTCTGGGCTTGTTTGAGATGTCTGCTCTCATTAGTCGGATGAAAGCGTGCCCGTTGTAATTTTTTAGCGCAATTCACGTCAGGAGTGGCGGGCGGGAAAGACCGCCTTTAATTAGAAACATTCTAAAAACAAAGTTATATGGATAACACGAAGAACAACAAGCGGTACTATGACAAGTTCCGCTCTGTGCCCGAATCCGCGAAGAAGAAAATCGGGGCGGGCAAGCTGAAAGGGTTCACGAACATCAACCCACAATGGCGCATCGAGGTTCTGACCGAGATGTTCGGCCCTGCCGGAATCGGTTGGGTTATCGAGAATGTCCGCTACTGGACTACCGAGGGCGTGAGCGAGTGTGCGATGTGGTGCAGTCTTGACCTGCGGGTGAAGGTGGACGGAGAATGGTCTAATCCAATCAACGGCATTGGGGGAAGCAAGCTCTACGGCAAGGGGCAGGGAGATGGCATCAATGACGAGGCCTGCAAGATGGCGCAGACGGATGCTATCTCGGTAGCCTGCAAGAATCTCGGCATCGCGGCCGATGTGTATATGGGAGTGGATGATACGAAGTATCGGGGCGAGGTTCAGAACTTCGCCTGGGCGACACCTCCGGGCGTTCCTGCGCCACCTGCGCCACCAACTCCGGCACCAATGCCGCAAGCGCCTGCGGATCTTCCTGCTCCGGGTACGGAAATCGACCATATCGTTCAGTTATTCGTGAACGCGAAGTCGGGCGATGAACTGAAAGCCCTATGGAGCCAGTATAAGGCTATCTACGGCAAGAACACGAGAGTTAAGGAGGCTATCAAGAACAACCCGTTCAATCCTAACAAGAGGTAGCCTTATGAAAACCTACGAGATATACCGATACGGGAGGTGGGTGCGCGAGATTACGGGAAGCGAGATAGACCTGCTTCGGTGGGTTCGCGACAACGTCCCTGCTAATTGCGAGTTGGGCATCCGAGCGGGCGAGCTGACAAGCATACAGACGAAAGCGATGCTCTACAATGACCTTAAAGTACACAACTACGAAGTGAAAATCAGACACCAATATGAAACTGAAAGTAAATAAGAAAGTCCAGTTCGAGGGTATTACCCATTCATACTATTGTGGGGACAAGGAACTCATTGGAGTAACCACTCTGATGAAGAAGCACGGTTTAACCCCGGACTACTCCGGCATCGATGAGCACGTTCTTAACCACGCGGCGGCTCGCGGCACGGCAATCCACCACACACTTGAAATCTACGACAACGGGGCGGCGGTAGTCCAGCCGATGAGTGTTGACGACAACGAGGGCGGAGTGCTGACTATTGACACCAGCGCGGAACTGAAAGCCTATAAGGAATTGGGCTTGGATGTTCTCGCTTCCGAGTACCTTGTTTCAGATAACAAAATTGTTTCATCGTTTATAGATAAGGTACTTACGGCGGACGAAACGCACGTTGACCTCGCTGACATCAAGACCACATCTTCCCTGCACATCGCATCTTTGGAATGGCAGCTCTCCATTTACGCGTATCTCTTTGAGAGACAGAATAAGGGTATCAAGGTGCGCTACCTCTATGGTATCCACGTTCGGGACGGCAAGGCAAAGAAGGTATTGATTCGCAGATACGATGATTCGGTAATCGAGGCACTTCTCGAAGCGGAGGCGAAGGGAGAAATCTTCCACTTTGAACAGAACGGAGTGGAACTCGCGTCCGTTCTGACTTACGGCGAGATTTCCTCAATCCTTGAAGATGAGGCTCTAATCATTGGTGCGGAAGCGGTCATCAAGGAAGCAAAGTTGCGCATTGAGGAAAGGCGCAACCGTATCTATGAGTATATGCTCACGACTGGAGTGAAGGAGCTGACCTGCGACAAGGGGACATACAAGTTCAAGTCCCCGTCCGTAAGAACGGGCATCGACACCAAGCGGCTCAAAGCGGAACGCCCTGACCTGTACGATGACTACAAGACCACTACCGAGGTCAAGGGCGGCGTTACCTTCACGTTGAAGTAGCTATGTATGAAGAGTGCACCATCCGGGCGAGGTTCGTCGTTGCCGAGGAAGTGGGGTACGACTACTACCGCATATCAATCGACAACGCGGGCTATCGCATCGAGAAACTTGACCGCAAGGTTACACCGAGTTATCCGAAGGTGTATGAGACGCGCAAAGGTACCGTCTGGGCGACCTTCGGTTTCAAGTTGGCTGCGAGAGCATACAAAGCTCAGATTCTCGCTCAATTAGAACAGACGTATTAAAGTAAAATTATTTCAAATTATGGCATATCAGATGAAAGATTTATCGGGTTCGTTGTTCGTAAACGAGAACAAGAACCCACAAGATGCGAATGACCGCAGACCGCATTACAAAGGCAAGGTTATGATTAACGGACAGATTTATTTCGTGTCCGCGTGGTGGACGACAAAGGAAGGGATACAGCCTTTCTTCTCGTTGAAGTTCGAGCTTCCTCGGGCGCAGACTCAGCAGTACGCTCCGGCTCAACCTCAGCAGTATGCACCTGCCCAACCGCAGTACGTCCCACAGGCTCCGGCTCAGCCGCAGTATCAGCAGGTTCAGTCCTATCAGCAGGCTACCCAGCCGCAGGCTCCGCGAGGCGGTATGCCTCCGCAGTATCAGCAGCAGCCACCTCGCTATCAGCAACCTGCCGCCCCTGCGCAGCCGCAGAACGAATCGCTCAATCCGCAGCCGGATGACCTGCCGTTCGATTAGAGAGAAAAATACCAGTTTTCAGGTTCTGCACTGGTAGTTTAATTTCCAAATTCATAAAAGTTCATACTTCCCCGTCTCGATGTGAATCGCGGCGGGGTTTTCTTTTTCGATTATGAAACTGCATTTGCTCAACACCCCGTCCGGCTTGAAGCCCTGCTACGACAATGACTTCGATGAGAAGAAGAAGTTGAAGATAGGGGAGACCTACATCGCGGACATCAAGTTAGTCCGCAATCCGAAGTTCCACCGCCTGTTCTACGCCCTCGTGAATCTCTCGTGGGAATACCTTTCTGAACGGCATCAGAGGGGATTCAAGGACAATGTGGAGTTGTGGCGGAAGTACCTCATTTCGGCGGCGGGATATGTGGACGTGTTCTACTCTCCGCAGTTGAAGCAATACGTTGAATACCCCAAGTCCATATCCTTTGAGAAAATGGACGAGGCGGAGTTCAAAGACCTATATGACAGAGTGCTTGACATCGTTCTGTCGGTATTGAAAGATAGGGTTGGCAAGGAAGAGTTTGATGCTATGCTGAATAACTTTTCGTGAGCCGACCAACCCCCTGCGGACGACACGGTTGTTTTATTTGCGTTTTGGGAGTTCGACTCTCCCCGTCCGCGCCACAACCATTAAAAACAATCAGTTATGACAGGAAAAGAAAAAGTTCTGTTATCGCTTCTGGAAGGGAAGTGGTACACCAAGTGGGAGCTGATGGAAATGCACAATATGTCCGAAAGGGACGTGCGCAGAGCCATTCAGAGCATCAAGCGGACGCATCCGCTGATTTCCACATCGAAGAGATGCGGTTACAAGATTGCCACGACCGAGGATGATGTCCTGTGGGCACTCAACGCAATCGAGGATAACCGCTGCAAGGCAATCACGATTCTCGCGGGGTTGAAGAACCTCAAAAAGTTCGTGGACGAACACTCCGACCATACGGTTCAGTTAACGCTCGACTTTTAGCGTTATGGAGAAGTTCGACAGATACCTGCTCGCCTACATAGGCGCGGCAATAGCCAAGACGAGCGTCAATGACGTGTTGGCGCAAGCCGAGGAATACGCGAAGCCCGCAACGCCCGTAAAAGCCCAAAACGAGCCGAATTGGGAGGATGTTGACTTCCTATATAGGCTTTACCCGTCCAAGACATTCAGGGACGGGAAAGTGGTTACTACGGGCAAATGCGAGAAGGATAAGAGAAGGCTCGCCACAATCCTCAAAACGAGGACGAGGGATGACATCGAGAAGGTGATGCGGAATTACATCACCGAGTGCAACGGGAATTTCTTAAAGAACTTCTCGACCTTTCTGAACAACCTGCCGGAGAGCGAGGGGACAATCTTCTCCCCGGATGATACAAACAAATATCAAGACATACGATAATGATTGACGAGAGTACGATAAGGTGTTGGTGGTCGGTGCTGAAAGGTGAGGGGAATCTCACCGAGGTACGTCTGCTCGCCAAGAAGGGAGGCCGCCAAAAGAATTACAGCGGTTACTTCAAGAGCGTTGACACCCTCCTTGCCGCCCTCGCCCCGTTCTCCAATGCCGAATACGGCATCTACTACACCCTCAACGCGGTCAATGAAGCCTGTTATGGGCGAGTTCAGAGGGAGAGATTCGTGGAGAGTCCCACAACGACAAGCGACCAGGACATCATCGGTCGCGACCTCGTTCTGATTGATTTGGATCCCAGGCGTCCCTCGGACACCAACGCGACCGATGACGAGGTGGCTTATGCGTGGGATGTGGCGCAGCGAATCTATGCGTTCCTTCGGGACAACGGATTCTATGCTCCCGCGATTGCTATGTCCGGCAACGGAATCCACCTTCTCTACCGCGTCCAGATGGCGAACACCCCTGCGGTCGAATCGCTGATTCGGGACTTCCTGAAAGCCCTCGATATGATGTTCGGGGACGATAAACTTGACATCGATACGAGCGTATTCAATGCCTCGCGAATAGCGAAGATGATTGGCACGCAGTCGAACAAGGGCTTCAATTCCGAGGAACGTCCGCAGAGGGTGAGTTACTTCATTCAGGTGCCGGATTCGTTCGAGGTAACGGACATCGCATACTTTCAGAAGATTGCGGCAATCCTGCCCAAGCAGGAGAAACCCTCGCGGTACAACCGCTATTCTCCGACCGAGGACTTTGACGTGGAGGCGTTCTTCGCCCAGCACAACATCGCAATCCATTCGGTGAGCAAGTTCAAGGACGGAGTGAAGTATGTTCTGGAAGAGTGCCCGTTCAATTCAAGCCACAAGCATCCCGATGCGGCGGTGTTCAAGATGTCGAACGGGGCTTTGGGATTCCGTTGCTTGCACGCGAGTTGCCAGCAATACAGTTGGCGCGACTTCCGTCTGCACTTTGAGCCGCAAGCCTACGACCACAAGGCGTGGGACGAGCACGTTCAGTTGCAACAGTATTACGCCCCTGCACCACCTCCGCCGCCCGCTCCTTTGCCCGAAACCGAGGAAAAAGGGAAGAAGTGGTTGGAAATGTCCGACATCAAGTACGTCAACCCTGCAAAGCTTCCGTTTGTCCCTTCGGGGATTCTCGAACTGGATAAGAAGATAATGGGGTTGATGATGGGCGATGTAACAATCATCAGCGGTTTGTCGGGCGCAGGAAAGACCTCGCTATTGGATAACGTCATCCTGAACATCGTCCAGCGGAATTATAAGGTGGCGTGTTGGTCGGGCGAGTTGCAGGATTTCCGCTTCCAGTCGTGGCTCGACCAGATGGCGGCAGGAAAGAACTACGTCAGGCAGGCGACCGGGTACGAGGACTTGTATTTCGCTCCGCAGGACGTGTGCAGGAAGGTTAACGATTGGCTGAAAGGGAAGCTCTATCTATACAACAACGACTACGGAAACAAGTGGAATCAGTTGTTCTCGGATATGCAGGAGATAGTGGAGGAACACAATGTATCGGTGTTGGTGATAGACAACCTTATGGCGTTGAATCTGACCTTTCAGGGCGAGAAGAACGACAGACAGACGGCTTTCATCAACGAGATAAAGTCGTTCGCAAAGCAGAAGAACATCCATATCATCCTTGTTTGTCATCCGCGCAAGGAGCAGTCCTATCAGTTGCTTCGTGCGGAGAGTATCTCGGGAACGGCAGACCTCGTTAATATGTGCGACAATCTATTGATAGTCCACAGGGTTGGTCGTGATTTTGAGCGCAGGGCGAAGGAGTTCTTCGGTGATTGGGTGATAGATACATACAAGAAATTCGATGTGGTGTTGGAGGTATGTAAGAACCGTTCTTACGGAGTGAAGGACTTCCTTGTGGGTATGTACTACGAGAAGGAATCGAGGCGTTTGAAGAACGACATCGCGGAGCATATCGTGTATGGTTGGCAGGAATCCGGCGATGATATGCCGGAGGAAATATATAGAGGAACAGAAGATTTACCATTCTAAAA
>CAVJRU010000064.1:0-12286 GCA_963652025.1 bacterium
GTGTAGTTGATCCCGTCCTCGGCCGTGCGGATAAAGTCTTCGTTGTCAAGAAGATAGCCGGTTTTTAGCAGGCCGTCGGTGTAGTAGGCGGTCTGCTCATATCTCCACCATTCGCTTCCGTAAGTGTCCGTGTTCCTGCGGATTTCTCCGTTCCAGAGGCAGGAATTGTAGGGGTAGGAGAGCGCTCCCGGATGTCCGGTGAGCCCGTCTGCCTGCCTAAGCAGGAATTCTTTTGTCCATCCCTCGGGCGTTATGCCGGAAAGAAGTCCGTCGGACATCCTGGCGTAAGGGGCAGGGAAGGATTTTTCGGGAAGGGAGTCTGTCGCAACGCTTTTTTCTGTGCAGGATGCTAATAGGGCGATGGAGGCGCAGATGGCTGCGAGGCGGGATAGGGTTTTGATATTCATCTGATGTGGTTCTTTTTTTTGTTGAGGGTGGCCGAAAGGTTCGGCTCTCGTCTTTCCAAGAAACAAATATAGGAGTATATCCTTTTACCCGGGTAGAAAATCTTTCGGAAAACTCCCTTTTCTGAATAAATATACTCCTCGCTCCTACAAAATTATCTGTAAATTTGCGCTCGCTTGCTGCACGGCAAATGTCCCCGGGGTTATGGGGACGAATTCAATGGGTTAATATCTGTAGGCATGAAGCATAAAATAATATCCTCAATTCTTTTCGCAGTCATTTCATCAGTTTTTGTGAGCGCCCAGACACCGCTCCGAAGACCCGATTTTGACAGAGACCTCATTCCTGAACCTGTTTTTGACGCGGATTCCGGCTATGTGGAGCTCTATTGGAAGGCCTGGGAGTTTGCCTACGACCATCTTAAACTTCAGGAAGGGCTTGTCCAACCGCTCTATATGGATGAGGGTCTCTGGGATGACACAATCTGGATTTGGGACTCTGAGTTTATGGTTATGTTCTGCAAATATGCACCGACGCTTTATCCCGGCATACAGACTCTAGACAATTTCTACTACACGATGCTGGAGAACTGCGGCTCTTCGCTTCGCATCCAACATCCTGACAACCCTCCGTTTTTCGCGTGGGTGGAGAACGACTACTACAAGTTCACCTCCGACAAACAGCATCTTCGTAAACTCTTGCTGGATAAGAAGTTCCTTCAGCGTTACTGGCACTGGTTCAATGCACTGGAGAAGGATATCGACCTTCCCTTCGACCACGCTCCGATTGCAGTGAAATACATCGATGGAATGGGCTACCGCTGGAACGGGGTCTCAAGCGGAATGGACAACACTCCGAGAATGAGGGGAGGGGACAATATGCTTTGGGTGGATGCCATTTCCCAACAGGCTCTCTCGGCGCTTTACATTTCCCGCCTTGCACATATCGTGGGTGACCGTTCGACAGAGCGCGAATTCGCAAAAAAGTGGCGCAGTTTCAGGGATATCGTTAACAAATACTATTGGGACGACTCGCTCGGATGCTACTTTGACATCGTGCCGGAGGAAACCGGCTCCTCTGAAGGTTCCTCTAATGGCTCCTTTGAAGGTTCCGGGAAGGGTGTCAAATCCAGTGACGGGAAACTCTGGAAAACTACCGGAGTGCTCACTCCGGCATCGTTCTGGCCACTTCTTGCCGAGATTCCTTCAAAGTCTTATGCCGAAAGGATGGTGGAGTACGCTCTGAATCCTTCGCGCCTTGGAGGCAGCGTCCCGTGGACCACGGTTTCCCGTGACGACAAAGAATTTAACTCCGTGGACGGTCACTACTGGACTGGCTCCGTGTGGCTTCCGACCGCTTATGTGGGAATTAAAGCTCTGGAGAAATACAATTTTTGCGAGGCAGCGGATACAACAGCCGAGAATGTCCTGCGCTGGATGCTCCGAACATACAGGGAGTACAGCCCTCACACAATCTGGGAGTGCTATTCTCCATCCGCACCGGTCCCCGGGCGAAACTACAGCGAACGCGTGCGTCCGGATTTTTGCGGATGGTCCGCTCTTGGCCCGATTTCCCTTTTTATTGAAAATGTGCTTGGTATCCGTGAAGTAGATGCGGCCAAAGGGATTGTTCGCTGGGATATTCACCAAAACTGCCGTCACGGCATCCGCAGGCTTCGTTTCGGTTCAACAACTACAGATCTTCTCTATGACCCGTCTGCCAGGCAGGTTACAGTCACGTCTGACGCGCCATACAAACTGATTCTTAACGGCAAAACCCATCGCATTGGCCAGGGGACGACAGTTATAGAGTTTTAGCTTTGTCGGAAGTAAAGTTTGTACTATTGAAAAAACCGATTGCAGCCGCACGTATAAATCGTAGCAAAAACCTTGACACATTGAGAAAGGACATTACCTTTGCACACGAAATAAGAAAACGAAATAAGTACGATAGTATTTTAATATTAGTGTTATGAAAACAGCAATTTTCCTTTCCCTTGTAGTTGTTTGCTCAGTAGCTTCATTGTTCAATGCTCTTTCAAAAGCAGGTAAACTTCATATGGAGCTTCCGAAATTCTCTTTCGGTTTCAAACACAGCAATGGTCAGGGTGCTCTCGCGAAGTAGTGTGCGCGAGATTTCTTGTCGGGACGACAAAGAAAAATTGGTTATCTTTGCAGGTTATATACCTGCTTTTTTTATGTCTTAACCAACTGCTAGGATATGGAACTTCGTCACCTTCAGTGCTTTGTGAAACTTTCTGAAATATTGAATTTTTCCTCAGCGGCATCCGAACTCTGCATTACCCAGAGCACGCTTTCAGCGACAATACGTCAACTTGAAGATGAACTCGGAGTGGATCTTTTCTCCCGCAACAGTCATTCGGTCTCAATTACAGAAGCCGGCGAAGAACTGCTTCCGTTTGCGAAGGAGACGCTTTCTCTTGCCGAGAATTGCGTTGAAAGGATGAGGGACCTCAATTCCCTCAAGTGCGGAAGACTCAAGATTGGGGTGACGCACTCATTCTCGCTGATGATGGTCGGGGCGATACAGCGCTTTAACGAACAGTACCCCGGGATAGAACTTGAACTTCATTACAAGACTATGGGGGAGCTGCTTGATAAGCTCCTTCGCCGCGAACTGGACATTGTACTTTCCTACCGCCCATCCTCAACAAACCCTCTGATAGAGTCCCATCATCTTTTTGATGACCACCTTTGCGTGGTCGTGTCCAATGAGCATCCGCTTGCGACAAAGAAATCCATAAGCATTGAGGAGCTTTCACGCCACCGTCTCGCTCTGCCTGCAAAAGGCCTTCAGGCCCGCAATGTGCTTGACGAGATTTCTTCGAAGAAAGGGGTGAGACTTCGCCCTTCCGCAGAATTCGACCTCATAACTCCTCTGCTCACTCTCGTTTACAACAGCAATTTCGTAACAGTGCTCTCTTCCGCGTCAATAGCCTCCCATCCCTATCTTAAATCCATTGAGATTGAAGGCGTAGGAACTAAGATGGAGGGGTCGTTCCATCAGCTCAAGGGGGCTTACAGAAAAAAATCTGCGGATGAATTCATCCGCATCCTCTGCGAGAATAAATAGAAAGGTTTGAGGCAGGGGTTTTAATGTGTTAGCATATTCAAGTTTCGCAGTGCGAAACTTGACAAGGGCTTCTGCCCGCCGGCCCTATGGGCCGTAAAAAATCCCCCTGACAGGGGGTGCAGGGGGTTCAGATAAAAAAGAGGGGAGGAAAGTGTGAGAGAAAAAGTGCGTGGGACTTGAGAGGTTGATTAAAGAGAAAAGGTTTATATATAAATGAGTTAGATGCTTGCGAAAGTTAAATTAGTGTATTTATATATTTTATATGGAATGGTTAGATAGTTTGGTGTCAGGACAGGGCGTGGCACACTCGATAATTCTTATTGCCCTGACAATCACTGCGGGTCTTCTCTGCGACAGAATCAAGATCTGCGGCATTAAGCTCGGTGTGACCTGGATTCTTTTCCTCGGCATCCTGCTCGGTCAGCTGGGATTCACCCTTGACCCGACCACCTGCCACTTTGTGAAGGAGTTCGGTCTTATCCTTTTCGTCTATTCGATAGGTCTTGAAGTCGGTCCGCGCTTTTTCTCCTCGTTCAAGAAGGGGGGAGTGACGCTGAACCTTCTCGCCGCGGCGATTATCCTTCTCGGCACATTCGGCGCCTGGCTCATCCATATAATAACAGGTGAAGACCTCTTCGCTATGACGGGTGTCCTCTACGGCTCAGTCACCAACACTCCTGGTCTTGGAGCAGCTCAGCAGACGTTCTCCGACCTCAATGAGGGACTGAACAACTCGAGGTTCGCTTGCGGATATGCCGTGGCGTACCCTATGGGAGTTATGGGCATCCTCCTGAGCATCATCTTCACTCGCGTCATTTTCCGCATCGACCTTGGCAAGGAACAGCGCAAGGACGTGAAGATTGACCACAAAAAAGTTGAGGAACAGGCTCGTAAGATTGAGTCTCCGGACCTCGGACCGGTTTTCCTCGGAATTATGCTCGGTGTGCTTCTGGGCTCCATTCCGATTTTCTTCCCCGGGATGTCAGTCCCTGTGAAACTCGGTCTTGCAGGTGGCCCGCTCGTAGTTTCCATCCTCATCGCTTCGTTCAGCTCTAAGGTGGGTCTTCGCACAAGCATCTCTCCTTCAGCCAATCTTATGATGCGCCAGGTGGGTATCTGCCTTTTCATAGCATCTGTCGGCATCAGCGCCGGTGACGGGTTCATCCAGACCATTATGAACGGGGGTTACTGGTGGATTCTCTACGCGTTCCTTCTCTCCACGCTTCCGCTTATGATTGTGGCAATTTTCGCCCGTGCAGTGCTCCACCTCAACTATTTTTCCATCATCGGAATGATTTCCGGAGCCACCACCGACCCGCCTGCACTTGCCTACAGCAACTCCATCTGCGAGAGCGACGAAGCAGCAGTGGCGTACTCGACGGTCTATCCGCTGTCAATGTTCCTCCGCATCCTCGCCGCCCAGGTGCTGGTCCTGTTGGCGTAGAACTGAACTCAGTTATATTAGATATAAAAAGATGGTGACCTGAAAGTCGGAAAGGCTTCGGTCACCATCTTTTTTATAGAGTTCTTTTCAGGCTGTCTAATTTTGCACTAGACGGCCATTACGAATTTTACGAGGTAGTAGGCGTAGCCGGCGTAGCATAGAAGCATTGCGGCGCCGCCTGCCCTTGAGATTTTGCCCCTCAGGCCGAAAAGAAGCGGGATTAGGGCGGAAGCAAGCATCACGGAGTAGTCCACCGGACCGATTTTCCCGGCCGTGAGGGGAGTAATCATTGAGGCAACTCCAAGGATTGCCGTGATGTTGAAGATGTTCGAGCCTATTATGTTGCCCAGGGCCATATCCGTGTCCTTTTTCACCGCTGCCGTGATGGAGGCGGCGAGTTCGGGAAGGGATGTTCCGCAGGCGAGAAGGGTGATGGAGATGAACGCGTCGCTTACTCCGAGCATCTTTGCAATCGCAACGGCTTCGTCAACGAAGAAATTCGAGCTCACTACAAGGGCGGCAAGTCCGAGGACTATGCTGAGAATCGCCTTCACGAGGCTGTCCTTTTTCGCCGCGGGAGCGTCTTCAGCGGGAGCCTTTCCGGCGTAGGAGGAAGCCTCGGCGCTCTTTTTCCCGCTTCGGAGCGAGAGGAACATAAACAGAGCGAACAGCACAAGGAGAATGCCTCCGTCGATGCGGCTTATAAGAGGCGTGCCTCCGGTGAAAAAATTATAGACCAGAAGGCCCAGCAGAGCCGAGACCCCGATGCAGTAGGGCAGTTCGAAGCGGAGGTTGGACTTGGGGACGGCGACCGGGCGTAGCAGGGCCGTGAGACCCAGGATGGCGAACACGTTGAAGATGTTCGAGCCCACCACGTTGCCGATGGCGACCTCGGAGTTCCCCTCAATCGCCCCGACCGAGCTCACCACGAGCTCAGGCAGAGAGGTGCCGATGCCGACGATGACCGCGCCGATGACAAAGCTCGAAACCTTGCACCGCCGGGCCACCACCACAGCGCCGTTCACAAGAAAATCCGCGCCGAAGACAATGCCCGCAAGGGATATCAGCAGAATGACATATTCCATAATTTAACTTTTTTTGTGCTAAGGGCAAGAGGTTGGATAAAAGATGGGATACAAGGCTCTCTCCGACGCGAAAACCGCAGCAACCTAATGGCTGTGAGGATTTTCGCTAGGAGAGGAACGCAGTAGACCGCTTTTTAGCAAACCTCTTACTTGGCGAGGTTGCCGGTCTGGTCAAGCGGGTAGCTGAACCAGTCTGAGCAGTCCTGGTAGTTGTAGGGGATGTACTCCGCGCAGTGAACGAAAACCTGATTGTGCTTGCGGTTGATGTAGATGTCCACCCTCAGCCCGTTGCCTGCACCGTTTTCAGTCCAGTCGGCCTTGGACGGGTCGTTCTTCAGAGCTTCAAGAAGTTCGCTCTTGCGGCTTGCCTGAAAGTATTTCATCTTCTTGCTGTAGGTGACCCCGTTTTCGGCGTCCTTATAGGCGTTTTTCATCGTGAAGAAAAGGATGACTCCGCACAGAGCAAGACAGCAGCCGAGGATGTTCACTCCTACGGCGGAAGGGATGACGACGATGACAACGCCTGCAACTACGAGCAGGGTACTTATTACTATATCGAGTGTGCTGTGCACACGTTTGAATTCTTTGTTCATAATTCTGATCATTTTATATGTTGTTGATTGTTAGGTATCTTAGGTTAATATAAACACAATCACTCCTTCGGCGCTTGGCACCAAAGGGGCGTTAACGGACACGATTGCTAAAAAATGCTAAATCCTTAGAATATGCAGTTTTAGGAAGGATGAGGGCAGAAGAATCCAGAGACAACCTCCTGAAAGCGAGGCTATTACTTCTTTGCCTCCGCGCACTGTGGAAACAAGGCGGCCATAGCGGCAGATACTTGGCCGGGCGTTCTGCGAGTGCCTTTTGCCTTCGGAGAGGTTGCGCGAAGATGCCCCGCTGCAGTTCACCCTTGCGGATGGAACTTCGCAGCGTGCAGGCATAAAGGCGTTGCCCTTCTCGTTCAGAAATTCGTTCTTCTGCTCCCTTTCATCCTGAAGAATGTAACTCTCCGTCTGCGGCGCAGCCCCGGTAGTGAGGCTCTGCAGCGCAAAGTCAGCCTTCCCGTCCACGCCTTCTGAAAGAAGGATGGAGCTAAGAGCGGCAAGAGCGAGAGTTAAAATTTTCTTCATAATGCCTGAGCGGAAAAATCTATAAAAGTTGCAAATCTGCTTTTAATGCAGCTTGCAGCTGAGTGTCATACCTTAAGCGGAGCTGTACGCCGGCTGCCTGATAGTAGTACCTTACGACCAGTTCCTCCTCGATGTACGGAACAATCTCATTCTTCTTAAGGCGGATAAGCTGCTCCTTATCCATCTCCAGAGCCTTGCTGATGGCCTCAAGCTGTCCGGCCACGCCCTCAGTGATTCCGTCCTTTTCCATCTCCTTTTTCATCTGGTCGAAAAGAGCCTTCGCACCGCTTCTGCAGTCAAACTCCTGCGTCTTTGCGAACGCGATGAAGTCGTCGAACTGGGCGTCGGAAAGGTGAAAATTCTCCACAGATGGGATGGAGGCGTTGTGACGGACGAACTCAATCGCATAGCGGTCCATAACTCCGTAAACTACAAGAGAATAGAGAATGCGGCTGTAGGAAGGAGCCTCAAGCTTCACGTCCGGAGTGATTCCGCCGCCGTCGCGCACGGTCCTTCCGTGGGCTGTCTTGAACTCGTGGGTCAGGGAATCAGGGATGTGGCCCACGCTGCCGTCCTCGTTGCGGTGGCTATAGTCGATGGCCTGAACGCAGCGCCCTGACGGCGTGTAATACTTTGCGGTGGTCACCTTCAGCTGCCCGTTGTAGGCGACAGGGCGGATGGACTGCACAAGCCCCTTTCCGTAACTGCGCCGTCCCATAACCGTCGCCCTGTCAAGGTCCTGAAGCGCTCCGGTCACAATCTCGGATGAAGACGCGGAGTTGGAGTCGATTAGGACTATGATAGGTATCTCTGTATCAATTGGTTCCGTGGTCGTTCTGTATTCTTTGGTCTCCTCTGCTCTTCCCTTTGAGCTCACAACCAGCGAACCCTTCGGGACAAAGAGGCTCACGATGTTGATTGCCTCGCTCATAAGTCCGCCGCCGTTGCCGCGAAGGTCCAGCACAAGCCTTTTCATCCCCTGTTCCTTGAGCTTGAAATAGGCCGCACGGATGTCTGAGGAGACATTTTCGGTGAAGCCGCTCTGGAGGATATATCCGTCGGTCTCGTTCAGCATACCGGCGTACTCCACGTCAGGAAGGTGGATTCTCTCCCTCACAATCTCAATGTCCTTGACCTCGCCGGTGCGCACTTTCTTCACCTTGAACCTCACCTTTGTGCCCGGTTTTCCCTTCATCTTTTCCGATGCCTCGGCGCTTTCCAAACCAAGTGTGCTTTCACCGTTGATTTCCATAATCTCGTCCCCGCACTGCAGACCGTACTTCACCGCCGGAGACCCCTCGTATGGCTCGTTGATGACCACATATTCCCCTTTTTTCTTGTGGATAATCGCGCCTATGCCCCCGTAGGATTTGGAAATCATCATCTGGAAATCCTCGTTTTCCTCCTCCGGCACGTAGACGGTGTAAGGGTCAAGCTGGGAGAGCATAGCGTCAATTCCCGCCTTCATAATCCTTCCGGCGTCAAGCGTGTCAACGTAGGACTGGTTGAGCTGACGCACCACGGAGTTCTGGATTTCGGTCCACTGGCCGAGTTTGAAAGCCTTGCTCTGTGCCCCTGAGGGGGTGTTTACTCCGAGAATGAGAGCTGACGCGAGCAAAGTCGCGAAAATTTTTCCTGAAAAAGTATGTTTCATATCTATGTCTTTCTGTTTTATGGATATATGCCTTTTGTTGAGGCAGGGCCTCCGACGGTGAGAATCAATAACCGTTCCTCCAAAGGGCAATCACACAAAGATACTAATCTATATGGATTTTTACTAATTTTGTGCCTTCAAATTTTATGGAATGAAATTCAAGTTTCGCTCTGTCGAAACTTTACAATGCCGTTTATGAATATGAAACTCGTTTTTGCAACTGGAAACAGGGGGAAGCTGCGTGAGGCAGGTGAAATTCTCGGCGAGGGAGTGGAAATCCTCTCCCCGGGCTCTCTCGGAATAGAGGGCGAGGCTGAGGAAACCGGCAGCACATTCGCCGAAAACTCCCTTCTGAAGGCACGCTATGTCTTTGACCGCATCCCGAAGGGAGCAGCGGTGGACGCTGTTTTTGCTGACGACTCGGGTCTTGAAGCGGACGCTATCGGGGGTGAGCCTGGGGTATACACGGCGCGCTATGCAGGCGAAGGGAAGAACTTTTCGGACAATATGGACAAGCTCCTTTATCGCCTTAGCGAAGTGGGAGCTGAGGCTCCAGAGGAGCGTTCGGCGCGCTTTCGCTGCACGGTGACGCTGATTTCTTCTGAGGGGAAAGTGAGCGTTTCGGAAGGCAGCCTGGAGGGAAGGATAGCATATGCGAAGGCGGGTTGCGGCGGATTCGGATATGACCCTGTCTTCATCCCGACGGATGCTGAACTGGACCTTCTGCTGAAAAAAGGATACTCTCCAGAAGAAGTGGATGCCCTTCGGGGAAAGACCCTCGCGGAGATTCCTGAAAGCGTCAAAAACCTCATTTCACACCGCTACAAAGCCCTTATGGGTATTGTGGGGGAGCTGAAATAATTTTGCCTGGGAAACTGCGGAATCTCTGAGATTATATGACACGTGGCGGTAAAAAAGAGAACATTGAATTCATCCTTCTCCATTCCACCAAGTATGGGGACAATTCCCTTGTTCTCCACACTCTGAGCCGTGAATGGGGACGGAGGAGTCTGTTCCTGCGCTCGGTGTCCGGGGCATCGTCTCTTTCGGGGGCGTCAACCGGAGGCGGCAGAAAGGGAAGCCGCTCAGGGGTTATGAGCCTTGTGAGCCCGTTGAACATTCTCGAAGGCGAGGTCTCGGTGAATCCGGTTTCCTCCTCGTCGATGATGACTGTAAAGGGGCTCGGACCGGTCTGTCCGCTGACATCCTTGCGAACTGACTTCAGCAAGGCGAGCATCTCTATGTTCATTTCCGAGGTGCTGTTCCGCACCATCAAAGATGGGGCGAACGAGGAGGGACTTTACGACTGGTGCAAAAAGAAAATTCTGCTTCTGGATGCGCTGGAGGGGAATTTTAACAATTTCCATCTGCTTTTTCTCCTAGAACTCACCGTTGCTCTGGGCTTCCGCCCGTCGAATAGGGACCTTTCCCCTTTCGTTCCTGAATCATTAAGGGAAACTGCAGAAAAACTGATGAACCTGCCCTTTGAGCAGGCGATGCTTCTTCCGATGAGGGGAGGGGAGCGTTCTGCGCTCGTGGAGTCAATCCTTGCCTACACCGAGGCCCATCTGGAATACCCGCTGAACATCCGCTCGACAGCCATTCTCCACGAACTCTTCTAAAGTTTGCCGGAAGCTCGCGCTGAAGGGTTGCAGAAAATTCACGCCGAAAGTTCGCCGAAAGTTCGCCGGAAGCTCGCGCTGAGGCTGAACTTCAGGCCTCGGCCCAGATGTAGACTTTGTCGGAACGGCGAAGGCGCGTCGGGCGGGAAGCGGCTGGGGCGTTCGCATTCTCGCCGCCTTTTTCCTCGCTCTCCCCGGGGCGTGAAATTTCGCGAAGCTTGTCCGTGTCAAGGCTGAAATCCACCGGGATGGAGCAGAGTTCGCCTTTGCAGGCCTCTTTTACCGGTTTTAAGTCCACCCTTATCTCCTTCACCGTCGTTTCCACCACTCCAGTTGTCGGACCCATAATGAGGATGCGGTCGCCGACCTTCAGCGTCGCGGATTCAATCAGCAGTTCGGCAACTCCCAGCTTGTCGAACCAGTTCGTCACCTTGCCGGTGTAAACTTTCTTACGCGTGGATCTGCTTCCATAAACTTCGCTCCACTGTCCGAGGCGCGCGCCCTGATAATATCCGTCCCAGAAGCCCCTGTTGAAAACTTCCGCGAGCTCCTCCTTGAGCGCGGAGGCAAGAGACGGGGTGTAGCGGCCTTCGCACACGGCGTCAGCGGCGCGCCTGTAGCACGAAGCGGCCTTTTTTACATATTCAGCACTGCGAGCCCTTCCCTCAATCTTGAAAACGGTGACTCCCGCGTCTATGATCTTGTCCATAAACTCAATGGTGCACAGGTCCTTGGGAGACATTATGTATTTGTTGTCCACAAGAAGCTGGTTGCCGGTCTCAAGGTCGGTGACCTCGTAGCCGCGGCGGCAAATCTGGTAGCAGGCACCCCGGTTTGCGGATGCCCCGTATGCGTGAAGACTCAGGTAGCACTTGCCGGAAATGGCCATACAGAGTGCCCCGTGGGCGAACATCTCAATCTGAACGAGCCTTCCGGACGGGCCGCAAATCCCTTCACGGACAATCGTCTCGTGGATTTCCTTCACCTGGGTGAGGTTGAGTTCGCGGGCGAGGACAATCACATCGGCGAACTGAGAGTAGAATCTCAGCGCCTCCACGTTGGAGATGCTCAGCTGGGTGGAAATGTGAACTTCAAGACCAATCTGCCGGCAATAGGAGATGGCGGCCATATCAGAGGCGATGACAGCGGTGACCCCGGCATTCTTTGCGGCGTTGAGGGCTTCCCTCATCGGCTCAAGGTCTTCCTGGTAGAGAACAATGTTCAGTGTCAGATAGGACTTGACCCCGTTCTCGCGGCATATCCGGCACACTTCGGGCAGGTCATCGGCAGAGAAATTGTTTGCCGAATGAGACCGCATATTAAGGTTTCCTACTCCGAAATAGACGGAATTCGCACCGCCCTCGATTGCCGCGCTGAGGCATTCATAATTGCCCGCCGGCGCCATTATCTCAAGTTCCGATTTTTTCATACTTCTCTATTTCGCTCTTCCGAGCAATGATTCTGCATAGCGATGCAGCTTCTCGTAGCCCACTTTTCCCAGCGGCAGCTGCGCGGCAAAGCCCATCGCCTCCTCGTGGTAACGGCGGATTTCCTCCTTCGCAGCCTCGGCAACCCCGGCCTTAATGTAAATCGCCTTCACTGCATCAATTTTCGCCTGTCTCTCCTGCGGCGTCCCCACCGGCATATTCATCGCATTGCGTAGCTCCAGCCTCTCCTCATCAGAGTCCTTCACCACTTCGTAGACCTTCGTGAGCAACCAGGTTTTCTTGTTGTTCACTATGTCTCCGCCGATTGCCTTGCCGAAGATTGCGCTGTCTCCGAACGTGTCCAGATAGTCGTCCGCCACCTGGAACGCCAGTCCGAGCGAATACCCATATTTATATACAAGG
>CAVJRU010000065.1:0-12270 GCA_963652025.1 bacterium
GAGTGGACGGATATGTACGAAGGCTTCGCCAAAACAGCAAAAGAAGAAGGTTTCGACAAAATCGCTGAACTCTTCCTCGCTGTCGGCGCAATTGAGAAAACCCACGAAGAGCGCTACCGCAAGCTTCTCTCCAACATCAAAGACGGCCTCGTCTTCTCAAAAGACGGTGACTCCATCTGGGAGTGCTCAAACTGCGGTCACATCGTCGTCGGCAAAAAGGCACCGGACGTTTGCCCAGTATGCAACCATCCTCAGTCCTACTTCCGTCTTCGCAGCGAAAACTATTGATTTGAGTGTCTTTCCGGTCTATATTTATTTTCTCCTCAGTCGTGTACCCCGGTACACTCCTTCATCGAAAATAAATCTATCCTCGAAAATCTTACCCAAATCATTTGAGTAGGTTTACTTAGACCAACTCCAGTTAGGATTTTTGCAAAATTTTGCTTAGTTTTGCAGATTATGCGTCATTCTCCATTGCGAGAAAATGCATAGTCTGCATTTTAATTTTATAAACGACTAATAGATAGAGCATTATAATGACATCTAAACTTAATTCGGCCATTATTTCCGTAATTATGCTCGGAGCCGTTGCCCTTGGAGCGGTCTCTTGTGCATCCTACAAGAAAATCCCATATCTTCAAGACAAGGTAGTAAACAACCCCGAGCTCATTGACCGCCACGCCGGTATAGTCATTCAGCCGAAAGATATGCTCTCAATAGTCGTAAGTTCACGCACCCCTGAACTCACTCCGATGTTCAACCTTCCTGTAGTCACCTACGCGGCAGGTTCTGAAATGGCAGTTTCCGGTGCAAGCCAGCGGATTATGTGCTACTCCGTGGACAATGACGGCTTCATCGATTTTCCTATTCTCGGAAAAATTCAGGTGGCAGGGAAGACCCGCTGGGAGTGCTCAGACGCCATAAAGAAATTGCTCGCTGACCAGAACTATCTAGTAGACCCGGTTGTCACTGTGGAATTTGCAAACTTCAAAGTTTCGGTGCTCGGTGAGGTTACAGCTCCCGGAACCTACTCTATCGAAGGCGATAAAGTCACAATTCTTCAGGCACTTAGCCTTGCACGCGACCTCACAATTTTCGGAAAAAGGGAAAACGTCTCAGTCATAAGGGAGCAGAACGGAAAGAGGACCATCTACGAAGTGGACCTTACGAGCGCAAACCTTTTCAACAGCCCTGCCTACTACCTCCAGCAGAACGACATCGTCTATGTCGAGCCTTCCAAAATCAAGCAGAGGCAGTCAACCGTTGACGACAAGAGTCTCAGAATCACGAGCATAGCCGTCTCCTCCGGCTCTCTTCTCGTTTCCGTGGCGACACTTGTCACTACAATCATTCTCAACGGTCATAAAAATGATTAACCCCCCCAAGTAAATTTCCCCATTCCACTAGAACGAAACTCAGGAAACAGTTATGGAAAACAATAATACTCAGCAGAATAACGGTACAGAAACAGAGGGTCAGATGTCGCTTCTTGATATGTGGCATCTTGTCTGGGACCACAAATGGTGGTTCGTCGCAGGAATGGCAGTCTGCGCAGTTCTTGCCGCATTCTACCTCTACCGCACCCCTTCAGTGTACAGCCGCAGCGCAAAACTCATCGTTGATGAAAGTGCCCAGGACGCAGCTGTACGCAATCTTTCCTCCTTCACCGGAGGCGGAATGAGGCTGAGGAACACAGTCGCTGTGGAAAATGAAATGGAAGCCTTCACCTCTCCTGACCTTATGATGCAGGTAGTTGAAAGGAACAATCTCCAAACGGTTTACGTTGAAAAACAGCTCCTTCGCAGCGTCGAACTCTACAAAAACACCCCGCTCGAACTCTCCCTCAAAGGAAACAATCCGACCAAGGCCTTCTCTTTCGTTATCAGAAAAAAAGGTGACAGCACTTTCGTACTTGAGAAATTCCGCATCGGCAAGGACAAAATAGACGAAAGTGTCGAAGGGGCGGTGGGGGACAGTCTGGTGACTCCAATCGGCTCAATCCGTCTTGACCCGACGCTCAACTTCGACAACTGGAAAAACGACATCACCGTGTCCTGGACAGACGCGATGACCCGCGGAAAGGGCCTTTGCGCAAGCCTTGAAGCAAGTATCTCCAGCAAGGAATCCACAGTGCTTGTCCTTTCCTACAAAGACAAGTTCCCATCCCGCGCGGAAAACATCCTCAGCAGCCTCATTGACGTATACAACGAGGTCTGGCTATTGGACAAGAACCGTTCTGCCCGCAATACCAGCATTTTCATAACCGACCGTCTCTCTCTCATCGAGAACGAACTCGGCGGAATAGAGGGGGATCTCAAAAACTATAAATCGAAAAATAATCTCACTGACCTCAAGGCAGTTGCGCAGCAATATCTCGAGGAATCCTCCACTTATGCGGAGAAACTCTTCGAGGTGAACAACCAGCTTTCCATAGCAAATTACATCAAGGACTATCTTAACGACCCGGCGAACGCTCTGAATCTCATTCCGTCAAACTCCGGCATCGCAAGCACCAACGTTGAGTCACAGATTACGGAATATAACAAAGTCGTTCTTCAAAGGGACCGTTACAAAACTCAGGGTGCGGACAACCCTATGGTCTCCGACCTGAATGCCGCCCTCACTTCGATGCGCAGCGCGATTATCCGTTCCATCGACAATCTCGTCGCAACATTGAAAATGCAGGCTGACGGCCTCCAGGAGCAGGAAGACCAGATTCTAAAGCGCATCTCCTCAAGTTCCGACCAGGAATACGAACTTCTCTCGATGCAGAGGCAGCAGAAAGTGAAAGAGTCTCTGTACATCTTCCTTCTTCAGAAAAGAGAGGAAAACGAAATCACTGCGCTCGTGAATGTCGGAAATACCCGCGTCATAATGCGTCCGAACGGTTCTTCGATACCTGTCGCTCCACGTAGCGCAATGGTCATTCTTCTCTCACTTGTGATAGGGTGTGCAGTTCCTTTCGGTGTATTCTTCCTTTTGAAGATGTTCGACACCACGGTGAAAACCAAGGAGGACCTCACCGCCCTCAAACTTCCTCTTCTTGCAGAAATACCGCTTTCTGTGCTGAAGAAAAGCCGTTTAGACCTCATCGGAAAAGGCCGCAAGAAAGCTTTTGACGACAACAACTGCAAAATTATCGTGAAAAGCGGAAAGAGGGATATGATGAACGAGGCCTACAGGGTGCTCAGAACCAATCTCGACCTTATGATAGGAAAGACGGCTCCGCACATAATTATGTCCACTTCGCTCAATCCTGACGCCGGAAAGACATTCAATACCATCAACATCGCAGCCTCTATGGCAATCAAGCCATCGAAGGTTGTCGTGGTGGACCTGGACCTTAGAAAAGCATCTTTGGGAAAGAGTCTCGGCGTAAATTCAAAGAAGGGCGTCTCATCCTTCTTGAACGGCGATGCGGCAAATCTTGACGAGGTTATAGTCAACGTCACAGGGACATTGGACTGCATCCCTGTAGGTGTCCTTCCGCCGAACCCTACTGAACTTCTGCTTTCGGATAAGTTCCCTCAGATGATAGAGTCTCTCAAAACGAAATACGACTACATCTTCCTCGACTGTCCTCCTATTGACATCGTGGCAGACGCGTCAATCATCACGCAATATGTTGACCTTACGGTGTTTGTCATAAGGGCAGGACTTTTCGACAGAAGGCTTATTTCCAAAGTTAACGACCTCTACACTCAGAACCGATTCAAGAGGATGAGCGTAATCCTTAATGGCGTCCAAATGATCTACAAACCGTATGCGAAGTCAGGTAACGGCTATGGGTATGGCTACGGTTACGGCTATGGCTATGGTTACGGAAATTCTGATGATTCGCAGGAGCAGTAGAGAATAGGGGAGAGAGGGATATGTTTGATTTTCTGAAAAAGAGATATTCGCTTGCCGAATCGGGAGTTCTTTCCGGTTCGGTTGACGCGCATTCACACATTCTCTATGGAGTGGATGACGGGTCTCAAAGGGCGGAGGACTCTCTTGCGATGCTCTCCTTTGAGGAATCCGTCGGTGTTAGTGACGTTTGGTGCACCCCTCACATTATGGAGGATGTTCCTAACCGCACAGAAGACCTTCAGAAAAGATTCTCTGAACTCAAAGCCCTCTACACGGGTCCAATCCGTCTCCACCTTGCAGCGGAGTATATGATTGACAATCTTTTCCTTGAAAGATTCCGGTCTCGTGACCTTCTCTACCATTCTCCGGACTGCATTCTTGTCGAAACTTCGACAAACAATCCTCCTATGAACCTGGAATCAATTCTCTTTTCAATCAAGTCCGCCGGAATTGTGCCTTTGCTGGCGCATCCGGAGCGTTATCGCTACCTTGACCGCGACGACTACATCTCACTTCATCGCGAAGGTATACTTCTTCAGATGAATGTATCTTCGCTCACTGGTTATTACGGAAAAACCGCGGCAGAGAAGGCTGAATGGCTGCTTGAAAAGGGACTCTACTACACAATAGGCTCTGATTGCCACCGCACCGGAGCGATAACCGAGCAATATAATCACAAAAATATCAAGGGCGAAACTATCCGAAGGCTTTCGCGTCTTCTGGAAAACCAGCCCGAGAGAAACATAGAATAAATTAGATAAGAAAACACTCATAATACTGATATGCCGGAAATTTCACAGAGGGCTGAAGTGATGCCCTCGTCACCTATCCGAAAACTTTTCCCTCTTGCTGAGGAGGCTATGCGTCGTGGCGTTAAGATCTATCGTCTCAACATAGGTCAGCCAGACATCCACACCCCGGAGGAGGGCTTGCAGGCGCTTCGCAATGTGGACCGCAAGGTTCTTGAATACAGTCCGAGCGACGGATTCCGAAGCCTTAGGGAGAAACTTGTGGGCTACTATGACCAGTACCAGATTAAGGTAAGCGCCGATGACATCATAATCACCACCGGAGGCAGCGAAGCCGTGCTTTTCGCGTTTATGGCCTGCTTGAACCCTGGCGATGAAATCATTGTCCCGGAGCCTGCCTACGCCAATTATATGGCCTTCGCAATTTCTGCCGGGGCAACGATCAAACCGATAGTTTCCACTATCGAAGAGGGGTTTGCGCTTCCGCATATCGATGATATTGAGAAACTTATAACTCCGAAGACCCGCGGAATCCTCATCTGCAACCCGAACAACCCGACAGGTTATCTCTACACCCGCGACGAGATGAACCGCCTTCGCGACCTTGTGCGCAAGCACGACCTTTTCCTTTTCTCGGACGAGGTTTATCGCGAATTCATCTACACAGGGTCTCCGTACATCTCGGCTTTTCACCTTGAGGGGATAGAGAATAATGTTGTCCTTATTGACTCTGTCTCAAAGCGTTACAGCGAGTGCGGAATCAGAATTGGAGCACTAATCACCCGCAACAAGACTCTTCGCGACGCTGTGATGAAATTCTGCCAGGCGAGGCTTTCTCCTCCGCTTCTGGGACAGATTGTGGCCGAAGCCTCGCTTTCTTCTTCCAGAGAATATGCCATCCACACCTACGAGGAGTACATAGAAAGAAGGAACTGCCTTATTGACGGGCTCAACAAAATCCCTGGGGTATATTCCCCGATTCCGATGGGGGCGTTCTACACCGTTGCAAGGCTTCCGATTGACGACAGCGACCGCTTCTGTGCGTGGCTGCTGAGCGATTTTGACTACGAGGGCGAAACCGTGATGCTTGCCCCTGCGTCAGGATTCTATTCGGACCCAGGTCTTGGACGCAATGAAGTGAGAATTTCCTACACCATCTGCAAGGAGGACCTCAAACGGGCTCTGGCTGTTCTTGCCGAGGCTCTGAAAGTTTATCCTGGACGCGTCTGAACCCTCTAAGTATACGTAAAAAATAGTCAGATAACTATGGGAAAGTTATATAGCAAATTTCAGAAACTGCTTCTTTCTAACCGCTATGTCAATCGCTGGGTCGTGTTGATGATGGACCTTACCCTGTCACTCATCGCGACGTGCTTCTCCTGTCTTATCTTGTGGAAAATAATCCATTTTTCTTTCTTCGATTTAGGGTTCTGGAGGCTTTGTACGGTTACTCTCATAGCCAGTATCATCCCTCTGATGGGTTGCCGGACCTACCGAAACATCATCCGCCACTCTTCTCTCAAAAGCATCTGGGTAATTTCCCTCGCTTCGGTTCTGAAAGTTGCGTTGATGCTCTTCGTCTTCTTATTTTACCCAGCCTATAGAGGATTCGTTCCTACTAATGCTCTTGTCCTTGGCACTCTTCTCGACCTTCTGCTGACAATGGTTTTCCTTGTGGGAGTGAGGGTTCTGATGCTCATCGGATATGACCTTGTGCTTGCAAGGGTGAATGGCCCGAACCAAAAACGGGTTCTCGTCTATGGACTTTCAGAAAAGTCGGTGGCTCTTCGTCTGAGGCTTCAGAAATCTCCGCATTTCCGCATCGTGGGTTTCATAAGCCACAGTGAAAATAGTAAGGATCTGCAGGTCACAGACTATCCGACCTATTATTTCCGTGACAGAGACGAACTTGACAAGATTGTAGGAAAACACAGTATTGACGGCATTCTCTTCGCGAGCGACACCGATACAAGGTTGGAAGGAGAGAGGCTCGTGAGATATTGCGAAGACAAGAAAATAAAGGCCTATATCGCCCCATCCGTGGATGAATTCAGCGGCGACGAGGTGTCCTTTGCAAGTAAAATCCGTCAGGTCAAGATTGAGGACCTGCTCGGGAGAGACGAGATTTTCATCAACCGCGACGAGGTCCTTGCCAATGTCTATGGCAAGACTGTGATGGTAACCGGAGGCGCCGGAAGCATCGGAAGCGAGCTTTGCCGCCAGTTGGCAACTCTCGGAGTGAAGCAGCTTATCATTTTTGACAATGCCGAGACTCCGCTCCACAACATCCGTCTTGAGATAGAGCATAAATTCCCGGGCTTTGATTTCGTGCCTTTCATCGGCGACGTGAGGGAGAAGGAGAGAATTGAAATCGTGTTTGAGCGTTATTCTCCGCAGATAGTTTTCCACGCGGCGGCATATAAGCACGTTCCTCTTATGGAGGAGAACCCTTGTGAGGCGGTTTTCGCCAATGTCCTGGGGACTCGCAACCTTGCGGACGCCTGCGTACGTCACGGCGTGGAGAAGATGGTTATGGTGTCAACCGACAAGGCCGTGAATCCGACCAATGTGATGGGCTGCTCCAAGAGGCTCGCGGAAATATATTGCCAGAGCCTCGGTCTTGCAATAGAGCGCGGAGAGCAGTCTGGAGTGACGAAATTCGTCACCACGCGCTTCGGAAACGTTCTTGGAAGCAACGGGTCAGTGATTCCGCTTTTCCGCAAGCAGATAGAGACGGGCGGCCCTGTGACGGTCACGGACCCTCGCATCAACCGCTACTTTATGACCATCCCGGAGGCCTGCCGGCTTGTGCTTGAGGCAGCGTCTATGAGTACGGGAAGCCAGATATTCGTGTTCGAAATGGGCGAGCCGGTCAAAATCGTGGACCTTGCACGCCGTATGATAAGCCTCTCCGGGCTTGAGCCGGATAAGGACATTAAAATCGTCTTTACAGGCCTGCGTCCGGGAGAGAAACTCTACGAGGAGGTGCTCAGCAATGCTGAGAACACCATCCCGACCGACCACAAGAAAATCCTCATCGCAAAGGTGCGTGAATACGAATACGGGGAAGTCAACGAGGCGTTCAAGGTGTTCGACTCACTTTCCCGCAGCGGTGACAAGATGGCAACTGTCCGCGCGATGAAGGCTCTAGTCCCTGAGTTCAAGTCCAACAATTCCGAGTTTGAAGCCCTGGATAAGGAAATTGCAGAATCGGGGGGGGGTACAGCGTTGATACACAGAAAGTTATAGGACTTAAAAGCCTTGTGTCTGAAAGCTTTAGAAAAGATAATAATGTGCGTGGGATTTGAGAGTTTGATTAAAGATGGATGGCTTTTTTAGAAAAAATCTAATTTTTGAATAATAGTTGCAGAGTATGAAGTATGTCCGCTGGTTTCTGAGAGAAGTCAAGCCTTATGGCTGGACATACGCTTTCGTACTCCTTCTTCAGGTGGTGATGGTCGCTCTGGCCTTGAGCTATGTGTGGCTGGGCAAGGAACTTGTGGATGTCGCTGTGGCCCATTTTAACGGCGTTCCCGATGGCAGCGGACGCCTTTCTCTTGCCTCTCTTGCCGCGGTCTATGTGGTCCTTTCGATGGCCCGCCCCGTCATCGCGGCAGCAAAGAGCTACTGCGAAACGAAGATGGCCGTCGGGATGTCAAATTCCCTGCGTCAGAGGCTCTTCGAAAATCTTCTGCACCTTAAAAACGAATACACGCGGAAATACCATTCCGGGGATATGCTGAACCGCCTTCAGGTGGATGTAATCAGCGTTTCCTCCGCCTTCTGCTCCTCCATCCCCAATCTTTTCTGGGCGGCGGTGCAGTTTGTGGCCGCATTCGCCTACATCCTGACGATTGACGTACGCCTGGCGTGGATTCTCGCTCTCATTGTTCCGGTAGCAATCGTCGGAGGACGCTATGTCACCTTCAAAGTGAGGGACCTCACGCTTGATATCCGCCGTAGCGACTCCTCAGTTCAGTCCCACATCCAGGAATCCTTCCAGCATCTGACTCTCCTTCAGAGCCTCGAGTACACGGGGGCCAGCATTGAATCTCTGGACAATCTGCAGAGCGAAAATTTCAAAAAGAATATGACCCGCTCGCGCTTCAGCGTCCTTGCCCGCTCGCTTATAGGCTTCTCGTTCACGATAGGTTACGCTGTGGCCTTCCTCTGGGCTGTGTTCGGCATCTCGAAGGGAACGGTGACCTACGGCCTTATGACGGCAATCCTTCAGCTCGTGGGGCAGGTTCAGAGGCCCCTCGTGCAGGCAAGCGACCAGCTTCCTTCGGTCCTTCGCTGCACAGCCAGCATAGACCGTCTTGAAGAAATCGCCTCACTTCCGCGTGAAACTGCTTATGGACGCCGTTTCATTGAAGGGGTTGCGGGCATCAGGATTGAAAATCTTTCGTTCCGCTACAGTGACGGTCGAGATGACGTCCTCACTGATTTCTCCTTTGATTTTGCTCCAGGTTCCAAAACCGCGATTGTGGGCCCTACAGGGATAGGGAAGAGTACGCTTATCCGTCTTATGCTTTCCCTGCTGACCCCGACAAAAGGCTCAATCTCCCTTTATAACTCTTCGGAGTCAGTTCCGGCATCGGAGGCGACGCGCTGCAACCTTGTATATGTCCCGCAGGGCAACACTCTTTTCAGCGGCACGGTTAAGGAAAACCTTCAGATGGGTGACCCAGACGCTGACGAGGAGAGTATGAAGGAGGCACTCCAGACTGCGGCTGCGGATTTTGTGCTTGAACTTCCGCAGGGCCTTGATACTCCGTGCTTTGAGGCCGGCGGCGGATTCTCGGAGGGTCAGGCACAAAGAATTGCCATCGCGAGGGCTCTTCTTCGCCCTGGCAGCATACTCCTTCTGGATGAGTTCAGTTCGGCTCTTGACTCTGAAACGGAAGAACTTCTTCTTCAGAGACTTACGTCCTCTCGGAAGGGACGTACGATGATTTTTATCACCCACCGTGAAAGAATCATCGACTTCTGCGATGCAACGCTTCGTCTCTCATAAATCGCTCATCTTCCTCTGAGCCTTGGCAGCACTTTTATTCGCACCAAAATTCCTTTTATCACAATTTTGGCGAGAATAATTTGCTAACTATTTTTTTTATGCCTAACTTTATAAGCGGTTAAAGAAACGGCCGTATAGCCGCTCTCTGTTCAAGCAATTTCAGAAAAACTACCAAAATAATTTAACACCATATCAATATGATCAGGCACACAATAATGTGGAAATTCAAGCCATCAGATGGCAAAACTTCCAAAGAACTTGCAGAAGACATCAAGGAACGCTATGAGTCCCTCCTCGGAATCGTTCCAGGGTTGAAGAATGTCGAAGTAGGCGTAAATCGCAATGAATCAGCAACTTCATACGACGCCATCCTTATCGAGGACTTCGAAAACTGGCAGGACCTCGCAGCCTACAAGGCAGACCCGATGAGAGACGCCCTCACGAAGTATCTTGAAACCATCATTGATGTTCGTGCAAGAGTAGAATACGAAAGATAATCGGCAGAATCTCTCCTGAACGAGAGTTCGCGAAAAATACATCAAGGCAACTTGATTTACATTCCCGGGACTTCACACCCGGGATTTTTTTGTTTTAACCCCTCCCTTCAAAGACTCCGCACGGCGCTCCTGTGCCTATAATTTTGTGGTATCAAAAAATATTGTACCTTTGCGCCCGGATTTGTACAAAATAGTGTTTTAATTAATGAAGAAATTTTATGTTTCTCCGCTCGTCTCAGAGATTGAGATGGGCGTAGAGCTTGGCTTTTGCCAAAGCGGGGAGGGTGTTTTTACATCATTCAATTCTAGTGAGTATTTCAATGATGACACTGAGGAAGACTAAACTCTTGTAAAGCAAGTTTTTTAGCTACGTAATTCATTGATTTTTTTAACAATCAACAAGTAAATCAGTTATGAAAAAGATATCAATCTCCATACTGGCTCTTGCTGCCCTTCTTTCTTGCAGCAAGGCATCTCTTGATGAGGCGACTCCGCAGGCCTCTGCCCCGAAAGGCGAAACCATCTGCGTAAACATTCCATCTCCTACAAAATCAATCTCTCTTTCGGATTACCAGTATGCTTTCCAGGGCACAGAATCCCTTGTAGTGGTCTCGTCAGAGGGCAAAATCGCAACTCTTACCAACACCGCAGAGTCTCCATACTCTTTCTCCGGCGCATTTGACGGTGCTCTAGGAGCAGAATCAGACAACTTTACCGTTTATTACAACTGCTACTCAGCTTCCTCCAAGGCTCTAAGTTTCACTCAGAACGGTCAGCCGTGGCTTACGGCAAGCCTTCCAGAGCAGACTCGTGACGAGGACGGTCGCTACTCGCTTTCTCCTGTGCTTGAAGCTGTTGAGGGCGTAAGGACTATAGCTATTGTTTCAGACTTTGCCGGGACGGTTTCCTTCCACGCAAAGACCGCGAACATTTCCTCTTTCGCAGGGGGCTCTTTCAGCGGCAGCAAGGATGTGAACGACATCGCGCTTACAGCTGACAACAACGGAAAATACACCGCCTTTGTCAACATTCCTTCCGGGATGACCGGCGGATATTGGCTCAAGGTCACCAAGGAAGGGGAGAGCGGAGCAATGTACAAGAGCTACTCCACCTCCGAGACCATCTCCTCCAACACGCAGGTGACGCTCACTGAATTCACTCCGGCCGAAGTTCTTGCTACCATAGACCTCAGCGGCCTCAAGTCTTCTTACAACTACTATGTTTCAGGTGATGTCACCTCTGCAAATGCGACTGCAAATGACGTTGTAATCGGCAGTGTTCCTTACACCATTTCAGGTATTTCATCAAAACTTCCATACGAAGTAACTCTTACGGTTTCCGCTGACGGCAGTTCTGCACCAAGCGTGAGTCAGAGTGCGAGCTCAACTGGACTCTCCGGCACATTCTCAGATGTCAAACTTTCTGGTCTTGAATGGGGCGCAAGAACAGTCTCCGCGACCTTGTCTCTAAAAGTTGGGGGCGAAACTGTTGCAACAGCTTCAGCATCTGAGACACGCTATATTACCGGACTGCCTTACAATGCAGCAAAAAGTTCGGCTTCGAATTTTAGTGGTGATTGGAGTACTTCTGGAGGTAAAAGCGTATGGGATAATGGTTATTTGAGGTATGGCTCAAATTGTATAGTTTCTTTTAGGGGGTATTATGTCCCGAGTGGTGTAACTATCAAGTCAACAATCCTATACAAAATTGTAAGTTATACATCAACTAGGCTTAATAACAATACCACTACTCTTACAGTTGGTGACAATAATATATTTAGCGAGACTGTAAAGGGAACTGCCACAACAAAGACATATGAAAGCAGTGCAGATGTCTCATTTTCGATATCTACTAAAATATCGACTACGGCAACGGGAACATCAACAACTTGGGCTTCTTCTCATAGCCAATTGCATTACTTTGGTGCAATATATCGGTAGAAAGATTTGAATGAAACCGGACTCCTCCTATTCAATACGGTTTTATGATATTATCAGCAGCGACGGAAACTCCGCCGCTGCTTTTGTATATTGGCAAATTTCGCTAAATTTGTAGGGTTGCTGCGGGTGTGGGGCAGGAGCCTTCTCCGGGCAGCTTCGCTAGAGTGTTTTAATTAAATCAGTACCGTTATGGAAAAGTTCGTAAAAGACTATGT
>CAVJRU010000066.1:0-12200 GCA_963652025.1 bacterium
CTGTGGAAGAAAGCTTCAATGACGGCTACGACAAGGGGCGAACAGAAGGTATAGCGGAAGGAATGGAGAAGGGATCGCGGGAAAGCACGATAAACACCGCCAAAAATGCCCTGAAGAACGGTCTTGCGCCTGAATTGGTCGCGACTATTACCGGACTGAGCCTCGAAGAAGTACTGAGCGTAAAGAGGCTGCTGGCAACGGGCTGATGCACTCTCCGGCAGAAAAAATGAATTGGAGTTCAAATCCTTTTCAAAAAAAGTGTTAACTTTGTCCTTCGGATTTGCCTCCGTAGTTTAATGGATAGAATTTCAGATTCCGGTTCTGACGGTTGCGGTTCGATTCCGCACGGGGGTACGCGAAAAGCCACGAAATTCGTGGCTTTTCGCGTACAATATAGACCGCTTTTTATTCAGCCTCTTTCGTATAGAAGTCGATAAGGCGGCTTAGGGCGCGACGGCAGACGGGGCAGAAGCCCGCGGCGGCATTGGTGCGCATACGGCAGTTGTCTGATGGGCGATAGACTCCTTTGAGCATATATCCGCCTCCTTCGTAAAACGCCTATTTTATCAATGCCTTCCTGCGTGTTGTCAAGAAGGCTGGTGTCGTAATGGCCGCCCGGAGTCGGGACCGGAGTGCCTGAGGGGAGCATATCCTGCCACTTTGAGGGAAAATCCACCAGAGTCGTTATGTTCGGCTCCCAAGGCTCCACCGCCGTATCATAGCTCTCGTCAAGGACATCGTCGAAATCATAGAAATACTCGTCGGCGAGGCCTCCGAAACTGTGCCCGAACTCGTGGACTACCACCGGACGGAATGCACTGTGATGAGCTGTAGTGAGGGTGTAGGAGTTGAAGATGCCTCCTCCGCCGTAGGTCGGGGTGTTGGCAAGGATAATAATGTGCTCGTAGGGGATGCCGCCGAGAAGATTATGAATCTGAAAAACACGTTCTGTCGTAAGATAGCGGTCGGAGTAGAATGTTGAGAAATGGGATGCGACCGCAGTTGTCCTCCACTCCCCTTTCAGCGGTTCGCTCACTCCGCTGTCCTCTGAGATGGTGTCAACTTCGATGATGTTGAGCTGGCTCTTTTTCCGGGAAAACGGCGCTGCGGCAAGAAGAGACTCGCAGGCAGTGAGAGCGTCGGTGTGGAATTTTTTCATTTCCTTTTTGGAATACCCTTCCGCAAGTATCACGATATCAATGCATTCACGGCTGTCTCCTCCACGATGGAGATACTTCCACGCGCACTCGGAAGGGGAGACGCTACGTATCAGGATGTCCGCTGGGTCAAGAACAAAACTGTTTTCACAGACTGCCTCTCCCATCTTATTGAAAAGCCTCGCAGTCACAACAGCCTTCGCCTTTGGAAGAGGAAGCAGAACAGTATGCTCGAAACTCTTTGATTTATAATGTGATTCATCAGTAGAAAGCCACTCTGTGAAAAGCGAAGAGAAAGCCCACGCGTAGAGTCTTTCGCCGGTCTCAAAGTCAGTCATAACCACTTCCCCATTGCCTTTGAGAGGCATAGAATCCAAATTCACCCTTCTTCCGAACCAGCCCTCGCTGCTCCAAAGCGAATTGAGATAAATTGATTGAGAGGAACTGTTGCCGCAGAAATTGTAGTCAACGCGGAGGGTTCTGTCAAGAAATTTATCTGTAAAGGAGGTTGCAGAAGCCTCTGTCACAAAAGCAGCGCAAGCTGCAACGAGGCTAAGAAAAAGGCAAACTAATCTTCGTTCAAGCGTTTTCATATAGCAAAATATAAAGTTTTCACACGACTCATCCGGTCAAAGTTAGCTTATTCGGCCAAATTTCGCATAAAATTCGCCACATAATTTCTCAAAAAAAGCTGTTATTATCAAAAATGTAGTACATTTGCGCCCGTTTTCAGGGGCAGAGTGCCCCCTTTTTTGAGCGGCGAGGCCAAATCTAGTAGGCAGCCACGCCGTTATGTTTAACTTAAGTTTCTTTTTATGGGAAATGAGAAAACTCATATTCTTAACTACTGCCGCTACACTTTGTGGGTTGGCTGCCTCCGCTCAAGAGGTTAGCTCCGCTTCTGAAGCTGGCGTCGAAGTAAGCGCTGTTGCGCGTTTTGACGTAAACCCCTATTTTCCACTTACAAGCGGCTCCGAAACAGACCTTAGTTTCGGCAACACATCCATCTATACTTTTATAGACGGAGTCTTCGGTCGTGGTTGGTCCTACTCTATTTCCAACCACTGGATGGGCGTTTCCTGGTACAAAAGCGCACCGCAGGAAAAGATGTCCCCTCTCTACACCAACTCATTCCACGCCAACTCAACGGACTGGATTGATTGGGCTACAATCAGTTACGACCTTGACACGGAAAGTGCCGGGGTTTGGACCTTCACACTCGGAAAGGATATGATGGCGATTGGACTTAGCGAACTGGAGGCTAACGATGTGGATATGCACTACGACCTGTCCTCCTTCTTCTGGAACGGCGCCCCGATTGAACTTGAAGAGGACACCTGGTTCGCTGAAGGAATGCAGGTTTATCAGTGGGGCGGCTCCATTGCCTGGACCTCACCTTCAGAAGGGACGAACCTCCGCTTCCAGATGAGCTCCTCACCATATGCTCTCTGGCCATACAAGGACTTCAAAAAGGCTTTCGCCCTACAGCTGAACGAGTTTCAGGGTCCCTGGACCGGAAGATTCTCTGTGAACGCAGTGGAGGACTATCTTGACTACAATGACGACGGGTCTCCATACGGGTCAAAATGGTGGAGATATATTGCTCTTGGACAGACACTTACATTCGGAGGTCTCACGATTGACGTCGATGCTATGACAAGGGGAACGGCGTGGAAAAACCTTGCAGAAGAGACTCTCGCAACGGCAAAAGTCCAGTATGACTTCGGCGACAAGGCATCCCTTTTCATAAAAGGCGGATGGGAGATGTTCGGATATAGCCCCGAAGCTCCGGAATTAAAGCTGAACACATATTTCGGCGGACTCGGCGCCCACTGGTTCCCTCTGAGGAACTCTCAGGCTTTGAGGGTGCACGCAGTTGTTGCGGCGAACTCCGCATACAAACAGCTTTCAGTGAATGTGGGTCTCACCTACAACCTCTGCATCAGTGACTTCTGGAATAAATAGACTCTTTTAATCGGAATATAATGGCAAATGATATAATCATTGATATTGAGCACATCAGCAAGTCATTCGACGGGGTGCAGGTGCTCAAGGACATCAACCTTCAAATAAAGAGAGGCGAATTCGTCACGCTTTTGGGTCCGTCCGGCTGCGGAAAAACCACGATGCTCAGGATGCTCGCGGGATTCACCCAGCCTTCCGAGGGAAAAATCCTTATGAACGGCGAGGACATCACCGACATTCCGCCTCACCGCAGGCCGCTCAACACGGTGTTCCAGAGGTATGCGCTTTTCCCGCATCTTGACGTTTACGACAACATCGCCTTCGGTCTGAAACTGCAGAAGGTGCCGACCGAAGAGATTGACAAGAGGGTCCGCAAAGCCCTCAAGATGGTGACGATGACCGACTACGAGGAGAGGGACGTGGATTCACTCTCTGGAGGACAGCAGCAGAGGGTGGCCATAGCGCGTGCCATCGTGAACCAGCCGCAGGTTCTTCTTCTTGACGAACCTCTCGCAGCACTGGACCTGAAGATGAGAAAGGATATGCAGATGGAGCTCAAGGAAATGCACCGCGAGCTCGGCATCACCTTCATCTACGTCACCCACGACCAGGAGGAGGCTCTCACGCTAAGCGACACCATAGTCGTTATGAATGAGGGAGTTATCCAGCAAATCGGAACTCCTACCGACATCTACAACGAGCCGGCGAATTCCTTCGTGGCTGACTTCATCGGAGAGAGCAACATCCTTAACGGAATCATCCCTTGCGACGAAAAAGTTCAGTTCATCTATCACGACTTCGAGTGTGTGGACAAGGGCTTTGCGCCCGACGAGCACGTAGATGTCGTGGTGCGCCCTGAGGACATCTACATCTTCAACGAGCACCTGGACAAGGCCCAGTTCACAGGAACCGTCCAGACCTGCATCTTCAAGGGAGTGCACTATGAGATGACGATTCTCACAAAAGAGGGTTATGAGATTATGGTTCAGGACTACAACGCCTTCGCTCCGGGAAGCGAGGTGGGACTTCTCATACGCCCTAACGACATCCACGTGATGCACAAGGAATGCCTCAGAAACTCCTTCGAGGCGGAATTCGTTGCTGAAAACAGGGTCAGATTCCTCGGCGAAGAGTGGGAGGTGGATGCCCAGACAAATCAGGAACTCCTTGCAGGAGCCTCCGAAGGCGAGAAATTCTACGCTGACGTGGAGTTCCGCGACGTGGACCTTCTGGACGAGATTGAGGACGGAACGGTTAGCGGCGGAGTCTTCTTCATATTATATAAAGGCAACCACTACTTCCTCACCGTCAAGACCGACGCGGGGGACAAGGTTTATGTCCAGACGGACGACGTCTGGGACAAGAGCGACCTTGTGGGAATCAGCATAAAACCGGAGAACATACATTTGAGAAGGAGGTAGCGGAATGAAAACATTCAAAAGGTCATACTGGTCCCTGCCCTACTTCATCTTTATGATCCTGTTTGTGGTGATGCCGCTGGTAATGATCGCAATCTACGCGTTCACGGACGCCTCCGGCGCGTTCACGCTCGGGAACTTCAAGAGGTTCTTCACAACCTCGGAGGACATAAAGACCTTCGCGTATTCGATTGAGGTCGCGATAATCACGACTCTTCTCTGCCTGGTCATCGGCTACCCTGCAGCGTGGATTCTGAGCAATTCCAACCTCAACCGCTCGAAAGTCACCGTGATGCTGTTCATCCTCCCGATGTGGATAAATATGCTCATCCGCACGCTTGCGACTGTCGCGCTTTTTGACTTCCTACGGCTTCCGCTAGGAGAGGGGGCGCTCATTTTCGGAATGGTGTACAACTTCCTTCCGTTTATGATCTACCCGATTTACAACACCCTTGAGAAGCTCGACCATTCATACATCGAGGCGGCCCAGGACCTGGGTGCAAGCCCGGTGAAGGTGTTCACAAAGGTCACTGTTCCCCTTTCGATGCACGGAGTTATGAGCGGAGTTATGATGGTTTTTATGCCAACCATCTCCACATTCGCCATCTCGGAGCTTCTCACCCTCAACAAGGTGAAACTGCTCGGAACCACCATTCAGGAGAACATCAACAACGGAATGTGGAACTACGGCTCCACCATTGCGCTGATTATGCTGCTTATTATCGGTATCACTACCCTCTTCTCCGACAAGGAGGACACCAGGGCCAATGAAGCGGGAGGGTTGCTCTGATGAAAAAGTTTTTTGCACAGGCATATATCTGGATTCTTCTGATTATCCTCTATGCCCCGATTCTTATTATCGCCATTTATTCATTCACCGAGGCGAAGGTTCTCGGCAACTGGACAGGATTCTCGCTCGGGCTCTACCGGAACGTCTTTGGCGGAGGTCTTAACAGTTCGCTCATCCGCGCAATCGAAAATACTCTTTCCATCGGAATCATCTCCGCAGCGCTCTCCACTCTGCTCGGAACCATCTCAGCCATAGGTATTTACAACCTTCACGGCAGGAAGCGCAAAGTGATGACTTTCCTCAACGACATCCCGATGCTCAATCCGGACATCATAACGGGTATCTCGCTTTTCATCCTTTTCGTCGCGCTCGGAGTGAGCCAGGGCTACACCACGGTCGTTCTCGCGCACGTCTCCTTCTGCACTCCGTATGTGATTCTTTCCATTATGCCGAAGCTGCGCCAGATGCCGGCAAACCTCTATGAGGCGGCTCTGGACCTCGGGGCGTCCCCCCGTCAGGCTATGCGGAAAGTGATTGTCCCGCAGATTAAGCCGGGTATGATTTCGGGTTTCATTCTCGCATTCACACTTTCAATAGACGATTTCGCGGTGACCCTTTTCACCAAAGGTAACGGCGGATTGGAGACACTCTCCACCTACATCTACGCCGACGCCCGCAAGGGAGGTCTCACCCCGGAAATCCGTCCGATTATGACCCTCATCTTCGTATTTGTCCTGATTCTTCTTATAATTATCAATCTCAGGTCTATGAAGGCGCAGAGTGAGAGAGACGGACAACCGTCAAAACATAAGCATAGGCATCAAGTCCTATAAACATTACATAAACCATTGACATTCAATAATTCAAACAATAAAATGAAAAAAATCCTTTCATTCGCAGCAGCTCTTCTTCTGGGCGGAATGACCCTTTGCAGCGCTGCCGACCGTGAGCACACGCTCAAAATCTACAACTGGGCCGACTACATCGACGAAGACCTCCTGGAGGAATTCAAGGACTGGTATAAGGAACAGACCGGCGAAGAGGTGGAAATCATCTACCAGCTTTTCGACGTAAACGAGATTATGCTCTCGAAAATCGAACTCGGGCACGAGGATTTCGACGTCGTGTGCCCTTCAGACTACATAATCGAGAGGATGCTCCGCGAAGACCTGCTCCTCCCGATAAGCCGCGACTTCGGCGAGTGCGAGGACTATACCCGCAACATCGCTCCGTTTATGAAGGAGAAACTCGGCGAAATCATCAGCAGCGGAAAGAATGCCGAGGATTATGTCGTTTCCTATATGTGGGGAACAACCGGAATTCTCTACAACCCTAAATACGTCACCCGCGAGGAAGCGTCTTCCTGGGAGTGTCTGAAAGACCCGAAATTCAAGGGCAAAATTTTCGTCAAGGATGCGTTCAGGGACGTTTACACCTCCCTCAACATCGCTCTGCACAAAGACGAGATAGCTCGCGGAGAGGTTTCCCTTCAGAGCGTATGCAGTGACTCTTCCGACGAGTCCATCAAGATGGTGGAGGACTTCCTTAACGAAGTGAAAGACAACGTGCTCGGCTGGGAGGCAGATTTCGGCAAAGAGGAGATGACAAAGGAGAAAGGGTGGATAAACCTCAGCTGGAGCGGCGACGCTCAGTGGGCGATGGAAGAGGCTGAAAAAGTGGGCGTGACGCTTGACTATGCGGTTCCTTCCGAGGGAAGCACCGTGTGGTTCGACGGCTGGGTCATCCCTAAGTATGCGAAAAATGTGCAGGCGGCACGCTATTTCATCAACTTCCTCTGCAAGGAAGAGAACGCCATCAGGAATATGGACGTAATCGGTTACGTAAGTTCAATCGGCGGGGAGAAAATCCTCGAGGCTATGACTGACGACGACTTCGCTCCGCTGGATGCAAGCTATTTCTTCGGAGAAGAGGGCAAGGGAGCCTGCCTTAACCCGGTTTTGTACCCGGATAAGTCCACAATGGATCACTGCGGAATGATGCACGACAGCGGTGACCGCACAGAGGAACTCCTAAAGATGTGGTCAAGGGTGAAGGGCGACAACGCCGGCTATTTCACCTACATCTGCATCGGAGCGGCAATCGTTGCCCTCATCGCAGCGGCCCTGCTTTCAAAAAACAAGAAGAAAGGCGGAAAGAAGCGCAGAAAATAATTTTCACAAAATAATAACACTTGAATTTATGCATTTACTCAAACGCACTATTTTCACTGCCATCGCACTGCTTGCGACAACATTCTCAGTTTTCGCGTCAGTTCCGGCAAAAACCACTGCACTCAGCAACGTCCAGACTCTCCAGTCGCCTGACGGACAGCTCACAATGACTTTCGGCCTCGCCTCTGACGGCACTCCGATGTATTCCTTGACTTATAAAGGCGTGGAAGTCATCCGTCCGAGCCGCCTGGGATATGAAATCCGAGGCGTTCTCAAGGCACAGAAATTCGTTTACGGGAAGGATGAAGTTGACAAGGTGGACAAGAAACCTTGCTGGTCATTTCACGACGCCTTCTCTCTGGAGAATGTAAGCGAAAGCACTTTCGACGAGACCTGGACTCCGGTTTGGGGTGAGGAGTCGGAGATTCGCAATCACTACAACGAACTTGCAGTGAACCTCATTCAGAAGAAGTCAGACAAGCGCCTCACAATACGGTTCCGCCTTTTTGACGACGGACTTGGATTCCGCTATGAGTTCCCGGAGCAGAAGAAGATGTCCTATTTCGTAATCAAGGACGAGCTCACCGAATTTGCAATGGGAGGCGACTACACCGCCATCTGGATTCCGGGAGACTACGACACCCAGGAGTACGAGTACACCGTCTGCCGTCTTTCCGAAATCAGGAAGAATTTCGAAAAAGCAGTTTGCGGAAACTCATCGCAGACCCTTTTCTCCCCTACCGGCGTGCAGACTTCGCTTCAGATGAAAACCGACGAGGGAATCTACGTAAACATTCACGAGGCGGCCCTTGTCAACTACTCCTGTATGCACTTGAACCTCAACGACAAGACATTCACCTTCACATCTGAACTTACTCCGGATGCTGAAGGATGGAAAGGCAGGATGCAGGCTCCGTGCACAAGCCCTTGGAGAACTATTCAGGTGACGGACGACGCCTGCCGTCAGCTTGAGTCAAGGCTTGTTCTCAACCTCAACGAACCTTGCAAGTATGACGACGTATCCTGGATTCATCCGGTGAAATATGTCGGCGTATGGTGGGAGATGATTACAAGAATGGGCGAATGGGCATACACCCACGACTTCAACTCCATTCACCTCGGACAGACCGACTATGCCTCTTCGACACCGAGCGGCAAGCATTCGGCAAACAACGAGAATGTTCGCAAATACATCGATTTTGCCGCTGAGCACGGCTTTGACGAGGTTCTGGTTGAAGGCTGGAACGTCGGCTGGGAAGACTGGTCAAACAAAAACAAGGACTATGTCTTCGACTTCGTCACTCCATACCCGGACTTCGACATCAAGGCACTTAACGAGTACGCGCACTCAAAGGGAGTAAAACTCCTTATGCACCACGAAACTTCTTCATCCGTAAGAAATTACGAGAGGCATATGGAAGCGGCGTATAATCTTATGAACGAGTACGGTTACGATGCTGTGAAGAGCGGATATGTGGGCAACATCCTTCCGTTCGGCGAGCACCATTTCGGCCAGTGGATGAACAACCACTATCTCTACGCCGTCACCGAGGCCGCAAAGCACAAGATTATGGTCAATGCACACGAGGCCGTACGCCCTACAGGACTTTGCAGAACCTATCCTAACCTTGTCGGCAACGAGAGCGCAAGGGGAACCGAGTATCAGGCTTTCGGAGGCACCGAGCCGCAGCACGTGACCATTCTTCCGTTCACCCGTCTGAACGGAGGTCCGATGGACTTCACACCGGGAATCTTCGTTATGGACATTTCCAAGTTCAGCAGCAGGCAGAGCAAGGCGAAGGCCACCATCGCCAACCAGTTGGGACTGTACCTTACAATGTACTCCCCTCTCCAGATGGCAGCCGATTTCCCTGAGCACTACGAGCTGTATATGGATGCGTTCCAGTTCATCAAGGACGTGGCGATTGACTGGCAGAAGAGCAAATACCTTCTCGCTGAGCCGGGCGACTACATCGTTGTGGCAAGAAAGGCAAAAGGCACTGGCAAATGGTTTGCCGGCGGAGTTACAGACGAGAACAGCAGAACGCTGAAAGTTCCGCTGAATTTCCTTGACCCTGGCAAGAAATATGTCGCAAAAATCTACGCAGATGCTAAAGATGCCGATTACGAAAAGAATCCTGAGGCATACACCATCTACGAGAAGACCGTAACCAGCAAAACCGTCCTTCCAATCTATATGGCACGCGGCGGCGGCTTCGCGATAGAGTTCACGGAAAAATAAACCATAAAAAAGGCTTGCAGAGATTCTGCAAGCCTTTTTTTATTTCAATATATCATCAAGACTACTTCGTGCCGAAGATGCGGTCGCCGGCGTCGCCGAGGCCCGGAACGATGTAGGCGTTTTCGTTCAGGTGGTCGTCAACGGCCGCTACGAAAATGTCTACGTCAGGGTGCATTTCCTGAACCTTCTTTATGCCCTCCGGAGCTGCCACGAGGCACATAAGGCGGATATTCTTGCAACCGTACTTGTTTTTGAGCATTGTGAGGGCGTCGCAGGAGCTTCCGCCGGTGGCGAGCATCGGGTCAGTCACAATGACGAGCCTCTGCTGGATGTCCTCAGGAAGCTTGCAGTAGTACTCCACCGGCTCGTGAGTCTCCTCGTTACGGTACAGGCCGATGTGGCCGACCTTGGCAACAGGAATGAGGGTGAGCATTCCGTCCAGCATACCCATTCCTGCGCGGAGGATAGGAACGATTGCTAGCTTTCTTCCGGAAACTTTCGGAGCCTTCATCTTGCAGATCGGAGTCTCGATTTCCTTGTAGTCGAGGGGAAGGTCGCGGGTGACCTCATAGCCCATAAAAAGTGAAATCTCGGTCAGAAGCTGTCTGAAATCCTTGGAACCTGTGTTTTTGTCACGCATAATGGTCAGCTTGTGCTGAATCATCGGGTGGTCGATAATGTGGACTGTGCTCATAGCTATGTGTAATTAAATTGGATTCATCCAAAACCGGTTTCTAAGAATAATGCACCGGCTTCTTCAGTTCTGAAGCGCAAATTTAGCATATTTTTCCTAATTTTGCCCCGCAAAGGGACATATTCCCCTTTTTTAGCGAAGAGCCCGCTCCACCGCAGAAAAAAGAGGAAGATAGTCATTGAAATTTAACGCAATCTCGATATGGTCAAGGTTTTCTGCAAGAACACTCAGTCTTTCAAGGAGTTCACCGAAGGCACAACGCTCCTGGAAGCGGAAAAGGAATTTGATTTTCCAAAGCCCTACCCCACCGTCGCCGCAAAAGTGAACAACGTCGTCGAAGGACTCAGGTACCGCCTCTACAACAACAAGGACGTTGAATTCGTTGACTACCGCTCCTACAGCGGCCGAAGCATCTACTCCCGTTCCTTGTGCTTTCTTCTGAACAAAGCCGCCGAGGACGTCTTCCCGGGGTGTAAGACCTACCAGAAAAGGCCTATTTCCAAAGGGTATTTCTGCGCCGTGGTTAAAGCCGATGGAAAGATGGTCAGCAGTGCTGAGGAGGTGGAGAAAATCCGGGAAAGGATGAAGGAGCTTGTGGAAAGAAATCTGCCGTTCGTGAGGGTTCAGACTCAGGCAGACGAGGCGGAAAAGATTTTCCGGAAAAAAGGAAGAGAGGACGTCGTGAAGCTCATTGAGACCACCCGTCCGGTCTATGTGGAATACTTCGCCCTTGACGGGAACGCCGACTACTACAGCGGTCCGCTCATTCCTTCGACAGGATATCTCAAGATGTGGTCGCTCGAGCCGTTCAGAAGCGGAATGCTCCTTAGGGTGCCTGACCGCCACCACCCCGAGTCCCTCGCCCCCTTCACCGAGCAGCCGAAAACATTCGAGATGTTCGCGGAGAACGTCAGGTGGAACTCCATTATGAAGCTTGACAGCGTGGGAGACGTGAACATCGCCTGCCAAAGCGGACGCGCGAGCGAACTCATCCAGGTTGCGGAGGCGCTTCAGGAGAAGAAAATCGTGCAGATTGCAGAGGAAATTGACCGCAGGTTCCACTCCCCTGACGCTGTGCGGCTGGTTCTTATTACAGGTCCGACGAGCAGCGGAAAGACTACATTCTGCAAGAGACTGAGCGTACAGCTCAAAGCCTGCGGACTCCACCCTATTTCCTTCTCCACCGACGACTATTTCGTGAACCGTCTCGACACTCCGAAACTCCCTGACGGCAACTACGACTTTGACAACTTCGACACCGTGGACCACGACGCCCTTCAGAAGGACATCCTCCGGCTTCTACGCGGCGAGACCGTTCAAGTACCAGAATACAACTTTGTTACAGGAATCCGCGAATATAACGGCAAGACTCTCCGACTCGAAGATGACACGGTCCTTCTGGTGGAAGGAATCCACGCTCTGAATCCGCGCCTTACCGACAGAGTCCCTTCCGAAAAGAAATTCAGCATTTTCATCAACACAATAACGGGAATATCCCTGGACAACCACAACAGCATCCCCACAAGCGACAACCGCCTTCTGCGCCGCATCGTACGCGACTACAACAAGGGCGCCTTCTCCCCTGAGCAGACCATCAGCAACTGGCCGAATGTCCGCCGGGCCGAGGTTCGCTGGATTTACCCGTTCCAGGAAAATGCGGACGTGCTTTTCAACTCCGCCTACCTTGTGGAGTTCGCCGTGCTCCGTCCCCACGCCGAGCAGATTCTGCGAACCATCCCCAAAAACTGCCCGGAGTACTGCGA
>CAVJRU010000067.1:0-12011 GCA_963652025.1 bacterium
GAAGCCAGGCCGCCCCGAGTCATCTCTACTGGAACTTGTAGCTTACATTTGCCGGGTAGTCAATCTTGAAGTTGCTTCCGGTGCCGGTGACCGGAGAGCCACCCACAGTGAAGTTCTTGATTGTGAGGCCTGTGATGGTGCTTCCTTTGGTCACGATGTTGAATGCCGGGTAGGCGCTGCCGTTAGCGGCGAGAACCTTTATCCCGTTGAAAGTCACATTGTTGAGATTCACTTTCGGGGAGCCGCCATACTGCCAGATAGAGATGTTGCGGCCGGTGTAGTCGATGCTGTCGAAAACGAGGTTATTTGCCGTGATGTCGCTAATCTGCGTCGGAGCAGGGCTTCCGCTCCAAAGGTCAGTTTTTCCGTCTGTTCCCTGTCCGATGGCAAATGCGGCGCGAAGGTCGTTTGTGCCGCTGGTTTTGTGCTGAAGGAAAATGCAGTCGCTCACCGTCACATCGTGAATCCTGCCGCTATAGTTGACATTTCCGGCCTCAGGTCCCACGACAATGCCCCTTGCATAGTCGTTCCAGATGAGACAACGGTTGATCCGCACTCCGCTCATATCCGTAATCGGGGTGACGATGAAACGGCATTTGAGGGTGATGCAGTCGTCGTAGTTGCGAAGGAAGCAGTCAGTGATGTCCACGTCGGTGGAGCTGACAAGGTCTATTCCGTCGCCGTTAAGTTCCCAGCTGATTGTGTTTATGTTGTCGATTGTAACGCTCTTGCTGCTTCTTACGATTATGTTCCAACCCGGGCCGTCAATGAAGGAAACGTCCTTCAGTTTGAGATTGTCGGTGCTGTTGCATTCCACGAGAAAACCACCCCAGCTGTACTGGCTGTCCCCGAAATGTTCCATCTTTTCGCCGGAGAGGATTCCACCGCCCTCGATGGTAATGTTCGGACCGCTTGCCACCACATTTCCATAGACCTTAGCCCCGTAGTCAATATAGAGCGTCTGCCCTGCGGTAAGTTTGATTTCACCCTCGTCGTATTCGCCGGGGCCATAGTATTTCACATTTGAGGAGCTTGCAGTAGGCTTGTCCGGGTCGGTCTTCACGCCATAAAGGAAAAGATTGTGCTGACGGTCGCCGTCAAACTCGACGCTTATCTTGTGTTTTTCGTATGAAGGGATGGTGAATTCGATGGTGTTCGCGTCCACCTTAGTCGCTGATATTCCGTAGGTTGAAGGACGAATCTGAACTTTAGAGAAAGCGGAACGGAGATTTTTAACGCGGAATTTCACCGCAGAAGTGAAATCGCTCTGATAGATGCAGTAGGACATCGTGTCACGAAGCGCCTTGGAGTTGCTCCAGTCGTTCCAAATCTGGCCGTGCTTTGCCGAATCAGAGCAAAGGGTTTTGTGCACGGAGAGAGTCTCCCATCCGTTGTCGGTGAGAACCGAAACACGATAGAATCCATTTTTAAGCCCTGCAGGGACAGTCTGTTCACGGCTTCCGCTGCTAATGACCTTACCTCCGGAAATCCTGGTGATTGTCCAGGAAACGGTGTACTTTCCCGCCGCATAACCGCTGAAATCCAGCGTAAAGGCTATGTTCTGTCCTTCGCCCACCTTATCAAATTCGGGAAGTGACGGGATTATGTTTCCGCCGTCAGTCTCCACGGTAATTGCCGGTGTCCAGCCCTGCGCATTGTCCATCTGAGGCATAACCGTGAGACTCTCCCCCGCCTTAATTTTCTTTGAAACCGGTTTTTCTACCATTGAAAGCGCTCCGCTGTAGATATTCCAGGTATCGGCCTCAGAGGGCGCAACGAGAGCGGCTCCGAGAATGTCGCTGTGAGGATTCACAATTTCGAGCGAAATTCTGGAAGTGAGCGGCTGGTGAAGCTGCGAAATTAGCGTCCCTTCACCCTGAGATGTGGAAACGGAGTACCATATTTCCGGAGTCGGGAAACCGTCGGAGGGGTAGAGATTGAGTTCATACGCCTCCGGAGCAGCGCCTTTTCTGAGAGACGAAAAGTTCACCGCGGCAGCATCGGAATAAACCACTGAAACAATCTTATCGCCCTTCTGGACGCCTCCAAGCGAAGTGACATTGCCTAGACAGTTCTCACTCCTAAGGCAGACGCACTTGTCTTCGCTGAAGGCAAAGACTGTCGCCGGACGCTCCAGCAGGTCGGATGGAGTCCTGGAGGGCTCCTCTATTACGGAATAGGGACTGAGAATTTCATTAACAGGACTACTGCAACCGCAAGCGGCCGCAGTGGCTACTAGAAGAGAAAGCAATGTCATCTGCACTTTCATTTTGCGTGGCTATAAAAACAAAGCGCAAGTTAATGAGGCGCGAACTGAGAGAGGGGGATTTTTATACGGAAAAAGTGGAAAGCAGACTTTAGTTTTCTACTGGCCGGATTGTGTAACTGAAAGTCATCTCCTGCGGCTTAATCTGGTATTCCTCCCTCGGAAGTGCGGCCCAGGAGTCCACGCAGCCAAGTCCCATCTGTACAAGGTCGAAACTCAACCAGGTGGCGCCTTCGCTGCGGCGGTTCTCAGCAGAGAGAGACTTGAGCTTGAGGGAGTGGCGCGGAGCTGCCTTACGGATGTCCAGCTGCTCGGCGGAGAATGGAAGCGCGGAGCCGCTGAAAAGCGTGTCGGAAGAAATCTCAAGGCCAGTGCCGTTGTCATCCAGCACTCTCAGCCACTTCAGACCGGTCTTCGTGCCGCTCTCCTGCGGACGGACATAGCCGTAGTGGTACTGCTCTTCGACCCTCTGGACGTAGTGTCCTGTGAGAGCCGCGCTGCTGCGGTCGGAGTAGTTCTCGAAAGGACCATTGCCGAAAAATTCCACAGTGGAGTAGTCCCCCTTGAGGGCCATTCTCATTCCGAAACGGCCCATAATCGGCGCCTCGGAGAGTTTGCCCGCATCCTTCAGGGACTCGGTGACTTGGATGGCACCATCCCCGTAAACTTTGCAGAAGACCTCAACTGATGCCGCCTCCCCAAGAGGTTCGAAGACGGTCTCGACAAGGGCGTAGTCGCCGCAATCGGTAACATTGAATGAAGAGAGCTTATATTCCGCATCCCTCCAAATCTTCTGAGCATCAACGAGTTTCTGTCCCTTGTAGTAAGCTCCGAGGTCGTTTTCGGTAGCAGCCCTCCAGAGAATCGGCTCAAGAGGCGAGCAGAGAAGTTCCCGTCCGTTCAAAGTGTATGAAGTGAGTTCTCCGGTAGTCTTGCTGAATGTCGCGCTCCAAACGTCGGCCCTTTCGGCAAGCGAGCCCTCGAACGGAGTCATTCCGCAGAATGTGACCGTAGAGTCGTCCTCAGTTTTGTTAAAAAGCTGAGGCTGAGGCGTGTAGGCCTTCGCCGGAGCGGATGCGATGCAAATCTGGTCGTATGCGACTTCGCTTCCTGCAGGCAGCAGGCCGTCCTTTTTCTTTAGCGTGTAGCGGACAGTAAGATAAATGTCCTTGCCCTCGAGAGTGCCTCCGCAAGCCTCTGTAAGTTCTTCAGCGTTGTAGCCAAGAGAAACCGTGCGCGTTGAGAGAGGCGCGATGTCAAGTGAAGATGCCGCGTGACCGCTCAGAACGCTCTCGCCGTCGCACTCCACGCTCCAAAGCAGCTGATAGCGGGAAAGGTCGATGAAGAAATACTCGTTATAGACGCTCACCCGTCCCTGGAGAGCCTCCTCAGGCGTTGCTGTGGTGTGGATGCTGCGCTGTTGGTAGGCGACCTCGTAGGCGTGAGGGTGAAGGCTGCGGTCGGAGGCTATGACACCGTTGCAGTTGAACGACTCGTCTGTCGGGTCGTAGGAGTTGAAATCTCCGCCGAACGCGAAGAAATGGTCTGAACCGTATTCAGAGGCGTCCAGAGGCCTTTTCACAGCCTGGTCCACGAAGTCCCAGATGAATCCGCCCTGATACTGAGGGTACTTCCTGATCATATCCCAGTACTCCTTCAATCCTCCCTCGGAGTTACCCATCGCGTGGGCATACTCGCATTGGATGAGCGGACGGTCCGGCGTGCCTTCAAGATACTTGCGGCAAGTCTCATAGTTCCAATACATCGGGCAGATTATGTCTGTGCTCGGGCTACCCGGCTCGTCCACGGCCCTTTCGTACTGAACCGGGCGGGTGGAGTCGAATCCCTTTATCCAGGCGTAGGAGTCAGCGAAATTCTGCCCGTAACCGGTCTCGTTTCCAAGGCTCCAGATAATGACGCTAGGGTGGTTATAGTCTCTCAGAACCATTCTCTGAGCCCTCTCAACTATTGTTTTATTGTAGTCCGGGTTCTTTGCAAGAGCCGCATCCCCATATCCCATTCCGTGTCCCTCGACATTCGCTTCATCAACGACATAGAGTCCGTATTTGTCGCAGAGGCGGTACCACTCCGGGTCATCAGGATAGTGGCAAGTGCGGACAGCGTTGAAATTGAGCTGCTTCATAATCCTGATATCCCTCTCCATATCGGCAGGAGAAACGACATATCCCTTGTACGGGTTCATTTCGTGACGGTTCACGCCTTTAATGAGAACCGGCTGACCGTTGACTTTGAGAAGACCGTCCTTCACCTCCACTGTCCTGAAACCGAAATCGGTGGAAACTGTCTGAGTGGCAACGCCTTTTTTGTTGAGCGAGGTGAGGCTCAGGCAATACAGATTCGGGGTCTCGGCATTCCAGAGGGCAGGATTTGCAACCTCTCCTTCAAGAGAGAAAGTCGGATTGCCGTTCTCGGATTTATTTTTTGAAGACGGAGCAGCCTCGCCGCTTGCTGCGACCGCTCCCCTGCCGTCAAGGATTTCCCACCTTACTTTTGAGACCCCTGAGGTGGCCTCGCACCAGAGGGTGAACTTACCCTCCATATCGGCGCTAATTCTCACATTCTCAATCCTTTGCTTAGGACGGGAGAATACATATATATCCCTCGCAAGACCTGCGAATCTCCAGAAATCCTGGCACTCGAGGTATGTTCCGTCGCACCAGCGAAAAATTTCAAGTGCGATGGAATTTTCGCCTGTTTTTACATATTTCGTTATATCGAACCTGGCCTCAAGCTTTGAATCCTCGCTGTAGCCGACTTCTTTTCCGTTCACCCACACCCTGACGTTGGAGGTTGCGGAACCGATGTGAAGGACTACCTCCTGCCCTTTCCAGTCCTCGGAAAGGACGAAATTGTGGCGGTACTGTCCCACATAATTATGTTCCTCAGGCACCAGCGGGGGGTTATTCTGAAAGTGCCCGTTCCAAGCGTAAGGACAGTTCACATACAAAGGGTCGCACCATCCGTTGATGTCCCAAAGACCCGGGACAGGGATTTCGCCCCAAGCGGAGTCATCGTAAGAGGCGGAGAAGAAATCCCGGGAACGTGTGTTCATATCCTCATTGAACTTGAACTTCCACATTCCGCTGAGACTCAGGTGCAACTGCGCCTCGTCGTCAAGGGTTGCGCTCATCGGAAGGCGGTTCACCCCGGAGACATTAGGGTCTTTCCATTCTTCAGTCGTTTTGTTCTTTCCAGCAGCGGAGGCGTTCGGAGACACGAAAGCCGCTCCCGCAAAAGCGAACAGCGTTAAAGCTGAGAGAATCAATGCGTTGGTTATCCGTTTCATACGTTACTGTTTAGCGTTATAGGATTTTCTGTTCTATTACTTTGAATTATATGATTTCCACTTCCGAGGAGCGGACCCAGCCCTGACGACCGTCAGGGATTGTTATGTTGTACCACTCGCCCACCGTGTCAATGACAGTGACCTTCGTACCCTCGTGCAGGACGAAAAGGTCCATATTGCCGCTCGCCGAAGGAGAAGATTTCGCTGAAATCACCGGGCTCATAACAATCGCCTCGTCGCGCACGGAATAGTCATTTTTCTGACTGATGGAAAAGGCGAGAGTCGCCCCGCCAAGAAGCAGAAAAACTATGGCGAGAATGAATCCAGTGCGCTTTCCCCCGACCGTAGGGCTGAGGAAAAACAGCAGAACCATCGCGCACAAAAGCGAGAGGCAGACGATGAAAATCACTGCCCAGGCATCTGAATCCAGAAGGTAGCAGACTTTGCGGGTCCAGGTCTTCAGAATGAACTCCGGCACAGCCTCAATGCGGTCCTGCGTACGCGAGGAGGCAAATTCAAGATTATAGCGTGCATCGGAGTATGAAGGGTCGATCTTGAGGGAACGCTCATAATTGAGGATAGCTCCCGGAAGGTCGCCTGCCTTGAAAAGAGCGTTACCCAGGTTGTAGTAGAGCTGGGCGTTCTCGATTCCGAGAGAGACAATCATCCCGTAGGTTTTCGCGGATTCCTCCCATTTGCCGTCAGAGTAAGCTGCGTTCGCTTTCTGCCAGAGGGCCTGAGGATAGTCAAGCGACTGAGCATCACCTGCGCCCGATGCCGCTCCGACAAGTGAAGATGTGGTGTCGGCTGCAGCAAGTTTCGTTTCCGAAACGGATGAGACTCCCGTCTCCTGCGCCCCAAGTCCCATCGGGAGAGTCAAAAGTGCGAATATTATAACGTAAGCGGCTCCCTTTGCAGGATTAGACTGCTTTTTCTTGGAAGATTTCATACTTGAGTCAATTGTGGAGATGAGTTTAGCGGCCTTCTCGTAATGGGAGCGCATAGCCTCATTTCCGGCAGATGGAGAATAGCGTGCGAAGTCGCACTCATCCAGAAGAGCGACAAATTCGGTTATTGTTTCCTCAGGCACAGCCCCCGAAGCGAGTCGGGAGGAAATGTTCTCCTTATTGAGTTCCGAAAGAGGAATATTGAGTTTATCCGCGATAAATCCGAGCAGAGCCTTGTGAAGTTCCTCGTAGAATGCGGTAGGAAGGTCCTGTTTAAGGAATATGGAAGCAGTCTTGAGCTGCTTGAGAGCCTTGCGGGTCGCCTTGCGGTTGCGGTTTCCGACAATATCGGCCCTGCGCACGGCCATTTTCCTGAAACCGAACCAGCAAAGAACGGCGGCAAGCAGGATTACAAGGCAGATGGCGACAAACGCAGCCGAACCCACGAAGAACCAGCCCTTCTCGCGGAAGGTGGTAGGTTTTGAGCAGATGAAGCGGATGTCCTGACCAAGATTGCGTACGTCGTTCTGCTGAACTATCGGAAGGGTTGAACCGTTGGCGGAGCTGGCAGGAATGTCTGCTCCCTTTTCAACGGTGAAGGTAATCGGCTGAGTCTGAACGGTGACATAACGCCCGGCCTCAGTGTCGTAGTAGGTGTACTGAATAGGGTCAATGGTGAACTCTCCGTGGCTTCTCGGGATGAACGGGAACTCGAATTCCTTGCTTCCGGAAAGCGAACCTTTGGTGCTCTTGTCAGTGATTTTGGTGTCATACACCTCCATATCCAGAGGGAACTTCACCTTAGGGGCCTCAAGCAGCGACACGTTTCCCTTTCCTGAGACAGTGACTATCAACGAGGAAGCCTCGTGAGCCTTGAGAGATGGCTTTGCAAGGCGGGCTGATATGGAGAACTTGCCGACACCTCCGCCAAATGACGCCGGTGCGCCGGAAGGAAGCGCAGAGACGTTAACGGTCACAGCCTGTGAGGTGACTTTTTTCCGGACCTGATGAATATCGTCAAAGAATCCGTCGAATATGCTGCCGGTGCGAGACTGCACGCGCACATTCACAAGGCAGGTCAGTTCCGCAGGGTCAATGGTGAGTTTTCCGGTCTGCTGCGGTATGAGGAGGTAGCGGCGAAGAACGGCAGCGTCGTAGATTTTTCCGTTGTAGCTTTCCCTCTGAAACTCGATGTTTGTCGGGGCTTCCACTTCCTGGCTCCAAAAGCCGGTAAATGACGGGAAATTAGCGCTTTCGAATCCGGAGAGATTTGCTCTCTGGTAGATTTTGAGAGTTGCATAGATTGGTTGTCCAACTACCACATTGGTCCTGTCAAGCGCGAGAGAAAGGAAAATTTCTCCAGTCTGGGAGATATCTGCGGATGAGGATGACGCTCCGCCGCGGCTCTGGGATCCTCCTGCAGCACTCGGGTCTGAAGGCACACCGCCGCCGTTTGATGCTCCGGAGCCGCTGCCTGAAGCGCCTGCCGCGGCAGAACCCTCGTCAAGAACTTTTATAGTCACGGCGCGGGAAGAAATCTGTTCCCCTTTCACTTTTGCCGTTGCGGCGGGAAGAGTGAACTCACCGACTGCCTTCGGGTGAAGAATGTAGGTAAAAGAAACCTGCTTGGAAGAGGTTCTTTTGCCGTTTATGATGCTGATGCTTGAAGAAGAGCTCCGCTGAGGTCCCCAAACCAGGTCAAAGTCCCCGGAGCACTCCCAGTTAAAGTCCGAAGGAGTGTTTTCTCCTTCAATGACGAAAGTGACATTAAACTGCTCGTTCAGGTCCACGACATTATGCGTCTGCACCTGAATCGAAGTCTGGGCGGCCGCCGTCCAAGCCAATGCAAGCGCCGCAATCACCAAGCTAACTATTTTTCTCATCATATTCATATTATACTCATTCTTTCCACTTTAACCAATGTCATAAATATTGTTCTAAAAAAGATGCAGTGCAAGGCTTGCGACGAAGGGGAAACCGGAGCAACCTGAGGGTTGTGAGGATTTCCTCTAGGAGCATAACGCAGCAATGCGCTTTTTTAGACAATATTTTACCAGTTCTTTTCTTTTTGTTTGGACTTAAGGGCAGCGGCCTTCTCCTTATTGACCTTGTCCTGAGTCTCCTTTTCCTTAGCCTGAATGGCCTGAAGCATCTGCTGAGCCGCCTGCGGGCTTATCTTCTGCTCCTGAGGCTGTCCGCCATCTTGAGGCTGCTGTCCGCCATTCTGGTCCTGATTCTGGTCCTGATTGTTCTGGTCCTGGTTCTGGTTGTCCTGATTCTGGTCCTGATTATTCTGGTTGTCCTTATTCTGGTTGTCCTTATTCTGGTCCTGATTCTGATTGTCCTTGTTTTGGTCCTGATTGTTCTGATCTTTATTTTGATCCTGGTTCTGGTCCTTATTCTGATCCTGGTTATCAGAACCGCCGCCACCGCCGTTTTGCTGCTGATTCTCAAGCATTTTGCGGGCATAGATGTAATTTTCCTTCGCGTCAAGGTCCTCCGGACGCTCAAGCAGGGACTTCTGGAATGCATCCACGGCAGTCTTGTAATCCTTTTTAGCGAGAGCAATATCCCCGAGATTGTAGTAATAGTCTGCTCCGTGACCGCTTTCTACGGCCTGCTGCTCCACCTTTTTCATAGCGGAGAGAGCGCCATCATTGTCCCCCTGACGGTAGAGGTCAGCCGCAAGGTTGTAATTCGCTGCAGTGGAAAGGGAATCCTTCACGAGAGCCTTCCTGTAGTCGATTTCAGCTTCCTTCCAGTTTTCCTTGCGGTAATCGCGGTTGCCACGGCGCACATCCCGGCGGTCGGTCTGGGCGAATGAACTAAAGGAAACTGCAAGAAGGAGCAAGACCATAGCGGCTTTCTCTCCGCCGTTCCCAAAAAGTCTGAGTTTGGTCTTTCTTGATCCGATAAGTCCCTCAAGGACAAAGAAAAGCAAGGCTATAGCAAAGAAATACATATACTGTTCATCATATTCTTCAAAGACAACGGAACTGAATTTCTCTTCATCCATCTGCTTGATGCTGTCAATTATTGGATTGAGTCCGAACTCGGTATTCCCGGCCTTGACATACGCGCCATTTCCGGCAGAAGCGACCTCGCGAAGGATGTCCTCGTCAAGATGGGTCACCACAATCTCACCGTTTCTGTCCTTCATAAGTCCGCCCTCCTTAAGAGGAATAGGCTTACCCTCAGGAGACCCGACTCCAATAGTATAGACTCTTATACCAGCTTCAGCGGCAGCTTTTGCTGCTTTCACAGGGTCATCCTCGTGGTTCTCACCGTCGGTGATGACTATAATCGCACGGCTCTTTTCGCTCTGGGCGCTGAATGAGCGTGCTGCAGTGTTTATCGCATCGGCAAGCGCAGTTCCCTGAATTGGCACGGACTCGGTGGAGATGGTTCCGAGGAACATCTTCGCGGAGACATAGTCCGTCGTGATAGGAAGCTGGACGTATGAACTTCCGGCAAAGACGATGAGTCCGATGCGGTCGTCGCGAAGTTTGTCAACGATGCGGGAAATCGCGAGTTTCGCCCTCTCAAGCCTGTTCGGAGAATAGTCCTGAGCAAGCATAGAGTTGGAAACGTCAAGCGCAATCACCACTTCGACGCCCTTTGCTTCGTGTTCTTTCAGTTTCGCGCCGATAAGAGGCCGCGAAAGTCCGACCACAAAAAAAGCGAAACCGATGCTGAAAAGCGAGACTTTCCACCACCCTCTGGCGCGGGAGTATGAAGGCATAAGCCTCCCCACAAGGGCGGGGTCACCCAACTTCTCCACCCTTTTCCGCCTCGCACGCAGGCTCAAAGCGTACAGCACCGGAAAAAGCGGCACAAGCAGCAGCAGCCAAAGATATTCAACACTTGCAAAATATAGCATACGTAAAATTTCTAATTCAATTAAATCTCATTCCCGGCGAAAAACTCTTGCATTTCTTCGGAAAACTGTACTTTTCTTACGGAAGCCTTCTCAGCAAAACCTTCAGGACGAGCTCCAGCAGCAAAGCCGCAAGGGCTATGAGCGCGTAAGTCGGAAAAAGTTCCTTATAGACAGGGAAGCTGTCTATGGTAGTGCGTGCCTTTTCCATCTTGTTGATTTCAGCGTAAATCTCCGCAAGCTTAGTGTTGTCGGTTGCGCGGAAATAGCGTCCTCCTGTTGTGGAGGCAATCTCACCGAGAAGTTTCTCGTCAATCTCCACCTTCACGTTCTGAATGTCCACTCCCCACGGAGTCATAACCGGATATGGCGCAGTGCCGTTTGCTCCGACACCTATCGTATAAACCCTTATTCCATAAGTCTTTGCAATCTCCGCAGCAGTCTCCGGTGCAATCTCTCCGCGGTTGTTCACGCCGTCGGTCAAAAGAATCACCACGCGGCTCTTGGCATCCGAGTCCTTAAGGCGCGCCACAGCCGTCGCGAGTCCGTTTCCGATTGCAGTACCATCCTCCAAAAGGTCCGTGCTGATTTCCTTCATAAGGTTGATGAGGGTCGCACGGTCGGTCGTAAGAGGGCACTGAGTGAAAGCTTCGCCGGCAAAAACCACGATTCCCATCCTGTCCGAAGGCCTCTGGGAGATGAATTCTATCGCAATATCCTTCGCGGCACTGATTCGGTCAGGAGTAAAGTCGCGGGCAAGCATAGAGGTGGAAACGTCCATAGTAAAGACTATGTCAATTCCCTCTGTATCAATCTTTTCCATCGTCTCCGACGACCTCGGGCGCGCAATCGCCACTATAATAAGGCAAAGAGCCAGAAGCCTCAGGGCAAAAGGCAGGTGGCGGAGATACTCAGCCGCGCTGTGTCCGGACTTCATCCACGGAGTCGCCGTGGAGACCCTAAGATGCGGAACTCTTCCCAAAACCTCCCTCAGTACATAGAGTACAAGAAGAAGTGCCGGGATGATAAGCAGCCACAATAGTTTCGGATATTCAAAAAACATCACTCGCCCTCCTTATCGTCTGGGACAGGCGCATACCTGTCATAGTTATTTTTCCCGGTTTCGGTCTCCGACGGGGCCTCATCCCTCTTTTCTGGCGCAGGCTCCTCTGCAGGCGCTTCAGCAGCGTTTGACTCGGAATTGAGGTCATCCTGGTAGGTCTGCGTAACGAACTTCACTGCAAGCGGAAGCACGGCGGCGTTCTCGGAGTCGGACGCTATGTGCTTTGCGAACTTCACATAGTCGGCAGTCTCAAAAAGCGTCTTGAGCTCACCCAAAAGGGCTTTTCTCTCCGGATTCTCCGCTGCGAACTTAGGCTCGAGGTCAGCGAAAATCTCCTTCGAAGTCATCTCCATCGCACCAATCTCATAACGCGAAGCGATATATTCCCTCAGAACATCCGTCACTCCTGACCAGAAGGTCTTCTGCTTTTCCGGAGCCCAGAGCTTGTCCCCGCGGTAAGAGTCAAGTTTGCGAAGCGCCACGATGTGCGCCGGGTCCTTCTTTTCCTCCACTCCGAGCCTCCCGCGGCGGTGCATAATAATAAGGCAGGC
>CAVJRU010000068.1:0-11747 GCA_963652025.1 bacterium
GGCCCCCCGGGCCGGCGGGCAGAAGCCCTTGTCAAGTTTCGCATGCGAAACTTGAGTGATTTCAACTTTCGCGAGTATCTAACTCATTTATATTTTCCCCTCTAATGAGTGATTTCAACTCTCGTGAGTATTTATTCCGCTAGTTATTCTGTTGTTTTGCCTCCAAAGCTTGGTCAACCCTAAGAATAAAATCGCTAAGTACATTCATATAGTTGATGAATGCCTCGTATGGAGTGTCGTAAGGATTGAAGTACTTATGAACGGCACCGTCGGAGAAATACTTCGTGCACATATAGTAGAAGTGGTCGCTCTCCTGCAGATGACCATAGTCAGACCAAAGGTCAGGGTCATTGAGCAGAGAAAGTTTCTCCGAAAGCGAGTAGAGCTTGCTGAAAGCCTCGTTCTGAAGTTCGTTTCCAAGCCAGGCGGAAAGGTCTCTCTCCTCATCTGCCCAGGAAATCACGTCCGGAACGTCAAGCACGCCCACAGCCTTGTGCTTTTTAGCCTCACGGGAAGGGGTCACGAACTCGAAGTTGCCGTCCTCAATCACCGCTGAAGGCAAGTGGCGCATAAAGTCGAAAATGCCGGTGGAGGCACTCTGATGCTCGCCGAAGGTCTCGTAGTCCATAAAGAGGTTTACAGTCTCGCCATCGCCCGCATTGAGGAAACCGAGGAATTTTTCTGCCGTGAGCGGCCAATTCTCCCAGCCCCTGTCAGAAAAGCGGAACGCTATGTCGTCGCTAAGGCCGCTGTTTCTAAGAAGAAGCTTCACGTTCGACTTGCCTGCAGCCTTGTAGACATAGTTCGGGCTCTGCCATCCGAGGATGTGCTTAGCGCCCTCCGTGAGGATGGTCTTGAATCCGAGAGATGAAACCATCTCGGCAATGTCATCGGAGTAGACGAGCTCGGTGTTGCGGAATGTGGTCGGAGTCACTCCGAAATAGTGCTCAATGGCGTCTTTGTGCTTTTGAACCTGATGGGTGAACTCCTGGTCGCTTGCAAGGGAGGAGAGGGAATGATAGTAGGTCTCTGAAAGGAACTCCACGCAGCCCGTGTCTGCAAGGCGGCGAAAACTGTCAAGAACCTCCGGGCAGTAGCGGTCGAACTGTTCGAGAACAGTACCTGTGATGGAGAAGGCTACCTTGAACGCGCCCTTGTGCGCCTCGATTTGTTCGAGAAGGAGCTGGTTCATAGGAAGATAACACTTCTGTGCAACACGGCGCAGGATGGTCCTGTTGGTGAAGTCGTCGTAATAGTGGGAGTTCTTTCCGATATCAAAGAACCTATATTGCCTCAACCTGCTTGGCTGATGGACCTGGAAGTACAGACATACTGACTTTTTCATATTGTTGTAGTTTTAAAGCGTTGATTCATAAACGGCTTTGACCTTAGCTGCAGCTGCAGTCCATTTGAGAGCATTAACCTCGTCGTAACCGTTCTTATTTGCGAAAGTGGAGAGGGCCGGGTAGTTCAGAAGGCCGTAAATGGCGTCTGACATAGCGTCCACATCCCAGAAATCCACTTTCAGGGCATATTTGAGCACCTCCGCACAGCCTGACTGCTTGGAGATGATTGAAGGAACATTGGTCTGCATAGCCTCAAGCGGCGAAATGCCGAACGGCTCTGAGATGGAAGGCATCACATACACATCCGACAGGGCGAACATCTTCCGCACGTCGTCTCCACGAAGGAATCCAGTGAAATGGAAGCGGTCCGAAATGCCCAGGCGGGCGACGTGACGGATGCAGCGGTTAAGCATATCTCCGCTTCCCGCCATCACGAACCTCACGTTATCGCACCTTTTGAGCACCTTTGCAGCGGCCTCGATGAAGTACTCAGGGCCTTTCTGGTAGGTGACTCGGCCAAGGAAAGTTACGACCTTATCCTTCACTCCCCTTTCGACAGAGAGTGAACTGCGGCCGGAGAAGTCCACCGCATTGTGGACAGTCACGACCTTCGCAGGGTCAATGCCGTACTTGTTTATGACTATGTTTCTCGTAAGTTCGCTGACGGTGATTACCTTGTCTGCGGCCTCCATACCCTTTTTCTCAAGGTCATAGACCCTCGTGTCAATGTTGTCGTCGCTGGCCCTGTCGAAACTCGTCGCGTGGACGTGCACCACGAGAGGTTTACCGGTAAGCTGTTTTGCGGCGATTCCTGCAAGGTAGGTGAGCCAGTCGTGGGCGTGGATGACGTCAAATTCGTCTTTCCTCTGAAGGGCTATCGTGCCTCCCACCATTCCGTAACGCGCAACCTCCTCCATAAGGTTGGTGCCATATTTTCCGGAGAACTGGAATTTCTGTCCGTAGGTTATGCGGAAATCCTTAATCTGGCGCGCCCTCTCTTCCTCAACCACGCTCTCAAAATCCTCGGGACATACGTACGGGACCATATTGGAGCCCACGTGAATGAACTTCACTTTTCCCAGGAATTCGTCCACACTCTCGCTCACGGTGTCCACTGCGACATCGCTGGCGTTAATGATCTTCACCGCGCTCTGATCTTCGTCTCCGGAGGCCGAAGGCATCACGAACAAAACCTCAACTCCGTTCTCGGCAAGACCCTTTGTCATTCCATAGCAGGCGGTTCCAAGACCTCCGGCGATATGGGGAGGGAACTCCCATCCAAACATCAGAACTCTCATAGTTTTTCCTCCTTCTTTAGGTTCTCAGGTTTGCACTGAGACATAAGATAGTCTATATGAAGCAGGGCTGCCGTACTGCAGGCGGAAGAAATCGCGCCGTGCGGCTCGTGAGGCGGGTCGCCGTCATAAAGTTCGGAGAATGCCCCGACGCCGTGCTTGTTTATGTCCTTAAAAAATCCCTCGACCAGATACTCTGCCCTCTTGTAGAAGGACGGGCCCACCATCTTGAAGGCGGAATCGATGTAGTAGTCAAGCGGAATTATCCACGAGCAGCCTTGGTGGTAGGCGAGGTCTCGGTCAATCTGCGAGCCTTCGTACACGCCCCTGTAGGCCTCGTTTCGAGGAGAAAGGGTGCGGAGACCGCGGCTGGTGAGCAGCTCGTTCGCAACGGTCTGCATAACTAGTGACTTATTCTCATCGCTCACGGCGCTGTGGCTCAAAGCTATCGAGAAAATCAGATTGGAGCGGACTGCAGGGTCCTTAAAATCATTGTTCACATAGTCGGCAAGATACCCGGCCTCGTCAATCCAGAACGTCTTTTCGTAGTTCTGTTCAAACAAGTTCCTGATAGCCGTCCATTTTTCTATAAACGCCTTGTTTTTCGCGTTGTAGGCCTGCTCCATCTCAAGGGCGAAGCAAATGCTGTCATACCAGAAGGCGTTGGTCTCCACCTGATAGCCGGCTCTCTCGGTGACAGGGACTCCGTCAATGTAGGCGTTCATCCAGGTGAGCGCCGTACGGTATTTCTGTGCCCAGAGAAGTCCGTTAGGATGGAGCGCGACTTCCTCGCGTCGCCCCGGAAGATAGCTTTCGATGATGGCTTTCAGATTTTCTCCATATTTCTTCCAGACCTTCTTTGGGTCAGCTCCAAAGCGGATATACTGCTGCAGGACATCCGCAAGACGAAGCGGCGCCTCCACCTGAGTGGTCCTGCGGGTGAGCCTCTCCTCATTCTCGGCGAGGAGGTTGTCAAGGATTTCCTCAAACTCCTTTGCGCCTGCCCCGGCATAGAGCGTGAGGCCCGGAAGAGCAGTGAGCGTTTCTCTCAAAAGACCCGTTGCGAGCCAGGAGAAACCGGCTACCACCTGCTTGTGTCCGTTGCGGTTACAGATAAGAAGGTCGGCGTTGTACTTGAGAAGGTCGGTATAGGAAGTGATGTTTCCTTTTTTCTTCACTATGGAAGTGAACTTTCTCTGAAGTGCCTTTGCATCCTCAACGGCAACTGAGCCTGAAATTACGACAGACTCTCCTTTTCTGAGCTTGAGGGAGAATGTTCCCGGAACGAAAAGGTCCTCTTTGCAGTCGAAACCGCGGCGATATTCATCCGTGTAGGTCACGCCATTGTACCAGAGCGGAGAGTAGCGGAAGTCTGCCACCTTTGAAAACTGCATATTGAGGTCCGGGAAGCCCTCATACATATTGAAAGATACTCCTGAAGGAATCTCCTTATAACCGGTCTTCGCCCCGGGATTTTCCACGGTAAGTGCGTGGATGCTTCTGAAGGCGAGGAATGGTTTAATGAGAAGTTCACAGGAAGAAGGTGACGAAACCAGTTCGTAGCGAATCATCACCTGGTCAGAGTCAGGAGAGAGGACAATCGACTTGCGGAAGGTGGTCTCTCCGATTTTGTAGGTAAGCGTCGGAACCGGCGCAGCCTCAAAGTCGACGATGTACTTATGGCCGCGCGGCTCATAAACATCGCCATAGCAATGGATTCCGAGGTTGAACTGTCTTCGGTTAAGGATAAGGCTCTCGTCCAGGCCGGAAAGCAGAATGTGCTTCGCGCCTCCGAAAGCATCGACCGGCACCGCAAGAAGAGCGTGGTAGCGCCTTGTGTTGCAACCCACCATCGAGGTGTTGCAATAGGCTCCGGTTTTGTTAGCTTCGATGATCTCCCTCCGTAGCGAGTACTCGAGGTTGACCAGTTCGGATTTATTAAAGGTAAGGAATGCCATATTATTTTCCTTTTGTTGTCAATTTCAATCTATTAAGGTTACTGCAGGAGCTTTTTTCCCGTCTCCCTGTCATCTCTCGCCTCTCAATGTCTATTCCCTTTTCAACACAACGACGCTACGGCTCGGCAGATAGAGGAATAGCGTATCGCCGTATCTGTCGTTCCCGTTTGCATTCTTCTGCGGAACTGTAAGGTGTTCGTCGTGCGAAAGCCTTCCGAACCCGTTGAAGTCCTTTTCATCTGTGTTGAGGACATCTACCCACTTCCCCTGCGGAGCCGTAAATCCGTAATCCACAAAGGATTCGGTGGGATTGAAATTCGCGGCAAAGATACAATTTTTTCTAAGGAAAATAAGAATTTTTTTCTGCTCGTCCTGCACCAGAAGTTCGGGAGCATCGTCCAAAATGCCGTCAGACTTCACCAGAGCAATCATCGCCTTGTCAAAATTGCGCAAATATTTATACCTCAAATAGTCCGGTTCTGAAAGAGACCATTGCCTCCGGGCATATTTGTAGGACCATCCGTTCCCCTCCCTCGGGAAGTCTATCCACTCGGGATGCCCGAACTCATTGCCCATAAAATTGAGGTATCCTCCGCCTGAAGTAGCAAGGGTAACGATGCGTATCATTTTATGAAGGGCTATGCCGCGGTCAATAGTCGGAGACTTGGAATCCACGTTCATCGAAGTGTACATCTCGGCGTCCAGAAGACGGAAAATGAGAGTCTTGTCGCCCACCATCGCCTGGTCGTGGCATTCGGCGTAGCTGATGGTTTTCTCGTCCGCCCTCTTGTTGGTGAGCTGCCACCATATTTCCCCCACGCTCCACTGCTCGTCGCTGAGGGTCTTTATCCATTTTATCCAATTGTCAGCGATACCCATCGCCATTCTGAAGTCAAAGCCTGCTCCTCCCGCCTCAAAGGGCGCTGCAAGCCCTGCCATTCCGCTCACGTCCTCCGCGATTGTGAACGCCGCCGGGTTTTCCTCGTGGATGAGAATATTCGCAAGTGCAAGATAATCAAAGGCATTCTCGTCAACGGAGGCATTGAAGTAGTCGTCATATCCGTTAAAGGCTTTCCCTAGACCGTGGTCCCAGTAGAGCATACTCGTCACCCCGTCAAAACGGAATCCGTCGATGTGGTACTCGTCCATCCAGAATTTGCAGTTGGACAGCAGAAAGTACTTCGTTTCATCCTTCCCGTAATCGAAGCAGCGGGAGCCCCAGGCAGGATGTCTGCCCTGCTGCCCGCCATAGAAGTAGAGGGTCTCTTTGCCGTCGAAAAGGCTCAGGCCCTCCGCCTCATTGTCCACGGAGTGGGAGTGCACGATGTCCATCACCACAGCCATCCCCTTTCCGTGAGCCGCGTCCACAAGGGCCTTGAACTCCTCCGGGGTGCCGAAACGGGAACTAAGGGCGTAGAAATTGGAAACCTGATAGCCGAAAGACCCGTAATAAGGATGCTCCTGAAGGGCCATAATCTGAAGGGTATCGTAGCCAAGGTCGGCAACGCGCGGGAGTACATTCTTGCGGAACTCAGTAAATGTGGAAACTCCCTCATTTTCCCCGCTCATTCCGATATGACATTCGTAGATGAGCGGATGAGGACGGCGTCCGGGGCGACGGTGACGCCACTTGTAAGGTTTTTCCGGGTCCCAGACCTCCGCGCAGAAGGCTTTGGTCTCAGGGTCCTGGACTGTACGGGTCACATAGGAGGGAAGCCTTTCTGCTCCCCCGCCCGGCCACTCGATGAAGAGTTTGTAAAGCGTGCCGTGGCTGAGGAAGAAGTCGTCCAGAGTAATTTCCCAGTTGCCGCCCCCGATAGGTCTGAGGGCATAGGCATCGGTACGTTTCCAGTTGTTGAATTCGCCGATGAGGTAAATTCTCGTAGCGTTCGGGGCCCATTCCCTGAACACCCACTTGTGGTCCGGTGCACGGTGCAGGCCGTAGTAGAGATGGTTGTTCATCCCTTTGGAGAGCGACCCGTCCACGCTGAAGCGCTCTCTCAGGCGCTCCACCCGCTCGTGCCGTGCGTCCACCACATCTTTGTAGGGTGCCAGCCACGGGTCTGTCTCGTATATTTTCGGTATTTTCTTATCCATACGATTTGGACAATATATATTTGGTTATTAGTATTATGTGTTCTTTCAATCCGGGCAACCCGAGCAAGCCGCGTAACGCGGCAGACCGCCCTTATTTAGTGCGGGAGGAGGAAAAGGTCAAATAGGGGATGGGATGCAAGGCTTGCGGCGAAGCCCAATACCGGAGCAACCTGGGGGTTGTGAGGATTTGGGCGAGCCGCGTAACGCGGCAGACCGCCCCTATTTGACCTTTTCCCGGACACCTCGAAGATAACCCCGGCAGGAAGCAATCAGCTCCTCGGACCGCTTGAGGTATTTGTCAATATCATCCAGCGGCGTCTGGGGGTCCTCCACCTTCGCGGCAATCTTCTCCAGCTCAGCCACCGCCGCAGCATAGTCAAACGTATCTTTTGTTGTATCTTCCATATCCAGTTCAATTAAGATTTTCAACTTCGCAGGCGACCTAGTCATTTTTAGTCTCAACATTCAGCCCCACTTTCTCCACCCGGGCCTCGGCAACGCCGTCGGAAAACATAACCCTCAGGCTGTCGCCCTTCTTAAGCGCGGAAGACTTCTTAACAATCACCCCGTCACCCCCTGCCACAAGCACATATCCCCTTTTAAGGATATTTCTCGGGTCGGCCGAAACAATCCTTGTCCAGAGGTTCTGCAGGCGTAGCTCCATCGCATTGAGACGGTTGGTGAAAGCGAGCCTCATCCGCGAGGAGAAGTCCGTCAGCCTCGCGTCCTCAGCCTCGAACAGCCCCAGAATCTCATCCGCAAGGGCAGTCGGGGTCTTGAGGAAAGAGTAGGCGACCATATCGCAGACGTGGTAGTCCCGCTCGTGCCCCACAGCCGTCAGCACCGGAATCGGGCATTCGGCGATGGCACGCGCCATCACATATTCGTCAAACGGAGCAAGGTCCAGAACGCTTCCGCCTCCCCTGAGGATGAACACGGCGTCAAAGGTCTCCCCCGAAGTCGCGACACAAGAAAGCGCGTCCGCGACGCTTTGGGCGCAAACGGTGCCCTGCATCGCGGATGGGAACAGTTTCAGAGAAAAAGAAAAACCGAACTCGTTTTCGCCAAGATGCTTCACAAAATCGCCGTAGCCGGCGGCATCCTCGGCAGAAATCACGGCAAATCTCCAAGGAAGAGCGGGAAAGGAGAGAGACTTCTGACGGTCCATAAGTCCCTCGTCCTGAAGACGTTTGATGGTCTTGAGCCTGAGGTCCTCCTTTTTCCCGAGCGAGAACTCGGGGTTTATGTCGGTAATGGAAAGGGAAAAGCCGTAAAGTTCGCTGTAACTAACCTGAACCTGCGCCAAGATTTCCATCCCGGCCTTGACAGGAGTTCCCGTAACTGACTCAAAATAAGGCTGCAATGTCCGCCAGCGCGAAGACCAGCAGACTGCCCTGCACTTGGAAACCACCTTCTCGTCTTCGGTTTGGGAGAGTTCCAGGTAGCAGTGTCCGCCGAGTTTTGCGCTTATCGACGAGACCTCTGCCTTCACCCACATTCTCTGGGGAAAGAGTTCTTCCAGACCCTCGCGAACAAGGCTCTGCAATTCCAACAAAGTGTAAAATTCCTTTTCCATAGCCCTACAAAAATAAGAAAATATATCGGAATTTGTGTATCTTTGCGGCTCAAATCGAAGGTAAGGATGAAAATTCACGAAGCACTATTTTCCGGGAGCAGCACACGTGTGTCCGAAAGGCCGAAACAGCGCTTTCCAGAATTCGCGTTCATCGGCAGGAGCAACGTCGGCAAATCTTCGCTGATCAATATGCTCACAGCCCGCAAGGGACTTGCGATGACTTCTTCAAAACCGGGCAAGACTCGTCTGGTAAATCATTTTCTCATAAACAGGAGCTGGTATCTTGTGGACCTCCCGGGTTATGGCTACGCTAAAGCCTCCGACAATGAGAGGCAGAAAATCCGCCAGGTAATCAACAACTACATAAATCTTTCACCGGATATGGCCTGCCTGTTCGTGCTGATTGATTCCAGGCACGATATCGGCAAAATCGACCTTGATTTCCTTGTAGAACTGGGCGAGAGGCGGATTCCGTTCGCAGTGGTATTCACGAAAGGAGACAAGCTCGGGCCCAATGCGCTCGCCGCACAGATTGAAAAAGACAAAACGCAGCTGCTGGAGTTCTGGGAAAGCCTTCCGCCGTGTTTTGTAAGCTCGTCGGAGACAGGGGCCGGAAGGGATGAGATTCTCAGCTACATCGAATCCATCCTTGCAGACATCGAGAAGGAGAAACAAGAGGAGAAGGAAGCGAAAGGAAATAATCCCTACGCCGATTTGTAGAGTTTTTTAGCCTCACCCCGCCACGGCAAAGGAGCGGGACTGTGCATAAAGCATAAAGACTTAATAAACAACCAAATATATTAGTACGATGGATAGAGAACATCAGATCAAATTATTCGCCTGCAGAGCATCAAAAGATTTCGCTCTGAAAGTGGCAAAATGTCTAAATCTTGAACTTGGACAGTCAGAAACCGTTACATTCAGTGACGGAGAGTTCCAGCCGGCCTATCTGGAGAGTGTTCGAGGCGCGACTGTTTTCATCATCCAATCTACTTTCCCTCCTACAGACAACCTGATGGAGCTGCTGCTTATGTGCGACGCCGCACGCAGGGCTTCCGCCTACAAAGTCGTTGCCGTTATGCCTTACTTCGGCTGGGCAAGACAGGACAGGAAGGACCGTCCGAGGGTTTCAATCGGCGCGAAACTCGTAGCGAACCTGCTTCACGCAGCCGGATGTGACAGAGTGATGACCTGCGACCTTCACGCCGACCAGATTCAGGGATTCTTCGATTTCCCTGTGGACCATCTCTACGCAAGCTCGATTTTCATCCCATACATCAAGTCCCTCAACATTGAGAACCTCGCAATCGCAGCTCCTGATATGGGAGGCGCTAAGAGGGCTCTGGCATACGCAAAGCACCTTCAGTGCCCTGTCATCATCTGCCACAAGTCCCGTGCGAGAGCAAATGTGGTGGGTTCAATCACAGCAATCGGCGATGTAGCCGGAAAGAACGTCATCATCGTGGACGATATGATTGACACCGCCGGCACGCTCACCAAGGCAGCCAACGTGCTCAAAGAGATGGGAGCGCTGAGCGTAAGGGCTTGCGCAACTCACCCGGTTTTCTCAGGCGAGGCATACAAGAAAATCGCTGACAGCGCGCTTGAGGAGGTTATCGTTTCCGACACCATTCCGCTTTCACAGAAGGAGGAGGACGACAAGAGCAAGATTACGGTTTGCTCAATGACCAAGATTTTCGCTTCAGTCATCGACAAGGTGTATAACTACGAGCCGATAAGCACTTCCTTTATATACTAAGCCGCCCAAGCGGCGCATCTGCCGCTTAGTCGGACTGGTTTTTGCGGCGTTGCACTTGGATAATTTATTATGAAAGTATTTCTCGCAGTTCTCATTATTCTGGCCTTCTGCTTTGTGGGCCTCGGGTTCAACATCATATTCCGAAAAAATGGACAATTCCCGGAGACGGAGATTTCCAGAAACAAGAATATGAAAAAGCTCGGCATACACTGCGTCAAGGAAGACGAGATGCGGATGCTGCGGGAAAAATCGGGAAAGAACGGTGCAAAGAAGGAGTGGAGCTGCGAGGATTTGGGATGCAGCGCCTGCTCAGGTTGCGAGATAAAACCGAAAAAATAAGAAAGATTCCGGTCGTGAGACCGTACATATAGTCGTGAGATCATACTAAATAACAGAAAAATTAAGGAAAATTATGGCACTTATAGCAATCGTAGGCCGTCCGAACGTGGGCAAATCAACGCTTTTCAACCGTCTGGTGGGGATGCGTCAGGCCATCGTCGACGAGACCGCCGGAGTCACGAGAGATCGTCACTACGGAAAATGTGAATGGTGCGGAACCGAATTCTCGGTTGTTGACACGGGCGGATATACTTCCAACTCGGACGACATCTTTGAGGAGGAGATCCGCAAACAGGTTGTACTCGCAGTCGAAGAGTCAGACCTTGTTCTCTTTATGGTGGAAGCCGCTTCCGGCATCACCGACTATGACGAGGAGATCGCCGGGATGCTCCGCAAAAGCGGAAAACCGGTCATTCTCGCCGTCAACAAGGTGGACTCCGGTGAGAAGATTTATGACACCTACCAGTTCTACGGCCTCGGTCTCGGGGAAATCTGGAGCATTTCGGCCGCAAACGGCGGAGGAACAGGCGACCTGCTGGACGAGATCGTAAGGAGGCTTCCTGAAGATGCGCTGGCGAATAAGGACGAGCATCCGGAACTCCCTCACTTTGCAATCGTAGGACGTCCGAACGTTGGAAAATCCTCGCTCACGAACGCCCTGCTCGGCACCGAGAGGAACATCGTGACCCCTATCGCCGGCACCACCCGCGACTCCATCGCCACCCTCTACAACAAGTTCGGTCACGAGTTTATGCTCGTGGACACGGCCGGAATGCGCAAGAAGAACAAGGTTCACGAGGACCTGGAGTTCTACTCCGTGATGCGTTCCATCCGCGCCATCGAGCACTCCGACGTCTGCATCCTTATGGTGGACGCCTCGCTCGGAATCGAGGCTCAGGATATGAGCATCTTCAACCTCATCCAGCGCAACCGCAAGGGCTGCGTGCTGGTTGTGAACAAGTGGGACACCGTGGAGAAGGACAGCAACACGATGAAGCAGTACATCGAGGGCATCAAGGCGCGCATCGCTCCGAACAACGACATCCCGATTCTCTTCACTTCAGTAATCAACAAACAGAGGATTATGGATGTTCTCACAGCCGCGGAAAAGGTCTATGAGAACTACTCGAAGAAGATTCCGACTTCCCGTCTGAACGAGGTTCTTCTTCCGGAGATTCAGAATTATCCGCCGCCTGCCTGGAAGGGCAAGTACATCAAAATCAAGTACATAACCCAGCTCCCGACCCGCAGCCCGTCCTTCGCGTTCTTCTGCAACCTTCCGCAGTACATCAAGGACCCCTACAAGCGCTTCCTGGAGAACCGCCTAAGGGAGAACTTCGATTTCGAAGGCTGCCCGCTGCAGATATTCATCAGACA
>CAVJRU010000069.1:0-11556 GCA_963652025.1 bacterium
CATCTGGATAAGTCTAAGCCGTGGGCAGATGAATTTCTACGTTCACTTGAGATTCAAGCAAAAGACATTGACGACAGCAACTACAGAGCAATGGAACGCCGTTTCTTGAACGCGATTAATCAACGCAAGGGGAAAATATAGTCACTATTGGTCAATCCTAGTGTCAATGCTGAAACAATTCTGAAGTTCTGCGCTGAACCGCAGCCCAGGAGAGAAAAATAAATCCGTCATATAACAGAATGAACTTTTTCCCCGAAGCGAGGAGAATCGCTGAACAGTCTTACAAAGAGGCGATAGAATGAAAACTAATATCAAACCAAGAAGCCATCCATCTCCCATCCCGAGGTGGATGGTTTTCTTTTTCCCTCTGTCTCGCCTATGATAAAAGATTCATAAATGACTCAATATTTATTCATTGCACAAGAACAAAAAAAAGCAATCAAATGTACTATTTTATCGTTTTGTTCAAAATCTCCTAAAATGGTATTGTCTTTGTTAGGCATTTTGCTCGCCTTTCGATGGATAGATTTCTGTTGAATCAAGTCCTTCGGAGGCGGGCAGTGTTTTAATCAGATACTTGAGAAAATTGGACTTTTACTGGGCAGTATATGGCAGCAAAGAACGAATCGAAAGAAAAAATAATGGAGGCGTCTCTCTCGCTTTTCGAGCGTTACGGCTACGAGAAGACCACCATCGAGGAAATAGCACGCAGCATCGGCAAGGCTAAAACCGCCGTTTACTACTACTATGACGGCAAGCAGGACATCCTTCGCGAAGCCGTGAGGAGGGAGTTGGGCTATCTCCGTGACGAATTGTCAATCTACAGAGCAAAGACTACTGAAAAAGAACCCTTTCGTTTTCGCGGCTATCTCAAGGAAAGAATGAGGCTGATGATTTCCCTTCGGGTCTATCCTCAGTTTACCATAAGCCAGTATTCCGAGACGGCGAATGACGCCTGCGAGGCTGTGAGGCAGGTTAGGGAAGAGTTCGACGCGTGGGAGAGGGAATATTTCCTCTCTGTCTGCGAGAAGGGAAAGAAAATCGGGGTATTCAACGACGCCGTAAATCCCGAGGCGTTCGCCGATATGCTTCTGATGCTTCTTAAAGGCGTTGAAACTCAATTCTTTATCTCCAAGGACAAAGAGCCGGTCGTGTCCACCTACAACGAAATGGTGGACTATCTCATCAACGGCCACTGCATCGAATGTGAATAAAAATGAAAAAATATACAGGTATGAAAAGAAATCTTATTGCTGCGGCTGCTGTATTTGCCGCGCTGCTCCTTTCGCTCACTTCTTGCGAAAAGGAGGGAACACGCCGGTTTGAAGGCAATTATTCTTTCAAGACGAGCGGCACTCTCACCATCGACCGTAAGGTCACCTCTTCCGATGTTACGCTTCCTACAACCGACGGCACCTTCAAGTCCACCCTCACCTCCGAGTCCGGGCAGATGAACATCGTCACCACAGGGGAGAACACTATGGTAGTGACTTTCAACATTATAGGCGGAGATGTTCTTGTTTTTGACGCCACAGTGGACGGGAAAAAGATTACCTTGAGCCCGATTAGCCGCATCATCACCATCAAGGACGATGGCCTCACTTTTACGATTGACGCCACACTCGAAGGCACGGGCGAGAGGTATGACGATGTCGTAGTGTTCACTCTCAACTACACCGGCTCGACCTCCTACCTCGTTTACGACTACACGATTACCGAATCGTCAGTCAAGTGCGTTGCCAAAGTCAACAAATAGTGGCAGTTCTTCCTTAACAGACACCTAATTTGTGAAGGCTAAATCAATGGATAAGATAATGAAAATCAAAGATATAGTTTCGCTGCTCGGAGCTTCTGCCCTCTCCCTTGCGCTCCTGTCATCCTGCGGAAACGTTGTTAAGAAAAAGGAAACGGTAAAAAGTCCGGTAAAGGTGAAAGTCACCGCTGTGAATTCAGCCTCCCTCATCAGCGACAAGACCTATGTCGGCAAGGTGGAGACAGCGAAAAACACCGTGGTTCTCTCTCCTTTCCCTGCAAAACTCGAAAAGGTGAATGTAAAGCAGGGGCAGAAGGTTCGGGCGAATCAGCAGGTCGCGAAAATCTACTCCGAGACCGTCGCCAGCACTCTGAATGCCGCACGCGCCACGATGCGCCAGGCTCAGGACGGCTATGACCGCCTCCAGAAGGTCCAGGGTAACGGAAGCGTCGCCCAGGTGAAGGTCGTGGAAGTGGAAGCCACCCTCGCAAGAGCCAAAGCCACACTTGCAACGGCCCAGAAAGCGGCTTACGACTGCTCGGTAAAGGCTCCGTTTGCGGGAACTGTCAGCGAAGTGCTCGTTGAAGAGGGGGAGGATGTTACGGTGGGCCAGCCTCTTGTAAGGATTGTGGACCTGGGTTCCCTTGAAATCGTAATTTCCATCCCGGAGACCGAAATCTCCTCCGTCAGCGTGGGAACTGTTGCGAAAGTGACCATCCCGGCGCTCTCCGACACGGAATTTCCTGCAAAACTCGTCAGAAAAGGCGTTTCAGCCTCCACTATTTCCCACAGCTACGACTGCTCTCTTGAACTCCAGGGGACTGTTGAAGGGCTTATGCCCGGGATGGTTGGGAAGGTCGTTTTCTCCGCCAGGGAAAACGCCTCCGGGGAGTCGGACCTCCCTGTAATCCCAGCCTCCATCGTGAGAATGGATAAAGTGGGGAAATATGTCTGGGCTGTGAACCGGCAGAACAAGGTTGAGAAGAAATACATAACCCCGGGGGACTTTTCCGGAAAGGGCATCATCGTTCTTGAGGGTCTTGAGAGCGGGGACCGCGTGATTGTGGAAGGTATGTCCAAAGTCAGCACGGGAATGAGCGTGGAGGTGGAATAGACCGATATGGAAAAGAAAGGATTGACATCAAGGATAGTTCTCGGCGCGATTCGTAACAAGAATATCGTGCGCTTTTTCCTTGTTCTTCTCATCGCAGCCGGCATCTACGGCCTCTATGATATGAACAAGGACGAGTTCCCTTCCTTCGAACTCAAACAGGGCCTCATCGCCGCGGTCTATCCCGGTGCTGACGTGCATCAGGTGGAGGAGGAAGTGGGAAAACCGCTTGAGAAGATGCTCTTCGAGATGAGTGAGGTCAGCCGCGCGGGCACGAAGGTCGTGAGCAAGGACGGAATGTGCTACATCTACACCGACCTCACATCCCCGGCGGAGAAAAAGAACGAGGTGTGGTCAAAGATACGCCTTAAAATCAGCACTCTCAAACAGACCCTGCCTCCGGGAGTGCTCGCAATCGTTGTCATAGACGACTTCAGCGACCTTACCTCGGTGCTCATAGCCCTTGAGTCTTCGGACAAAGGGTACACGGAAATGAAGGAATATGCGGACGACCTCTCAGACCGCCTGCGCACAATCCCCCAGACCGCAAGCGTCAAGGTAATCGGCACCCAGAGCGAAGAAATCGCGGTGAACGTTGATATGGACCGTCTCTCGGCCTACGGAATATCCCCGACTTCGCTTCTGCTGGAGTATCAGACCTCCTCTCTTCAGGCCCTCGGCGGTACATTTTCCACCGACTACACTTCTTCGCCTCTGCACATTGAGAAAACCGTCACCGACGAGGAGGAAATCTCTCAGAAGATAATCTGGTCCTCAACTGACGGAAACTCTTTGAGACTTAAGGATATAGCCACAATCGAAAGACGCTACAAAGACCCATCCTCGCTCGTTACCTACAACGGCAACACTGCGATAGTCCTTTCCATCAGTATGCGTCCGGACAACAACATCGTCGCATTCGGAAAGGAAGTGGACAAAGTTCTCGAGGACTTTATGGAGGACGCTCCGGAGAGCCTCACCGTTTCAAGGATTACCGACCAGCCGAAGGTCGTTGGCGACTCCGTGTGGTCGTTCCTCAGGGACCTCGTGATTTCGATGCTCGTGGTGATTCTCGTGATGCTCCTTCTCTTCCCGATGAAGTCCGCGCTCATCGCCTCCTCAGGCGTCCCTGTCTGCACGGCGATAGCCATAGCCCTTATGTACCTTTTCGGCATCTGCCTCAACACGGTGTCGCTTGCGGCCCTTATCGTGGTGCTGGGAATGATTGTGGACGACTCCATCATCACGATGGACGGATATATGGACAAGCTCGGACGGGGTATGCCACGGCTTGATGCCGCCTGCGCAAGTGCCCAGGAACTCTTTACGCCGATGTTTATGGCGACATTCGCCATCAGCGCGATGTTCTTCCCGATGACCCACATAATCACGGGTTATCTCGGAGACTTTGTCCAGACGTTCCCGTATGTGATTGCCTTCGCTCTGATGACCTCGCTTGCATACGCTGTGCTGGTGGTCCCTTCGCTTGAGGTAAAGTTCATAACTTCCGCACGTTCTAATAAGGAAACCTTCATCACAAAGGCGCAGAACCATCTTTTCTCGGGCCTTCAGAAGGGTTATGACTTCATTCAGGACAAGTGTTTCAAGCATCCTGTCCTGACGGTTCTCTCCGGTGTGGGCGCAATCGGCCTGGGACTTCTGATGTTCTCGCAGATGAATATCCAGCTGATGCCTATGGCGGCCCGTCCGGTCTTCGCCGTTGAGGTCTATCTCGACCCGTCGGCGAACATTGAAAGCACGACCAGGGTTGCCGACTCCCTCTCAACGCTCCTTAGGCAGGATCCTCGCGTCACCTCAGTCACCGAGTTCATCGGCACGGGCACGCCCCGCTTCCACGCCACCTACGCCCCGATTCTTCCTGGCAAGAATGTGGCGCAGCTCATCGTGAACACAAAGTCCAACAAGGCCACGGAGTCCTTCCTCGCAGAGTGTGAGGCTCGCTACGAACACCTTTTCCCGGAGGCTGTCATCCACGTCAAGCAGATGGACTACCAGGGAACGTCCACGCCTGTGGAACTGCGCGTTTTCAGCGAGGACTACGATGCGATGAAGGCTGTCTCGGACACGCTGAAGAACTATATGGCGAGCCTTGATATGCTCAAGTGGGTGCACAGCGACGCCGACAACTACACCCCCGGCGTCTCCATCGAACTTAACGCTGACGAGGCGATGAGGCTGGGAGTGAACCGCACGATGATGAACCTCTCCCTTGCGAGCGAGTTCAACGGTCTGCAAATCAGCAGCATAAGGGAAGGAGACAATGTGATTCCGGTAAATCTTTACGCCTCCAATGTTAGCGGAGACTCGCCGTATGAGGTCATCTCCAACTCCCTCGTTCCGACTGCCGTTCCGGGTCTTATGGTGCCGGTGCGCCAGGTGGCAAGCGTCGCCCCGGAGTGGAGCCCCGAGAGCCTCACCCGCATCGACGGGCGCAACGCAATCGTAATCGGAGCGGATATGTGCTTTGGAAAGAGCCAGCCTACTGCCATCCGCGCCATCAAGAAGTTCCTCAAAGAATACGAGATGCCGGAAGGCGTGAGCGTGGAGTTCGGCGGATTGAACGGCGTGAACAGGACCATCGGCCCGGAAATAGCCATTTCGTTTGTTGCTGCGGTGCTTGTCCTTTTCGTCTTCCTGCTTTTCCACTTCAAGAAAATCTCCCTCGCCCTGCTTACGATGGTCCTCAGCACCCTCTGTCTTTTCGGAGCGTTCTTCGGACTGTGGGTCTTTGGGCTTGACTTCTCGATGACAGCCGTATTGGGACTCATTTCCCTCGTGGGAATCATCGTGAGAAACGGAATCATAATGTTCGAATACGCCGAGGAATTGCGTTTCAAGGAGGGCTACAGCGTAAAAGAAGCCGCATCAATGGCAGGAAAACGCAGGATGCGTCCGATTTTCCTCACCTCCTGCACCACCGCCCTCGGAGTGCTCCCGATGATAATAAGCGGAGACCTTCTCTGGATGCCGATGGGAGTTGTAATCTGCTTTGGCACAATGCTTTCCGTCATCCTGATTACCCTCATTATGCCGGTGTCCTACTGGCTGATTTTCTACAACGCCGACAAAAAGAAGGCAGCGGCAGCCCTGGTAGAAGGAACCCCTGAAATTGAAACGATTGAAAATGATGAAAATTAACAATATATACCCAAGGAGCGCATCCGCGAAACTTGAAATGGGCATTTGGGAGAGCTTGCGCAGACTCGCTTTTGTAGGAGTCGCTTCGCTCGTGGCGGCTCTGTCGCCTGCGGCGCTCTCTTACGCACAGGCCCCGCAGAATACTCAGACCCCCTCCACCCCAGATGTCTCTGCTCCCGCAAAAACCGCTTCCTCTGCCCTCAGCCTTGAACAGTGCCGCACTATGGCGCTGGAGAACAACGCCTATATGGAAAATGCCGCCCTTGACGTGAAGGCGGCGAGGCTCCAGAAGCAGGAAGCCCTCTCGGAGTATTTCCCCAGGGTCAGCGCCACGGCGTTCAGCTACTGGGCGATGAATCCGCTGCTGGAAGTGGGGATAGTGGACATTCTTGGGGACAACGACTACGCCTGGAACCTTCAGAACGAAGCCGAGTCGCTTGGCTCGATGTACGGAATAAACACTAAGTACACCTCGTTCAAATGGGGATATTCGGCTGGGGTTCTCGCCCTTCAGCCACTCTATGCCGGCGGAAGGATCGTCAGCGGAAACCGTCTCGCCTCCCTCGGGATGGAGGCCGCTTCCCTCAAACAGGGTCTCCAGAAAAGGAAAACTCTTCAGGAAACGGATGCTCTGTGGTGGAATGTCGTTTCTTTGGAGGATAAACTCTCCACTCTGGAGCACCTTCAGGGCACTCTAGACACCCTTTACGCCAATGTCCGCTCGGCAGTTTCCTCCGGTCTTGCGGCCGAGACCGACGTCTTGCAGATAGAACTTAAAGTTGACGAGCTTGCCTCTCTTCGCAAGCAGGCGCAAAGCGGGGTGAGACTTTCGAAGATGAACCTTCTGAACTCAATCGGACAGCCCTACACGGTTGTCTCTGCGGCTTCCACGCCCGATCGCCCCTACATAGACTCCATCACTCTTGACTATGTCTCCTCCCTCCCGGACTCTCCAGAGACTTACTGGAAGGATGAGGATGAGATGGTGTCTCAGATGCAGGAAAGCCAGCTTCTGGACCTTCAGGTTGAGGCGAAACAGCTGGAGAGGAGAATGACGGTGGGGGAGGCTCTTCCGCAGGTTATGGTGGGGGCCACGGCAGGCTATTCCAACCTCTACAATAAGTCGAAAACCAATGTGATGGCTCTTGCCACAGTCCAGATCCCCATCTCCGATTGGGGAAAGACAGCCCGCAAGGCGCAAAGGATAGGTACGGAAATTCAAAAGGCGGAAAATGAGCGTGATTTCCTTTCCAAGCAGCTCCATCTTCAGGTGGGGAAACTCTGGTTGGACCTCACTTCGTCCTACGACCAGTGGCAGCTAAGCGAAGAGAAACTCCTCAAGAGCCGACGCCTCTACGACGCGACTCTTTCCAATTATGAGGCGGGCCTAATCCCTCTGCAGGACCTTCTTCAGGCGGAAACCACCCTTCGCACCGACGCCTCAGCCAGAATCGACGCCCTGATTGCCTACCGCAACGCCATCCTCGCCTACACCTCCCTCTCAATCGCCGAGTAAATCCATCAAAAGAGGCCGACAAAAAAGCGCTCCACCGCGTTGTCCTCCCAACCCCAATCCACCCCGGCCCATATTGGGGTTAATTTCTCCCCGGCATCATAAAGTGTATTTTACAAAATACGATTTTGCCCCCAAAATGTATTTTGTAAAATACATCTTGCGCTAGCTTCAAGAAGTAGTGCTACAGTGGCTGTTAGCATATTCTTCTAGGCTGGTACACTCCTCCGAGCTTAGGACTTGCTAAAGTGCGGACTCTTATATAAATTTATTATCTTTGCAGGTTGCATCGGCGGCGGGTGCCATCCGGTGCGCTTTTACGATTTGCATCGCTGATTTTCAAGGATGAACGAAGATAAAAATAATATATTGGAGGAACTCTCCTCCGGGGAATATGAGCACGGCTTTGTCACCGATGTGGAGCAGGAATTTATTCCCAAAGGGCTCAACGAGGACATTGTGCGGCTTATTTCGCGGAAAAAAGAGGAACCTGAATGGCTGCTGAACTTTCGCCTGGACGCGTTCAGGAAATGGCAGAAGATGGAAGTTCCTCACTGGGGTCACCTCAACATACCGGAAATAAACTTTCAGGACATAATCTACTACGCCGCGCCGAAATCCCCCTCGGCAGACGGGGCGAAAAAGGAAATAGACCCGGAGCTCGAGAAGACGTTTGACAAGCTCGGTATTCCGCTTCAGGAGCGGGAAAGGCTCGCAGGAGTGGCTGTAGACGCCGTTTTTGACTCGGTTTCAGTGAAGACAACCTTCCGCGCCGCGCTTGAGGAGAAGGGCATCATTTTCTGCTCGTTCTCGGAGGCCGTGAAGGAACATCCGGACCTTGTGAGGAAATACCTTGCCAGCGTCGTGCCTTCGGGCGACAATTTTTACGCTGCACTCAATTCCGCCGTATTCAGCGACGGCTCCTTCTGCTACATCCCCAAGGGAGTACGCTGCCCGATGGAACTTTCAAGCTACTTCCGCATCAACGCCAAGGGAACGGGTCAGTTCGAGAGGACTCTCATCGTTGCCGACGAGGGGTCGTATGTAAGTTATATGGAAGGATGCACCGCCCCGATGAGGGACGAAAACCAGCTGCACGCTGCTGTGGTGGAGATTGTTGTGGAAAAGGATGCCGATGTGAAATACTCCACCGTTCAGAACTGGTACCCGGGAGACGCGGAAGGGAAGGGCGGAATCTTCAATTTCGTCACCAAACGCGGCATTTGCCGTGGAGAGGGAAGCCACCTTTCCTGGACTCAGGTGGAAACAGGCTCGGCCATCACTTGGAAATACCCTTCAACCATACTCAAGGGCGACAATTCCTCTTCGGAGTTTTATTCTGTCGCTGTGACGAACAACTACCAGCAGGCGGACACCGGCACGAAGATGATTCACATCGGACGCAACACCCGAAGCCGCATCGTGAGCAAAGGAATCTCGGCAGGACATAGCCAGAACAGCTACCGTGGGCTTGTGAAGATGCTCCCCGGGGCGGACAACGCAAGGAACTTCTCCCAGTGCGACAGCCTTCTGATTGGCTCCCGCTGCGGTGCGCACACCTTCCCGGACATCCAGAACGCAAACCCTACGGCTGTGGTGGAGCACGAGGCAACGACTTCGAAGATTAGCGAAGACCAGCTTTTCTACTGCAACCAGCGCGGAATCGGTGCGGAGGATGCTGTGGGACTGATTGTTAACGGGTACGCCAAGGAAGTCCTCGCAAAACTCCCGATGGAGTTCGCAGTGGAGGCTCAGAAACTTCTTTCCGTCTCCCTTGAAGGGTCTGTAGGATGATTATATAGCTGAAAACGACTTTGGACTGGATAAATTATACGCTTTTTACGCTTGGCCCGTCGGATTACCCGGTGCTACTGATAGACCTCATCACTTCGGTGCTGGGTCTCACCTGTGTTTTCCTTGCCGGGCGCAACAGCAAATACAACTTCTGGGTGGGTTACCTCTACACGGCGGCGCTTTTCCTGATGTTCTGGAACAAGCACCTCTACGCCTCGCTCATTCTGCAGCCGATTTCGCTTGGAATCAACATCCTCGGACACTACCGCTGGACTCATCCGCGAAAAGGTGAGCAGTCTTCGGAGGACACCTCATCGCTTAAGGTTTCTATGCTCAGCTGGGGCGGAAGAGTGGCGGCCATTGCCTCGGTATTCGTCCTTGCGGGAGTCTGGGGATGGCTTCTCGGGAAGATGGGGACGGTCTGGTTTCCGGGAACATTTCCTGCCGACCCGGTGCCTTATCTTGACGCTTGCGTGACCGTGCTCATTCTTGTGGCGCAGCTTCTTTCGGCACTCAAAAAATGGGACTGCTGGATTGCCTGGCTGCTTGTGAACATAACCCAGCTTGCGCTGCATATCTCTGTGGGACACGTATTTATGCCGATAGTTTGCAGCCTCTACCTTGTGAACGGCATAGTTTCGCTGGTTTCGTGGATGAAGCTGTATCGTAAAAAAGCGTAGTTGAACGGATATATTCGGGTTCGACGGAATAGGATAGTTTTGGATTCGATAGAATAGAAACAGAAAAATATAGCTTATGGCAAATGATATAATACTCAAAATCAGCGGACTCAGGGCCGGCATCGAGGGAAAGGAGATTCTCAAGGGAATTGACCTTGAAATCCGCAAGGGCGAAATTCACGCCTTTATGGGTCCGAACGGTGCGGGAAAAAGTACGTTGAGTTCGGTCCTCGCGGGAAAACCGCAATACACCGTTACAGAGGGAAGCATCGAGTATATGGGACGCGACCTTCTGAAGATGTCTCCGGAGGAAAGGGCCTGGGCGGGCATATTTATGTCGTTCCAGTACCCGGTGGAAATCCCCGGGGTGAGCATCACCAATTTTATGAAAACTGCGGTGAATTCGCGAAGGGAGTCCGAGGGGCTTGAGCCGATGAAGGCGGGAGAGTTCCTTAAACTCCTCAAGGAAAAGATGGCGTTCGTGCAGATGAGGCCCGAATTTGCCAAGAGGGAAGTGAACGTGGGCTTTTCCGGCGGCGAGAAAAAACGCAATGAGATTTTCCAGATGGCGATGCTGAATCCTGTCCTTTCCATTCTTGACGAGACCGACAGCGGACTGGATGTGGATGCGCTGAGAATCGTGGCTTCGGGAGTGAACGCCCTTCATACTCCGGAGAACGCTTCAATCATAATCACTCACTACCAGAGACTTCTGGAGTACATCGTGCCGGATGTAGTGCACATTCTCAAGGACGGACACATCGTGCGCACTGCGGGACGGGAACTTGTGGACTTTATCGAGGAACACGGCTATGACAACCTGTAAGACCTATTTTGTCGGGCGGGACACCGTTCCCGAAGTACTTTCTGTCGGACGGGACGAGCAGGTCAGGATGCTTCTTCTGATTCTTCCTGGGGTGAGCTGCGACCTTTCGCTGAAGGTGAATCTTGTGGGAGAAGGGGCGTCATTCTCGCTTAACGGAGTGTATATCTGCCCGGGCGAAGAGAGGGTAAAAATCAGCGTGGAACTTTCTCACAGTGTTCCACACTGCTCCAGTTCGCAGCTTTTCAAGGGGCTTGTCGGCGGCAGCGCGAGGTCGGATTTCTACGGCAGGATCATAGTGGCGCAGGATGCTCAGAAAACCGAGGCATATCAGGCGAACCACAACCTTCTGCTTTCCGAGGGGGCGAGGGTGAACACCAAGCCTCAGCTTGAGATCTATGCCGACGACGTGAAGTGCTCGCACGGAGCGACAATCGGACGCCTCAACGAGGATGAGCAGTTCTATATGCGTTCAAGGGGCATTTCTCTTCGCGATGCGCGCTTTCTTCAGATGATTTCGTTCGTTTCCCCTGTTTTCGACGTTGTGGATTCCGAGGAGGAGCGTGAGGCTCTGCGCTCCGAAGTGGAGACCGCCATCCGGAATATATTATGATTACACACCCCAACGTCAAAGTCAATATCGGTCTGAATGTCCTGCGCCGCCGTCCTGACGGCTTCCACGACATCTCCTCGCTTTTCGTTCCCTATTTCGGCCTGAGCGAC
>CAVJRU010000070.1:0-11307 GCA_963652025.1 bacterium
CGGTGTCGCATACAAGGCTGCCTTCGGTGCTGTCAAGAGGGAAATCGAATCCCTTTCGTGCGTTTCCTATGTGGAGCTTTCGTATGGCAAAGGACGGTACGTCGATGATGTGGTCGCTTTTTCCAAAAATGACTGCCGCTTTGATCTTGTCCGGAAGACCTGGAAAGTGCGCGCTGAATGAGCGCCCTGCTATGTCAAGTTTCACTGAGTCTCTCACCAGGTCGAAACCTATGTGGACATCGTGCCAGTGCAGGTGCTTGACGTCGTCGTGAGGGATTATTGCCTTGATTAGGCTTTGTCTTCCTTCCTCGTTAAGACGCACGACGGTGCTGTCCCCGCGGCTGTCGTAGGAAAGATTCCAGATTCGGTGGCTTCCGCCCTCATCCTTCATCCTGAAAAAATACCCGAACTCGGATATGGGCTCCGTGTAGAGCTCAAAATCAATTGAAATGCTGCCGCTGAATGTCTCGGGACTGCTGCCGAAAACATCGTAGGATGTGCGCTGGTCAATTCTGTAGTCCATCCCGTGGAATCCGAGACCCTGAGAAAAGACCTCCTGGACGGGAAGAAACAGGAGGGCGGCCGAGGCAATGATTGAAAATGCGCGTTTAATCGTCATTTAATCGAATTTTATGGGACAAAGGTAAATAAATTATGGAAGTCGTGGCTTATTTTGCGGTAGATTAGCGAAAATAATTCTGTGGATAATCTGGGCTTAACCGCTTAATTAACCCCTGGCCTTTTACTTTGCTAACTAAATGGAACCGATAATTATCCAAAAACTGATAGCAGACAAATATGAATTCTTCTTTTACTCACAAATTGATTTTGTCATCTCTCCCGCTGCTTTTTGCATTCGGCACCCTCACCGGATGCGAAGCCCCAGCGCAAGACAACAGCCAGACCGGCTCTGTTCCGGGCGACGGCGACGACTCCGCTCTTGTGGAATATGCCGGAATATATGACGAAATTTCTGACAAAGGACAATATTATTTCCCTGTCCCCGAACGTGCTCCTAAGGCTTATTGGACTGTTCCGAATGTCGCTACGGAAGGCAACCGCAACAGCACTGCCCTCTCCTCCACGACTTCCGGGCTGCAGTACCACCTTCTGACCCAGTCGCTTGCGGGGATTGTCAACCGCGCCCTCCAGCAGGGCAAGACCGATGTAGGAGTCTGGATAGACGTGAACGGAGTCGCCTACGACAAGTCCAGGGCATATCTCGGAAAGTCTCTGGGAAATGCCACTGCGGTGGATCTCTGCACAAAGGACTACGAAGCTGTGGACGGGATTAAAGTCAGCGTACGCAGCCTCATTGACGGCTATGTACTTTCAGATGTCGTAAACAATCCCGAAAGCGGAAATGTCGCCGCTGTGGCCTCTCATGTCTACAATTCCATAATCGTGGACATCAGGGATAAGGAAGTCTTCGACAATGCCGGTTTCAAGATGAAATATGACGCAAGAGGAAAAACGACGGAGGACGCGTGGAAAGAGTTTAAGGACAAATGCAACAGGGACGCCCTGGTGGTTATGCCAGTGCAGACCGGAGAACTCCGGGAATATGCCATTGCCAACTCCCTGTTCGTATTCAATCTCAACAAGCTGTACAACAACCCGTCAGCAGGGCAGAACAACTCCCTGTTCAATGAGGTGCTCTCGTGGCTGAGCCCCAATGCTCCGGTTCTGGGCTGGGAGCAGGGCGTGGGGGAGGATGTATTCGTGGACAAAGTGTCCAAATACGGCAAAGTGATGATTCCTGCCGACTGGAGCTACAACCATACGCTCACCTCGGTCAAATACCCCGAGCGACAGGAACAGGTACTCGCAAAAGTCGTCAACCCCAAGAACATAGACTACGACGTACAGAAAAAGTTCGTGTCCTTCTTCCTTTCTGACGGAGACAACTACCAGTGGGTGATGAACGACAGCTTCCTCAACAATTACTTCAACCTGATGACATCCAATAACTCCGTAAAGATGTCCTTCGGACTGGGCAGCGAGGCTCTCTGTCAGCTTTCTCCGGCGCGGTTCACTCATCTGTGGGGCTACCAGAGGCAGAGCGGCACCGTGATGGAGACATTCGGAGGCGGATATTTCTACATTGACACCTACAGCACCGCCGAAGGAACTGACCGGAAAGCCAATCTCAAAGTGCTCGCAGAAAGAGCCGCCACCCATATGCGTCAGCACCGCATCAAAGTGCTGCACCTTATAGCGAAAGACCTCAACAGCGCAGCCTCTAGGGAAGCCTTTCAGGCATTCATCGATGCCAACGACCAGCTGGAGGGCATTGTCGCCATCGCTTATAGTCCCTACACCGCCGGCAGCGGACAGATTCAGTGGTTCAACAACACCGAGGGCTACGACATCCCTGTCGTCACCACAAAATATGCGCTCTGGGCAGGAATTTCTGACTCAGCCAACGGAATGGGGACGCCGTCGGAAGTAGCCGGTTACATCAAATCCCGGACGGACATTCCGTCATGGTCTGCGGCAGTGGTGCACGCCTGGAGCGATTTTGACGGGGAAAGATCCGCGGGTGCCGCGCTCAGCTGCGCCAAGGCCTGTGGGAACGACGCGGAGGCAGTGAACATACAGGAGCTCATCTGGCGCATAAGGATGGCTAAGCGCCCGCACGAGACCAAAGCCTATCTCAAAACCATAAAGTAGATGCAGCCAGCGCATCGGCGTCCCTCCTATAGAATCAAACAATTGCATACTAATAACTAAACACAAACGTTATGAAACTCACATCTTTCATCAAATCAATCGCTCTGGCATCGCTCATAGTGGGCTCAGCAGCTGTTTTCTCCTCCTGCGAGAAGAACAATGCAAAGGAAGAAGGCATCGCTGACGCGATAACCGTAAAGGGCGTCGTCACCGACACGTCCGACTCTCCTGTCGAAGGAGTGACCGTCAGTATCAAGTCCGGGCTTTCGGATGAGGCTGCCGCAACGTGCACTTCCGCTTCCGACGGTTCTTTCAGCGTGGAAGTTTCCATGGCAAAGGCTAAATTCGCTGTTTTCGAGAAGGAAGGCTACTCCTCTGTGAGCGAAACCATCCAGTCCAACAAGATCAAGGACGGAGTCATTGAACTTCATCCTCAGATGGAATTCGCCGGCGGAAAAATCACCGGACGCGTGCTCAATGCAAGCAATGAGCCTTTAGAAGGCGTCTCTATCAGCACCGGGGCAAAGACCGCAACTTCCGGCTTCGACGGAAAATTCGAAATAACCGGTCTCACGATTTCAGACTACACTCTCACTTTCAGCGCGACTGGATGCGAAACCGTCACCAAACAAGTCCTTGCAAGCGCGTTCAACGCAGACTATGTGGCTGAACTCACCGAAGACATCGTCCTTGGCGGAGTGAAGATTCTCCCCGGAAAGACTCTTGCCGATCTCAAGGCAACACCTGCATGGTACATCAATGAATTCAGGGCCGGTTTCGGACTCGGTCACACGCCAGAGACAGAGCCTGACTATCAGTACGGCAACGCAACCACGGCTCTTATGAGCGCCCAGTTCCCGTCATGGTACGGAAGAACCGAATTCCAGAACGAAGGCTGCACCCTCAGGATTATGAGCGGAGAGGATGCAAACTCCGGCTATGTTAAGGATCTCGAGCACTTCGACTCCTACACCTGGGGACTCAAGAAGATCACAGCCGACAACAAGATTCTCTCCGTTTACTGGAGAACCCACAACGGAAGTGCCGACAATCAGGTCCCTTGGGGAGTTATGGTAGTGGACATCAACGCTTCCGACCCTAAGGCAGTATCCATTGCGGATATGGACAACAACAAGACCATAACCTATGGTACCGACTCCGACTGGCACACCACCGGCTTCGACCTCGGAGCATACGAGGGCAAGGAGGTTGTCGTCGCCATCGGACTCTATCGCAACTACGATGGCAAATGCGACTACCAGCTCCCGCTGACCCACATCTCCTTCGGACCTGCGAAAGTCGACGGGCACAAGGCTCTTGGGCTCTACGGAACCCCTGTTACCGGTCTTGAGGGCTGGAGAATGAGCCTCGAAGAGGTGAAGTCTATGATGCCGAACCCTCGCAAGCAGTTCAACGGAAAGAAAGGCGACCTCGTATGGGAGCCGAACCCTTGCTTCGGTGTATGGGCCGGAACTGGGCATATAGCATCTGAATGGGGGCTACAGCCGGTAAGGCACAACTACTGCACATCCTCATGTGTGGAGGGTTTTATGGTGGATACCAGAGACTTGACGGCGGATCTCAGCACCCCTGTATCCTACTTCTACTCCAAGTTTAGCATCGACTCCGACCACGACAAGATGTCCTTCTACACAAGGAACTTCTCTTCATCGACTTACACCTACTTCAAGGTGACCGTGATTGAGGAAGACGGCACCGTCTCCTACCTTGATCCGTCTGCAAACACTGCTTCAAAAGCCGAAAAAGCCGAGAGCGGCTGCTGGAAATTCATCCACGAGAACGGCTGGAGCGAAGACCTCGCCTCCTGCGCGAAGTTCGACTACGACCTGAGCGGCTTCTCCGGGAAAGACGTTGTCATCTGCATCGGTCTTTTCAGCAACGGTTCCGATGAACAGAAGATGGTCTTCTGCTCAATAAAATTCGAATAAGGCATGAAACATAAATTTTTATCCCCTCTTTTGCCGGCAGCCGCATTCGGGCTTTTGATTGCAGTATCTTCGTGCTGCAGTACCTCCGAGGGCGAGAAGACACCCGTTGACTATGTAAGCACCCTTGTGGGAACGATGTCCAAGCCGGAATTCTCCACCGGAAACACCTATCCTGCTCTCGCCCGCCCTTGGGGAACACACTTCTGGACTCCGATGACCGGGACAATGGGAAACGGATGGACCTACAGCTACACCGCGGACAAAATCCGCGGATTCAAGCAGACCCATCAGCCGAGTCCGTGGATGAATGACTACGGCGAGTTTGTAATTATGCCGGTGACCACAGGCCTTGTCTTTGACGAGAACTCACGTGCGAGCTGGTTCTCCCACAAGGCTGAAACCGCCACTCCATACTGCTACAGCGTCTATCTGGCGGACCACGATGTCTTGGCGGAGATGACCGCGACTGAGCGGGCTGCAGCCTTTCGCCTCACCTATCCGGAGAAAGACCTCTCCTACATAGTCGTGGACGCTTTTGACGGCGGGTCTTTCGTGAAGGTGCTTGAGGATGAGAACAAAATCGTCGGTTACACCACAAAGAACACCGGAGGAGTGCCGGAGAATTTCCGCAACTGGTTCGTCATAGTTTCAGACACTCCTTTCGAATATGTCGGAACAGTCACTAATGGAACGCAGCTCTCCGCAACTCCGTCAAGCGAATCTTCGCATTCGATGGCGGTTGTGGGATTCAGGACAGTTAAAGGACAGAAGGTAAATCTCCAGGTCGCATCCTCTTTCATAAGCCTCGAGCAGGCGGAAAGAAACCTCGGCGAACTTGGTGACGGCTCGTTTGACCGCATCGCACAGGAAGGACGGGACCGCTGGAACGAGGTTCTTGGAAGAATTGCCGTTGAGGACACCGACACCGACCGCCTCCGCACCTTCTACTCCTGCCTCTACCGCTCCCTTCTTTTCCCTCGTGACTTTTCTGAAATCGATGCCTCAGGCCGCCGTGTGCACTACAGCCCATACAACGGAGAAATCTGCGACGGCTACCTTTTCACCGACACCGGCTTCTGGGACACTTTCCGCAGCCTTTTCCCTCTTCTGAACCTCGTCTATCCCGACGTGGCCGCAAAGATGCAGGAGGGCTGGGTCAATTCCTACCGTGAGAGCGGATTCCTGCCGGAGTGGTCAAGTCCGGGACATAGACCTTGTATGATTGGAAACAATTCCGCATCGGTGGTTGCCGACGGCTACATCAAGGGGCTTCGCGGCTACGACGTCGAGACTCTCTGGGAGGCAGTTGTGCACGGAGCCAACGCTGTCCACGAGGGCACGATGACCTCCGGACGCAGAGGCTGGGAGGAGTACAACCGCTTGGGTTATGTCCCGTGCGATACGGGTATCAACGAAAGCGCTGCAAGGACTCTGGAATATGCCTACGACGACTGGTGCATCTGGACTCTCGGAAAGGCTCTCGGAAAGAGCGAGGAGGAGATAGATATCTACAGGCAGAGGGCTCTCAATTACCGCAATCTCTACCTTCCTAGCTCTTCCCTTATGTGCGGCCGCAAGGCTGACGGAGAGTTCTCCCTCCCGCTTAACCCCTACAAATGGGGAGGCGATTTCACCGAAGGGAACGCCCTGCAATACACTTGGTCCGTATTCCACGACATCAAGGGCCTCATCGCGCTTATGGGAGGGGAGGAGAATTTCTGCCGCAATCTTGACAATGTCTTTGATGTTCCGCCGATTTTCGACGACAGCTACTACGGCTTCACCATCCACGAAATCCGCGAGATGCAGGTTATGAATATGGGCAACTATGCCCACGGCAACCAGCCTATCCAGCATATGCTCTATCTCTATGACTGGGCGGGACAGCCGTGGAAGGCCCAGCAGCACATCCGCGAGGCGATGGACAAACTCTACACTGCAGCCCCTGACGGCTACTGCGGCGACGAGGACAACGGACAGACTTCCGCCTGGTATGTATTCTCCGCGCTCGGCTTCTATCCTGTCTGCCCGGCGAGTGACCAATACGCGATAGGAACGCCTCTCTTCCGCAAAGTAACGGTCAATCTCCCTTCCGGGAAGAAGATAGTCATTGACGCTGCAAATAACAGCCGCGAAAACTTCTACATTCAGTCCCTCAAAGTTAACGGGAAGGCATACACCAAGACCTATTTCACCCATTCGGATCTTTCCGAAGGGGCAAGGATAGACTTCACGATGGCTCCGACTCCGGACACAAAACGTTCGACCTCGGCCTCCGACCGTCCATATTCACTCTCGGAATAGTCGCACTGAATAATATTTCTTACCTTTGGAGGATAGATTCCTCCAGAGGTTTTTTATGTAAACAGGACTCAATATGAAAAGAAAACTAATAACCGCAGCCATTGTCGGGCTCTGCACCATCTGCGGCTCATCGCTCTTTGCGCAGACCGCCTCCTTCGAATCCAGGCGTCCGCAGCCGGGGGAGAGGCTTTTTACGTCGGAAAAGATAGAGAAGGTCATAGATGAAGTGACCTCTCAGCTTACTAACCCGAAACTCTCCTGGATGTTCCGCAACTGCTTCCCGAACACGCTTGACACCACGGTTCATTTTAGGGAGGATAGCGACGGCAATCCGGACACGTTTGTCTATACGGGCGACATCCACGCTATGTGGATGCGCGACTCCGGGGCTCAGGTCTGGCCATATGTTCAGTTTGCAGACAGTGACGCTCACCTTCGGGAAATGATTGCCGGGGTAATCAACCGTCAGTTCTATTCCATCGCCCTTGACCCTTATGCAAACGCCTTTAACGACGGCCCTACCGGCGGAGAATGGGCGAACGACGGCACGGATATGAACCCGAACGACCACGAAAGGAAGTGGGAAATCGACTCCCACTGCTACCCTATACGCCTTGCATACGAGTATTGGAAGGTTACGGGCGACACCTCCGTTTTCGGCGACAAGTGGATTGAGGGAATGAAGGCGATTCTTCGCACCCTGAAGGAGCAGCAGAGAAAAGACGGCGTCGGACCCTACCATTTTACCCGCGTCACTTCCCGCCAGCTCGACACCAAGTGCTGCGGCGGACTGGGCAACCCGGTGAAGCCTTGCGGGCTCATAGCCTCCGCTTTCCGCCCTTCCGACGACGCCACCACATTCGAGTTCCTCATCCCGTCCAACTTCTTTGCAGTCACTTCCCTTCGCAAGGCCGCGGAGATACTTGAAGCAGTGAACGGGAACGCCGCGATGGCCTCTGAATGCCGCTCGCTCGCCGATGAGGTTGAGGCGGCAATCCGGAAATATGCCGTCGTTTATCACCCCAAATTCGGAAATATCTACGCCTTCGAAGTGGACGGCTTCGGCAACGCTCTTCTTATGGACGATTCCAATGCCCCGAGCCTTCTTTCGCTTGCATACCTCGGGGATGTCGCTCCGGATGACCCCGTTTACCTCAACACCCGCCGCTTTGCCCTGAGCGACAGCAACCCTTATTTCTTTAAGGGCAGCGCCGCAGAAGGCATCGGTGGACCGCACGTGGGGTATGATATGATATGGCCGATGAGCATTATGATGCGTGCCTTCACTTCATCTGACGATGGAGAAATCCGCGACTGCATAGTCTCTTTGCTGAACACCGACGCTCTCACAGGCTTCATCCACGAGTCCTTCCACAAGGACGACCCGACAAATTTTACCAGGGCCTGGTTCGCTTGGCAGAACACTCTCTTCGGAGAGCTCATCCTGAAACTCATTTCCGATGGCAAGCTGGACCTTCTGAATTCCATCGCTTTGGACGAGGGAGGAAATGCCGTAGGAGTGGGGGATGTGCGCGCGTTTGGTCCGCAGACTCCGTCACCGGAGCAGTTCTGCACGAAAGTCACGATGAAAGACCAGGGACTTGAGCGCACGGCCTGGCTTTATATCCCGGAAAACTCCGAAGGGAAAGTGCTTCCTCTTGTCGTGGTGCTTCACGGCTATGGCGGAAGGGCTCTGAGGGGCGGACAGAATTTTATGAAGATTGCAGATAGAGAGGGTTTTGCCGTCTGCTGGCCTCAGGGGGCGAAGGACGGAAAAGGAAAAAACTGCTGGAACGTGGGCTATCCTGTGCAGGAGGGCTACAAAATCGATGACACCGCTTTCCTGCGCCGCCTTGTGAAGAAGCTTCAGAAGGAGTATGGACTTAGCCGCGAGAATGTGTTCCTGACCGGTATGTCCAACGGAGGGGAGATGTGCTACAAGATGGCAGCAGAGCACCCGGAGACCTTCTCCGCCATCGCTTCCATCGCGGGCCTCACCCTCAAATGTATGAGCACGGATTACCGCCGTCCGGTTCCTTTTATGGAAGTTCACGGGACAGCGGACAGAGTCTCTTTCTGGGAGGGCGACCCTCAGAATAAGGGCGGATGGGGAGAGTATCTTGCCGTCCCTGTCGCAGTGAGCCACATTGTCAATGCAAACGGCTGCGAGAGCGAAACCATTACCGAAGTTCCCGCTCAGCGCAAACAGGTTCTCCTGCACAAATTCTCAGACGGACTTCCCGCTTGGAAGGGCGGCCCTGCGGCTGACGTGCTTCTGTACGAGGTCCGCGGAGGCGACCACAGCTGGTCCGAGTCCTACATTCCGACCTGCGAACTAGTTTGGGAGTTCTTCTCAAAATATCTCAGATAAAATATTCCCCCCCCTACACTTTCCGCCGCAAAAAGAGAAGCTGACTAAAAAGTCAGCCTCTTTTTGTATATTTGCGGTGACTTAAAGATTTGAAAATGGAACACAAGATAGAAATCAAGAGTGTCGAAGACCTTGACAGGGCCGCCGGCGAATTTCTCCGCGAGATAGGGGACAGGCGTCTTGTCGCATTTTACGCACCGATGGGAGCCGGGAAAACCACCTTCACCACCGCGCTTTGCCACCGCCTCGGGGTGGACGAGCCGGTCTGCTCTCCGACCTTCACAATTGTCAACGAATACGTCACCGCCTCCGGCGAGTCGGTCTATCATTTTGATTTCTATCGTATTACGAAAAACTCCGAGGCTCTTGACATAGGCCTCTACGACTACCTCGACAGCGGTTGCCTCTGCCTTATGGAATGGCCCGAAAACATAGAGGACCTACTCCCGGAAGAGACCCTGAAAGTCCAAATCCAAGTCAACCCCGACCTCTCCCGCACCCTCCTCTGGACCGACTGAGAGTCTGATTTTTCTATTCTTTAATTCTGATTTAGACTCAACACTTCATCAATATTAAGCCCGACGCACTGTGCGACAATCTCAGGGGCAACTCCTGCCTTTAGAAGTTTAATTGCACTCTCACGGGCTCCCTCAGCCTTTCCTTCTGCCATACCCTTGTCGTAGCCTTTGTTGAACCCGACTTCCACAGCGTACTCGCGCTGAGCGATGATGTCCATCTCTTTCATAATACTCCGTTCGTAAAGCAGTTTCTTCTCTTTGTTGAATGCGGCGATGCGGCAGGCTTCAAGCAGGTCATCGAAAAAGGGTTCGCTACGTATCTCCTCCGGGATTTCGGTGAGCGAAACGCTGTGGCGGAAAATGTAACAGAGCCAGTCCAGCTCGCTCCGGCACTGCTCTCTCGTCTTGTCGAACCGCGCCAACTCCACAAAGATAACTGAAATTGTCGAAGGCGCAATCTCTCCAGTTCGTTTTTCCGTGAAAATATATTCCGAGATCAGATGGTCCCGGTCCCAGAGGCCCTCGTCGGAGTGGTCGAGCTTATAGTTCAGAAAACCAATGGAATAGACCGGTTTCAGTTTGCTGTAGTTGTCGCCTTTTTGCAGCTGGGAATGATACGTTCCTGCGGAGTAATAGATGCACCGCTGGAAAAACGATTTTTCGTTGCAGCGTTGGAATTCGACAATGAATCTTGTCCCGTCCGTAGCTTTGCAGACGAGGTCGAATTGGGTGAGTTTCCCTTTAGGGCTGTCGCGCTGTTGTTCCCTGTCAAGGTACTCGTCAATGTCGTCCACTCTTGCCTCCGGCGGGAGGACGCTATTCAATAATTTGATTAACAACGGTTTGTTAGCTTTGTCCGCAAAAATCAGTTTGAACCCTGTGTCGTAGGTGAGGTTAACGAAAACGCCCTTATCAACGTCTTCACTCTCGCTTGACTGTGACGAGTATTTCTGTTTGTCTCTCATAATGATGGATTGATGTTTTGACAAAAACTGTCTGAACGGATAAAGGCACGCAGGAAAAAGCGCACCTCCCCAGACTTCCGCCTACAAAGAGATAAACAATTATCCGTTGAATCAAACATTCAACGGATAAAGTGTAAAATAGACCATAGAGCGCATTGAGTTGCTGATTTAATAATAAAATGCAACAAATCGTTGTAAAACGATTAAGTCTAAAAAACGCAGGTTGTTAAAATGGATATTGATATTCAGCCTATTACGTCTATAAATGATACAAAAGACGTTGACTTGAATTTGGCGTATAGGTCCATTTGGGACAGGGATCTGACGGAACTGTATGGAGTTGAGGCCCGCGTCTTCAGAAACTCGCACGACAGATTCGTCATCATAGATGACAATATCTATCATTTCGGCGCGTCCATCAAAGACCTCGGCAAGAAGTGGTTTGCCGTCACACTTATGACGGAATACACTGCCTGCTCCATCGTCTGTAAAATCCCTCGTCGGGAGGGGCGAGGGATTAAGAAAAG
>CAVJRU010000071.1:0-11031 GCA_963652025.1 bacterium
TCCTTCCGGTAGCAATGCACCGGACACTTGTGGCACTTGGTCTTGTCCTCGCCGAACTTGCACCGGTCAAGTCTCGCCTGGGAGTACTCCAGCAGTTCCCGGCACTCTCCGCACAGGGCGCCGCCTCCGTGCTGATGGCGGCACCACAGTTCTATCATATGACGTACCGTCTTCTTTTCTCGTTCTATCCTTCCCATATTTTTCTGCGCATCACGGAATCAAAGCTGTATTGTCGTTAGTTTATACACGAAATCAATGTATCGAAAAGTATATTTTCAACACGAAATCAAGGCAAAAGTAAGTCCTTCCGTTGAATAACCCAAAGATTTTTGCCAGAATATCTCTTTTTATACAACATAAATTCTGACGAATATAGATTCTTAGTACCTTTGTTCTTTATATGCGAAGCTCGCAGCTTCACACTGCGAAACTTAAATAGATTGTTGACTCAAACGCGAAATTATGAAAATATTACTGATTAACGGAAGCCCGAACAGCAAGGGCAACACTGCGATTGCACTCGCTGAGGTGGCAAAAACCCTTGAAGCGGAAGGCATTGAAACTGAGACGATTCACGTCGGTCATCTTGACATTCACGGTTGCATCGGCTGCAACAGGTGCGCTGAGCTTCGCAAATGCGTATTCAACGACATCGTGAACGAGGTGAACGAGAAATTTGCTAAGGCGGACGGGCTCGTCATCGGGTCGCCGGTCTATTACTCTTCACCCGCAGGCACGCTCATCTCATTCCTCGACCGCCTGTTCTATTCTTCATCGTTCGTCAAGAGTATGAAGGTGGGGGCGGCTGTTGCAGTTGCCCGTCGCGGAGGCACCACGGCCACGTTCGATGTCCTCAACAAGTATTTTACGATTTCGAATATGCCGATTGTCCCTTCTCAATACTGGAACATCATCCACGGTTGCGCTCCGGGCGAAGCCGCTCAGGACGCCGAAGGCCTGCAGACAATGCGCCAACTGGCCTACAATATGGCTTTCCTGGTGAAGAGCATCCAGCTGGGCAAGGAAAAGTTCGGCCTCCCGAATCACGAGAAAAGAATCTCCACGAATTTCATCCGGTAGACTTCGTCGCGGCTGCTCGGACAAAACTCTCCTGCATATGCTTCCGGTGGCAATGCACAGTTGATGTCTATTTTGACGAAGCGGAGTATCCGACTCAGTCCAGGAACTCTTCTACTACATTAGAATTGTTCTCGAAAAACATTACGTAGTAAATTGGGATGTAAGTAACGCCTTTGTCGTCCGTATGCACATCCCGTTCATTTGACAGCACATACGCACGGTGTATGCCGTACTCCTCGATTGAGAGGAATTTATCCAAAGCACTGTGCACGGTATAATCCTTTCCGGACTTCACCTCAAGCGGGATGTTCGACAAGTTGTCCGTGTCGTCTATCAGAAAATCAACCTCACCGTTCTTCTTGTTATCGTAATAGAAGAGTTCGTACCCGTGAGCCTTCAGTTCCTCGGCCACCGCAAGTTCATACAATGAGCCCAGGTTGATACTCTTGATGTCCGACATCACCGCCTTTATATTGTTCTTGTAGAACAGGCCGGACAGAAGGCCGACATCATTGAGATAAAGTTTGAGAAGGTTCTTGCCGCTGTTCTCGGTCAATGGATAGGATGGCTTGCTTATCGCCTTGACCTCAAGCGTCACCCCGGCAGAAATAAGATAGTCGAACTCATCAAGGTAGTCATCGTTCCTTTTCCATTTCTTACCTTCGATGTCCGTGACGACGACTCTTTTCTTGACCTTCTCAAGATTCGACGGAATCATATTATAGATTCTCCGGATTTTGAGCTTTCTGCCGCTTTCCGTCTCATATTTGGAAGCATCTGCAGCATACAACTGGAGAACATCGTTCTGGATGGTCCTGAACTTGACGATGTTCCTGCTTTCGACAAATGTGTCCACAGCTTTGGGAAGTCCACCGACAAGAAGGTATTTCTTAAAGAAGTCAAGCATCTTCAGATGGAGATTCTCCGGTAGCGGCTCGTTGCTCTCAAATCTATGCCGCATTTCGGAGACGGCATCCTTCCCTACCCCGTTGGCATATAGGAACTCCTCAAAATCCATCGGGTACATATGCAGGATGTCAAGACTTCCGACCGGGATGGACTGGGTGTTCTTTAGAGTGACACCCAGAAGTGAACCGCTGGCTATGTAAGTGAACCTACACTCGGCCATAAGGAACTTGACGAGCGTAAGCAAATGGTCATAGGCCTGTATCTCATCAATAAAGACGAGCGTGTCTGTCCTGGAGCCCATCTTTTCGCCCGCGACGACACTTAGCGCCATATAGAAGTCCTTTGTCGTCTTCGCATCGGCAAAAACCCTATCTCCCTGCTTGTCCTCTTCCATATTGATCTCAATATAGTTTCGGAACATCCTTTGGCCGACACTCCTGATTATGAAAGACTTACCTATCTGCCTGGCACCGTCTATTAGAAGCATCCTGTCTGAGCCAGAGGACAGATACTCCTCGATTTTCCCGCTTATTTTCCTATATAGCATAGTGTATTGATTTTCAACGACAAATATAGGTATTATTTTGGAGTTTGGTGCGTTTTCCTATAAAAATAGGCACTAAAAAGGTGCGTTTTTCTTAAAATTATACCCTCCTAATGGAGCATATTCCTAACGAATCCACGTGACAATGTACCAGCCTCAAAAAATAGACACGGAAAACCGTACCGGACGGTGCAGGATTATCCGCAATAGGCGCGCAATAAAATTATTCAAGTCAAATTATTCAACTCGAATAATTCATTTCAAATAATTATCTTTGACAAAATTTAACTGATATGGCAAAGACGAAGATGCGCTCTACGCTGACCGCATCCGGACTATCTGTAAGATAGCACATAGATTCCACAGACAATGGAGGACGAAAGGATAAAAATAGCGGAGTATGACTCGCCTTGCGGAAAGCTTCTTCTCGGCTCTTTCGGGGAGCGGCTTTGCCTTTGCGACTGGGCGGAGACCGGGAAGGGACTGGACCTCTCTTCCCGCTTAAAAAGAGCCCTGAATGCTGAGGCTGAGGCGGGGAGCTCTGAGGTCATCGAAAAGGCCTGCGCTCAGCTGGAGGAATACTTCCGGGGAGAGCGCCGCGCTTTTGATGTCCCTCTGCTTTTTGTCGGGACAGCTTTTCAGAAATCGGTGTGGAATTCCCTGCTTGAGATACCCTACGCCGCTACGGCATCCTACGCACAGATTGCAAGGAGCCTGGGCCGCCCCAGCTCTGTCCGGGCGGTGGCAAATGCCATAGGGGCCAATCCTCTGTCCATTTTCGCGCCCTGCCACCGGGTCATAGGCAGCAACGGCACCTTGACCGGCTACCGCGGCGGCCTGAGTGCCAAACGGATGCTTTTGGAATTGGAAGGCGCGAACTCTTAAGGGCAAAAGGCTGGTGAAGAGAGCGGTCTACAGGGCTTGGAGCTTTTCGGTCAGTTCTGGCCACCTCTCCTGGAAGGAGATGGGGCGGCCGTTCAGGATGAAGCAGTGGGTGCTTGTGGCTCTGCAGACGAGAACCCCCTCGACAGTCATCGTGTAGGAGAATGTCATCTTGAACGTGGACATCTCCTTGAGGTGAACCTCAATCTCTATTTTGTCCTTGAATCGGGTCGGTTTTTTGTATTCGCAGGAAAGCGACACAACAGGAGAGACGACCCCCTCGGCCTCCATCCGGTCGAATCCATATCCCAGACAGTCAAGCACATAGATGCGGGCCTCCTCCATAAAACGGATATAGTTGGAATGGTGCGTAATGGCCATCCCGTCACATTCATAGTATTTTACTTCGCGTACAAAATTTTCCATTATAAATATCGTGTTTAGTTTTGAGCCAGTCTTCCCGGAACAGCCTGATGAGGAATATAACCCCGCGGAAACAAAGTTCCACGCACATCGCTATCCACGCACCCCTCAGGCCCAGAATCGGAGCCAGCGCGTAGGCAAGGGTAAGACGCACTCCCCACATACTCACCAGGTTCATAAGGCACGGAGCCAGAGTGTCTGCGGCCCCGACGAAGACGCTATAAGAGACTATGCTCGCGGCAAACATCGGCTCGGCGAAGGCCTCTATCCGAAGCACCTCCGCTCCCAGCGAGCGAATCTCCTCGACCGGAGTCATCACCCCGATAATCTGAGGGGCAAAAAGATACATAATCACACCCATCAGCGTCATCACCAGCATTCCGCAGGCAACAGTAATATGAGCAAAACTTCGCGCCAATGACGGTCTCTTCGCGCCCAGACTCTGCCCCACAAGGGTCGTGGCGGCATCGGCGATTCCATACCCGGGCATATAACACAGGCTCTCAGCTGTCACGGAAAGGGAATTCGCGGCGATGGAAACGACCCCCAGCGGGGCCACTATCACTGTGGATATAATCTGAGCCCCGCACAACAGCAGGCGCTCAAGTCCCATCGGAAGGCCTATCTGAAGCGAGCGTATCACCACACCGGAGGTCAGGGCGAAACTGCCCTTCTCCCCCACCAGACGCAAGGTTTTCGACCCCCACACAAGGTAAATCAGCAGCACCGCTGTCACTACGCATATCGCAACGCCCGTTCCGAGGGCCGCCCCCCTCACGCCAAGTCCGGCGCCGGGGATGGTAAGCTGCGCACCGAAGAGGGAGATTTGCCTGGACGGAAATATAAGAAAGAAGTTGAACACGACGTCCAGCAGGCACATCAGCATACCCATAGCACTGGGCACTCGCATATTTCCGCTGTAACGGAGCATACTGCTGGAGAGACAGTACATCTGCATCACCGGCAGAAAGAGCGAATATATCCGAAAATAATCGCTTGCGCCTTCCCGGATGGAGGGGTCGCCTCCGAGCCAAAGAGGAAGGTAGTCACTCATCAAAACGCCCGTAAGCGAGAGAGCGAAGCCGAAAAGAAGCGTAAAAGTGAACGCCTGACGAAGGACCTGCCGCGCATCCTTAAAGCGGGACGCGCCAATAAGATGCGCCACCTGCACGGAGAAACCGGCGACCACTGCGGAACACAGTCCGGAGAAGAGCCAGGTCGTGGTGGACACAAGACCGATAGAAGCCGAGGGTTCAGCCCCAAGACTTCCCACCATCGATGCATCTATGTACTGCATCACGATGGAGGACATCTGCGCTATTATCGCGGGAAATGCAAGACGCGCCGTAAGCGAAAGTCTCTGCGACAGTGACATCGGCTTTCCGTCCCTCACCAATGTCAGAAGTGCCTCGCTTTGAATGTCTTTACTCACTTATTCTTCCTCCTCAACAGGATTGGAGAAGGCGTATTTGCGCCATTTCTCTATCAGCGAGAGCATATCCTCCGGAATCGGGGAATCGAAACGGATGGTCTCCCCTGTGCGGGGATGAACAAAGCCGAGGGTTTTCGCGTGGAGAGCCTGGCGCGGAAGGATTTTGAAGCAGTTCTGGATGAACTGGGCGTATTTGGCGTAGATGGTGCCCTTGCGGATTTCGGCGCCGCCGTAACGCTCGTCGTTGAAAAGCGGGTGGCCTATGTAGTTCATATGCACCCTTATCTGATGCGTGCGGCCGGTTTCAAGGACGCACTCCACCACCGTCACGAAGCCGAAACGCTCCAGGACCCTGTAGTGGGTCACGGCGTGCTTTCCGTATTTGCCGTCGGGGAACACCTTGAATTTCATCCTGTCGGAAGGGTCGCGACCGATGTTGCCCTCAATCGTCCCCTCGTCCTCCTTCACATTGCCCCAGACCACTGCAACATATTTTCTTTCAATCGAATGGACAAAGAACTGGCGGGCGAGATTAAGCTGCGACTCGTCGTTTTTTGCCACCACCAGGAGTCCGGAGGTGTCCTTGTCGATGCGGTGAACGAGCACGCCCATCCGCTCGTCCTGCGCGTCAGGGCCCTGGGAAATGCCCAGATGGTAGGCAAGGGCGTTCACAAGGGTGCCGCTGAAGTGGCCGTGACCGGGGTGGACCACCATTCCGGCAGGCTTGTTCAGGACCAGCAGGTCGTCGTCTTCATAGACAATGTCAAGAGGAATGTTTTCCGGGAGAATCTCCAGGCCACGCCTCTGGTAGGGCATAACGAACTGGATGACGTCGCCGGGGCGCACAACCGTGTTCGCTTTCGCCACCTTGCCGTTCACCCTCACATAGTCGTGCCCGATGGCAAGCTGGATGCGGTGGCGCGAGGTGTATTCCATATGTGAGGCGAGGTACTTGTCCACCCTCAGCGGAGCCTGCCCCTTGTCCACCTCATAGCGGTAGTGCTCGAACATTCCGTCGGCAGAGGTGCCGTCCTCGTCTTCCGAGTCGGGGGAATCGCCGCCGGAAAGTCCGTCTGCAAACGGACCGTCCCCTACGGGAGGAAATGCGTCTTCGCGGAACTCCTCGTTGAATTCGTCGTCAAACTGCTGCGCCATAAAGAATGTCTCCTTCGCTATAAGATACTACTGGAACTTGACCGGCTTTTTCGCAAGGTCGGTGGTGAGGTAGATTGACACGTCGCTGCCCATCCGGCACGGGGTGTCAGACGGCTCGGGGTTCTGCCTCCAGACAAAGGCCTTTGTGCTGTCCTCGTAGGTGGTGATGGTCTTGTCGTAGATTATCTTCTTGATGTTCAAAGAGTTCTCCTGAATGGCATCCACTGCGCTTCCCACCTTAAGCCCACGGACATCCGGGACAAGAGTCACATTATCCTCCGGGCTGAGGCCCACCACAAGGTCGATTACGCTCTCGCTTTCAATCGGCTCTCCGGGCTCCACTTCGGCGTTTCCAGAGAGCTGACGGAGAACGTTGTTCGTTGCCATATCGCTCACATAGATGAGTTTTCCCAGAACAAGTCCGCGGGTGCCGAGTTCGGCCTTTGCCTGACGCATAGAGTAGCCTACAAGGTTCGGCATACTGACTTTTTTCGGAGTCACCGCATTGATGGTGAGGGCGATGCGTCTTCCCTCCTTTACCTTCGCGCCAGGGGCGGGGTTCTGCTTGTAAACATATCCCCTCTTGAGCCTGCGGACATAGACCGAATCCACGACCTCGACTCTCATCTTGGACTGATGAGCCTCGAAAACTGCGTCGCTCACCTTCATCTGCGTAAGGTCCGGAACGGTGAGTTCGCGGTTATGCTTCGTGATGATATTGAGTCCGATGGCCGCTCCTCCTATGAGAATTGCCAAAACGACTATCGCCCAGAGAATGTTACGGACGATCCAGTTACCGAAAAATGCTTTTGCTTTACCCATATAGAATAATGTCCTGTTTTAATATAAATCCATCCGCCCGGGAAGGTGAGGCCGCTCCCGCTCTGCTCTAGAACAGCGATGCTCCCTGATAGAGCACCCGGAAAAGCCCTTCGCCCAGAAGCGCAATTCCAAGAACCGCTATGATTGCACCGGTAATCCTGTTTATCCAGATGAGAGTCCTGATTTTCACATACTTGCGGAAGTGACTGATGAGCCAGCTGAAAAGGAACCAATACACCATCGTTCCGCCTGCGACCGCAAGGATAATCGGGGCCGCTGTCCAGTCCTGGCTGGATGTCGTGTCGATGCCGAAGACTGTGAAAAGGGTGAAGAGGACGAGGATGCCGCCAGGGTTTGTGATACCCATCAGGATAGACTTCAGAAAGTCATTGATGGTCACACGGTTGCTCTTGAGGGCGATTTTGGTAATCTTTTCGTTTTTCTTGATTCTCGCTTCCCTTTCCACAGGATTTGAGAACGCCATTACAACTCCTATCACAGCCACGACGACGCCGCCCGCCACAAGGATGAGTTCGCTGTGCCTGTCCATAAATGCCTGTGCGTATGCAAGGGCGAAGATGGAGATGCAGGCAAAGGTGGTGTCCACGATGGTGGCGCCAAGTCCCGTGATAAATCCGGCCTTGTGACCCTTCGTGAGGCTCTGCTGGATGACGAAGATGGCTATAGGTCCAATCGGAATCGATGAACAGATGCCGATGAGAAATCCCTTTATTATGTTCAACAGTTGAATATCGAACTGCATTATTTGTCTATATTTATGTATAAGACTCTGGTATACAACCCCTTTCGGAAGCATATTTCTTCGGCTGCGGGGCATATCAACGTCCCGTCCATCACGGTCGGGCACAAAATCGTGCAAAGTTAGCATTTTTTTCGATATCGGGCCTCAGTTGTGAGGGAGGGGTTGAATACATCCGGGAAGAATGGACCGGGACAAAAAAATGATGAAATTGTAAACAAATTCAGAATATATATATACCTTTGCGGGCAGTTTGGATACAAAAACTTGAAAATTTCAACCAAATCAAATAAAATTATGAAAAAGGTTCTTTCTATCGTTGCCGTAATGGCAGCAATGACAATCTCCGCATCTGCACAGGTATTTGTAGGCGGAACAGTAGGATTCGGACTCACTGCCGGAAACAACACAGCTACTACAGCCGGAATTTCTGTTGAGACTAAGGACGCCACCAATACTTCCTTCCAGATCTCACCTAACGTAGGCTACCAGTTCTCAGACAATTTCCTCATCGGTGGAAGGCTTTTGTACAGTCTTTCATCAAGCAAGGCATACACTCCTGACACAAAGAGCTTGTCAAACGGATTCAATATCACTCCGTACGCACGTTACCGTTTCTTCGAGGCTAAAGGTTTCGGATTCTGGGGTGAGGCCAATGTAGGCGTAGGTTTCTCAGGTACTACCAAGAAAACCACCGCTGGCGACACAGAGGTTTCCACTAAGAGCTCCAGCATCAGCTGGGCACTCAACGTCCTTCCTGTCATCACCTACTCATTCAATGAGCACGTTACTTTCGAGGCTGCAGTCGGATGCCTTAACCTCGGATACAAGGGAAATTGCACTCAGAACGAGGATAAAACCATTAAGAGCGTAGACCACTCACTTTCAGTTCTTGGTTCTTCTTCACTCGGAACTCTTAGCGTAGGTTTCACTTACAAGTTCTAAGAATAGCTCAACAGCTAAACGCCTGGGGCTGACTTTCTAGTCAGCCTCTTTTTTTGTACCTTTGGGGCATAGTACGCTTAAGAAAATTTGGAGATGAAACGGAATACGCTTGCAATCTGGATACTGATACTTCTTTTCGCTGTGATGATGTCGCTCCCCTTCCTCCTGCCGCACTGCAGCTGGATGGCGCTCGTTGGGATTGTGCCCCTTCTGTGCGCAGAGAGGATGCTGACTCTGGAGGGAAGAAAACACGTCTGGGCCTATCTCTACGCGGGGTTCGTCCTCTGGAACACAGCGACGACTTTCTGGGTTTGCAATGCCACAGTCGGGGGCGGGATTGCGGCGATTCTTCTCAATTCGCTTCAGATGCTCGCCGTCTGGGGGCTGTTCCGTCTTTCGAGAAAAGGTTTCGGAGGGGTTCTCCCCTACATTTTCCTCGCCGCGACTTGGATTGCGTGGGAGAGGGTCTATTTCAATCTGGACATCTCCTGGCCGTGGCTCACTCTCGGGAACGCCTTTGCCAAGACCCCGTCTCTGGTGCAGTGGTACAGCGTCACGGGCACTCTCGGAGGTTCGCTCTGGGTGTGGGGATGCAATCTGGGAATCTTCGCCCTTATGGTCGCTCTTTCCGAAGGCCGCTGGCACGGGATGAGGCTTCCGGACGGGCGTTGGGAAGGGTTCTCTCCTGTTGCGAGGGTTGTTTTTTCCCTTTCTCTTGCTGCACTTTTCATCGTCCCGGTGAGCCTGTCGCTCGCGAAGTGGTACTCCCCCGAGGATGAGAGCAAGGGAAGCATCAGCGTGCTGATTGCCCAGCCGAACATCGACCCCTACCACAAGTTCGAGGCGATGAGCCAGCGGGAGCAGAATGCGTTGCTGGAGAGTCTTGTGAAGCCTTATCTGGAGGAATATGGACGGGAAATAAGCGAGGCAGATAGCCTGAAGACCTCCACAGGGGTTTCGCGCACAGATTCTATCGGGGAAACTCCTGGAGCGCCGCTCCCCGGAATGCTCATCCTTGCGCCGGAAACCTTCACTTCGGACGTGCTTACGAACAATCTTGACGCAAGCCCGACCCTGCAGAAATTCACCGGAATGCTCGCTCCATACCCGGGCGTGAATATGCTTCTGGGAGCCTCCACATTCACCCACATCCGCTCTGCAATGAGGCCATCGCTCACTTCGCGCGAAATCGGAAATGGGCTATGGTACGAGAATCACAACTCCGCCCTTATGATTGACGGCAGCGGACGGAAGGAGATTTTCCACAAGAGCAAGCTTGTTGTGGCGGTGGAGAAACTCCCCTACCCTGTGGTCTTCGACCCGATTGACAGGATGCTCGGCGGAGTGATGGGAAGGTGCGTCGGGCAGGAGGAGATTTCGCTTTTGCATTTTAACAATATTCCGATTGGCTGCGCCGTCTGCTACGAGTCGGTTTACGGAGACTACTGCAGAGGATATATCCAAAAGGGCGCCCGGGCGCTCACCGTGATAACCAACGACGCGTGGTGGGGCGACACTCCGGGCTACAGGCAGCATCTTAGCTACGCGAGCCTTCGCGCCATCGAGACCCATCGCGCCATCGCCCGCTGCGGCAACACCGGCATCTCGGGCCTTATTGACTGCAGGGGCAGGGTCGTGGAGAGAGGGCCGTGGTGGAAACCTGCAGTAATGAAAGTGAGCCTTCCGCTCTACGAGGACGTCACCCCGTTTGTCCGCTACGGAGACATCACCGGCCGCCTCTGCACTTTCGTCTTCCTTCTGCTTCTGGCCGCCCTGCTTGTCAAAGGGCTCACCGGCCTCAAAACCAAGAAGAAATAGACGGAAAGGCATAAACGCAAAAACGAGCGGGAATCTTTCGATTTCCGCTCGTTTTGTGCTCCCTTAGGGGCTCGAACCCTAGACCCCAACATTAAGAGTGTCGTGCTCTACCAACTGAGCTAAGGAAGCAAAACTTCTATGTCTTTCAAGTCTTTCTTTCAGGGGGCTTGAACCCTTTTTCAATCTTGTGATCCGTTCGGGGCTCGAACCCGAGACCCCAACATTAAAAGTGTTGTGCTCTACCAACTGAGCTAACGAATC
>CAVJRU010000072.1:0-10905 GCA_963652025.1 bacterium
TTCCCGATAACACACAAGAAGGCACGAAAACGAAAGTCACACACCAAAAGGTAAGTAACAGTTTTTTGCCACAGCAAAAATTGGGTAAACTATGCCCTAGAACCAGAAAGAAAGGGTGCCGGCGGCAGTGTTGTGAAGAAGTGAAGAGGACGGAGCGAAAACATACGCGCCGTCAATGGTAAAGTGCCAATATTTGAATCCAAGGCCAATGGAGCCGTAATTCTGCCCGCCGTTGGACTCCAGATGATATCCTCCGCGAACATAAACCATCTTCCGGAAGGAATACTCCGCGCCGAAAGACGCCGAAACGCCACGCGAAGCCGTCAAAGCAGCTGAGTCACTTTCCCCGTCACCGGAAGTCTTATAGGAAGGCGCAACGCTGACGTCCAGTGCCCCTCCTGCTCTGAAACGATGACTCTCCCCTGCTCTAAAGCCCACAGAAGCCCCCACGTTAACGATCCACGGAAGATTCCTCGGGCCGAAGCCATAATCCGCCGAAGGTCCGAAATTATTCAGCTGGGCAATCGCCGCAACATCCGTAACCGGGCAGGAAGAGGAAAACTGATGGGAGTAGCCGAGCCCGGCATCCACGGAAAAAGTATTGACAGGAGTCCCATACCCGGGATTCAGACGAAGATAACGCACTGAAGCCGAGACCGCAAAATCTCTCAGAAACGGGTAGGCGTAACCCGCTTCCACTGCAAGGTCCATCGGAGAAGAGGAACTGCCTGTCACATTCCCATAATCGTCCGTCAGCTCAAATGGAGGGGTCTGCAGCGACCTGTAGCCGGCAAAAAAAGTCCCGGCGCGACGAGTAGAATACCTAAGGGAAGCCGAATATGACCCAAGTCCGTCCATAGCTCCGCGCATCCAGGACATAGCCGTGACGCTAGCGGAGAATTTCTCCCGGGAGAAGGGCGAGAGAGCGGCATTGTCCAGAACCGAAACATCATCCATAGACACCACACCTGCGCCGGACAGGGACAGAGTCCTTGCATCGACAGGATTTCGCAAAAAAGAAGCGCTCTCCTGCGCGGAAGAGGCAATCGGCAAAACGGTTAGGCACACAGCGAGAAGAGCCGCCGCTTTGATGTGGAGTTTATTTCTCCCGCAATCTATCTTGATGTGGAGTTTAGTCCTCCTGCAATCTATCTTATCCATAACATTCATCTATTTAAGTTCCTCCAGGGGTCTAAAGTTTAACAACAGTTCTCTCCAGCGAGCCGCCCGACCAGGCGATGCGGACAGTGTAACTTCCGCCGCCAACCGTAGAAAGGTCCACGGAAGCGGGCTCTGTCGGGGCAATCTCGGCCTCCTTTGAAAGCACGCACCTTGACGCGGAATCATAGACCGATACGCTTATCATCCCCGAAACGTTCCGCCCCATACGGATGTGAAGCGTATCGCGCACCGGATTAGGATAGAGGTCCACCACACGCGAATCATCGCGGCAAAGCACCGCAAACTCACACGTGGACTCGTTGCCCCCCTCATCCGTGGCCACAACGCTCACAAGGGAGCGGCCATACCGCAGCGGCATAATTTTGAACATCCCGCTAGGAAGAGACTGAAGGAAAAGCATATTCTTGTCATAGGACAGCGAGTATTTCACCGTTTCCTGCACCTCATCCAGAAAAGCCGAAGAAGGAAGGAACTCCGATGTCTCGTTCATTGAACCGAGATAGACCGGAGAAAACGGCGTCACCACCTTAGGAGCTTCATCCGGCAGGAGGTCAAAACGAAGGTCTGCAGAATCCGACGCTCCGAAACGGTCTGAAACCGTGATGTGCAACGAATAGGACCCGCTCTTGCGTTTGTAATTAAAAATGTCCAAATGCAGCTTCCCGGACTCCTTCACCGCCGTCACAGCACCGCTCGGGTCGCTCAGTTCGAAGGTGAAATCCTTGCTGTCAGGGTCAATGACGTTGAACGTCACCCTAAGATTCTGATTATATGACACCTGCACCGGAGCGATGGCATCGGTAGAAAGAACCGGCGGCTCGTTGACCGGAGTGCCGAAAGAGACGCTTGAGACTGCAGAACGGTTCGCCCAAGGGTCCTCGGCAATGATTGCCACGGTGTATCTCGTGTCCTGGTCTATATCCAAAAGCGTATAAGACATCTTGTCTCCAGCCTTACGCCCATCCACCGGGACTCTCACCAGATTTGCCCCCTCCGGAAGATTTTCCGGGTCTGGATTATCCAGCGTTCCCACACGCCACATAATTATGAACGTGTCCGGATGCTCGTCGTCCTTATCCTCAGGCACAGTCCAACTCAGTTCAACCTCACCGGCGGTGTTGCTGTGCTGAAGGTCAGTAACCGGCGAAGGAGCATACCCCTGGTCAGACGACACAGCCTTGTAGGCATCCACGAGGCCGGAGCCCAGAAGTCCCTTATAGTCACGATTATACGAATCAATCTCATTAACCCCCTTCGTGAGATACAGCCACAATTTCTCCGCCGTGAACCCCGGCCCGCCATACTTTGAAACCGCTAGAGCCGCCACGCCCGAAACGTGAGGACAAGCCATTGAGGTTCCCTGCATATAGCCGTACTGGTTGCCTGGCAGAGTGCTGTAAACCGGGCATTCGTCATCGTATCGGCCGTCCTTCTTGTAGGTTCCGCCAGGAGCCGCGACATCCACCCATTTCGCATAATTCGAATAGTACGCCCTCCTGAAATCCGGAGCGAGAGAGGCTACGGACAGTACGGCATCGTAGCAAGCCGGGTAGGAAAGATAGTTGCGGTCGTCATTACCAGCGGCAAAAATCACTATTCCCCCCTTCATCGGCCCAACCTGGTTCCCGTCCTCATCCACGCCGGCGTATTTAATGAAATAGTCAATAGCCTCCTTGCAGCTCTGGGGAAGATAGGTTGCGCCATCATAGCCCCAGCTGTTCTGGCTTATGACGGCACCTGCGTCGGCACCATATTTTATTGCCGCATCGGAATCACCGTCGTCATACTTATTGTTAGTGAACATCTGGCAGCTCAGAAGACGCACTCCGGTGTGTCCCCCGCTTCCGCCTGCGATGCCGCAAACGCCCTTGCCGTTATTGTTCTCGGCCCCGATTGTGCCCGCAACGTGTGTCCCGTGCTCAACGGGGGTAATCTTGTTGGTCCCAAGCGGATTTTTGTCCGTATAGATGAAATTCCAGCCGTATACGTCGTCCACATAGCCGTTATTGTCGTCATCCACGCCGTCCTCGCCATAGAGCTCTGCCCAGTTGCCGACATTCCCCGCAAGGTCCTCGTGCTCATAGTCAATTCCCCCGTCAACGACCGCCACGACAACGTCGTTCCTGCCCGAAGTCACCTCCCAGGCCCTAAACAGGTTTATATCCGCCCCGGCGATGGCATCCGTGAGACTTCCGTCATTATGATAGTGCCATTGCTTGGAAAGATAGGGGTCATCCACCGGATATGAACTCACATCGGAAGCGGATGCGAAATAAGAAGGAACGATGGTCAGAGGAAACAGGCTCACAGCCCTTCCGCAGTCTATATTTTTCACCTGGAACACATTCTCCACGACTTCGATGCCGGGGATATCCTCGAGAGATGCGGCAGCCTTTGTTGCCGGCAGGGATTCGTCGCACCAGACATTATACCACCTGTCCAGTCCCTCCTTGTGGGTACGCGCCTCGAATTTCCCCGCATAGGGAAACACACGTTCCATCCTCACAGCCCCTGCGGAAGAAAGCAGTTTAAGACTCGGCTGAGCGTCTTCACTGAACTTGACTTTAAGCCTTCCGGGGATGACCTTTATCTGGGAAACCTCATTTTCTTCGTATTCTTTCTGCTTAATGTCCGTGTCCGTCCCGTCCAGCGTCGAAGTGCAGGAGAGGGTCGCCGAAGCAACCATAGACACGATAATAAGCCCAACGGCTTTGCGGGTAGAAATCATCGTTTATCCTTTTTATTTTTTGCGGCTGCAAATTTATACCCTCGTTCAGCTGGCGTCAATCAAGATATGTTGGTATTTCCCCATTTTGCAAATCACAATTTCATATGATTGACACCAAAGGACACTCGCCGTAATTTTGCGCCTTCAAAAAATCGCCCTCCCAGGCGTGCAGAAAACAGATAATGTCAGTAGTGGATCACAAAATAAAAAACGTCATACTTTCTCTTATGGTGCTGGTCACATCGGGTCTTGTCCCCGCATATGCCCAGAACCTCAGACACATTTCAGGGTCTGTTAAAGACATAAACGGAGGCCCCGTTGCAGGCGCAGGGATTGTGGCATACGGAGCAAAAGGACACGCTTACGGAGTCACAGCCGACATCGACGGAAACTTTTCTCTTGACATCCCTTCCAACATCGAAACATTCAAAGCCGTAATGCTCGGCTACAGCGACGAGACCATCCGAATAAGCGCGGATGTGTCCAAGTACAAAATAATAATGAAGGAGAGGAACGAAACCATCTCCGACGTCGTGGTGACGGGATATGTGGACAAAAAGAAAGAGAGCTACACCGGAGCGCTGACCGTGATAAAGCGCGAACAAATAGAGAAACTGACGCATTCCAACGTGCTGAACATCATCCAGTTGCAGACTCCGGGCTTTGAGCTGAAAGACGACATACAAAACGGTTCGAATCCGAACACCGTGCCGGATATGGTCCTTCGCGGACGAAGCAGTTTCATCGAGGGCGACCAGACAAACGTTCCGCTCTTCATCCTTGACGGAACCGAGGTGGACATCAGCTACGTCTTTGACCTGCCATCAGAGGACATCGAATCCATCTCAATTCTGAAAGACGCCTCAGCCACGGCATTCTACGGTTCAAAAGCCGCCAACGGAGTGATTGTAATAACATCCAGGCCCACGCAGTATGGAAGCCTTCAGGTAAGCTACAACGGAAGCGTCCAGATGAGCGTGCCCGACCTGTCCGACTACCATCTTCTTTCCGCCGCCGAAAAACTCGAATACGAGCGGCAGGCCGGCATCTACGGAGACTTCTCCGGAGGAAGCAGCACGGACCTCGCCTGGCAGAAAATCTACTACCAGAAGCTTGACAGGGTCAATGCCGGGGTGAACACGGACTGGATGAGGATGGCCCTTCGCACGGGAGTAAACCACCTTCACAACGTTATGCTTTCCGGCGGCAGCCAGAAGTTCAGATACAACGTCTCCGGCAACATAAACTCCACCCGCGGAGTGATGGACGAGTCGGGAAGAAAGACCGGGTCGCTTCGAATCAACCTCACCTACGGCGACCTCAGCAAGCTTTTCATCCAGAACATCGCCTCATTCAGCGGCACCTCGTCCACAGATGTCCCTTACGGCAAATTCTCGGACTATGTGAGACTGAATCCATACGACGAGCCCTACAATGCCGACGGTTCCCTGAACACTGAACTCTCCTTCACCACGGCAAACCCTCTGTACGAAAAGCAGCTCAACAGTTACATCAAATCCTCATCCATATCCTTCATTGACACGTTCAAACTCAGATGGAACATCGTGGAAGGACTGAGGGCGGAAGCAACTCTCAGCTACACCCTCTCAAAAACCGGCGGAGAGACCTTCTACTCGCCTAAATCGCAAAGGTTCAACACCACCGCAGACCCAAAGAAAAAAGGCAGTTTCGACGTCAGCGACGGCACCGCAAACACCCTCTCCGGCAACGCCTTCCTCGTCTGGAACAAGTCCTGGGGAGAGGAGCTCTCAAAGACCCACTCCCTCAGCCTCACAGGCGGACTGAACATCGAAGGCACCAAATCCGACACCCACTCCTTCTCGGCCCTCGGCGTGCTTTCCGACAAACTTGAACACCCTTCTATGTCAATCGGTTATGCCGAAAGTCACCCGGGCGGAAGCGAAGACCAGTCCCGAATGCTGGGATTCTACGCAAACGCGAACTACATCTACGGCAACCGCTATTTTGCAGACTTCTCCTTCCGTTACGAGGGCTCTTCCAAATTCGGCACCGACAACCGTTTCGCCCCCTTCGGGTCAGTGGGTCTTGGATGGAACATCCACAAAGAAAAATTTATGCAGGGAAGCCGGATTTCCCTTCTGAAGCTCAGGGCAAGCATCGGTCTTGTGGGCAACGCCAATTTCAGCCCCTATCAGGCACAGCTCTCCTACCAGTACAGCTCCGACCTCTACTACAACGGAAACATCGGCGCCGTGCCCGTCTCGATGGTGAACCCCTATCTGAAGTGGGAAAGAAGCCTGAAAAGGAACATAGGACTGGACTTCGGGATGTTTTCCGACAGACTCTCCGGCAGCCTGGACTACTACTATGACACGACCAACAGCCTTGTTATGGACATCTCCAAGCCGACCCACATCGGCTTCAGCAGCGCTAAGGAGAACCTAGGAAAAATCAGCAACTCCGGAGTGGAATTCTCTGTAAGAGGGAACGTCGTGCAGCGCAGGGACTTGAATCTGAACCTGTTCCTCAGCGGCAGCCACAACTCCAACAAGATTCTGGAAATCAGCGACTATCTGAAAAATCTTAACGAGAAGAACGAGGCCTCATCCTCATCCGTTCTTCCGGCATCCTTCTACCAGGAGGGCGAGTCGATGACGGCTCTGAAGGTAATGCGCTCGGCGGGAATAAACCCTGCGAACGGACGCGAAGTCTTCATTGACCGAAACGGGAACTACACCTACCAGTACAGCTACAAGGACAAATATGTGGCAGGAGACACCACACCTCTCGTGAACGGGTCTTTCGGTGCTGCCTTCAGCTGGAGAAATCTGAACGTCTCAATGACCTTCGCCTACAGACTCGGGGCCACCGTCTACAACCAGACCCTGGCAACGAAGGTAGAAGGCGGTAACCCCCAGGAAAACGCAGACCAGAGAGTCTTCTACGACAGGTGGAAAACCCCGGGCGACCTGGCAAAGTACAAGAACATCGCCTCGCGCGAAGTCACCCCGGTGACCGACCGCTTCGTGGCAAAGGAATATGCCCTGGACGGGTCCTCGCTCAAGGTTTCGTATTCGCTTCCTCAAAGCTGGATTTCGCGCATACACTTTCGTCGGGTGATGGTTTCCCTATCCACCGGAGACCTCTTCAACTGGTCTTCCATCCGAAGGGAACGAGGTATGGACTACCCTTTTGCCCGCACGTTCCAGTTCTCCTTATCACTTAACATCTAGGACAGAAGTATGGGAATAAATAGATTCATAACTTGCTTTGCGACAGCGCTTCTCGCATCCTCTTGCGCATTTCTGGACATCGACACTCCGGGAATTGTCAGCAACAAGAAGATGTTCGAGAACGAGCAGGGCTTCATTGACGCGATGGACGGGGTCTACGCATCTATGGCAATGGACGGACTCTACGGCAAGGAACTCTCCTTCGGCTTTGTGGACGAGATTTCCCAGCTCTATTTCAACGACTACGGTGAAGGTGAAACGACTCTCACGAAGACCATTGACCTGGAATACAAGGACGAGGACGTGCGGGACAGGATTGACGCTATTTGGGCGGACGCCTACAACGTAATTTCCTCCGCGAACAGCATCCTGGACAACGTTTCCGCGTACTCCTACCCTGCCCTCCCGCGCATCGAGGGTGAGGCGCTGGCGGTGAGGGCGATGATGCACTTCGACATTCTCCGCCTGTTCGCCCGCGGGATGGAAAGCCCCGACGCCGAGGCCATTCCATACGTGGAGCATTTTTCCATAACCCCATCCCGGAGACTTACCGTCAAACAGGTTTATGAAAAAGTGGTGACGGACCTTGAGGAATCGTACAAACTGCTCTCCGAATCGGCGGAAATCTCCGGCAGGACACCGGAATACGTGTATATAAGCAAGGCAGCTGCAGCGGCACTTCTTGCCCGAGTCCACAACTGGGCAGGCGAGCACACCGAGGCGGCAAAATACGCTTCCCTCGCTCTGGAGGGCGACTTTCAGTTCACACGCGCGGAGCAGGTCAAGAGCCTTTTCAAGGGCTATCTGGCAAACCGGGAGTGCATCTTCGGACTTCACGCGCAGAATATGTATCTGGACGTTCGAAGCAATCTCTACCCCACCCGCCTGACGGAGTCTATGCTGATGGTACGCGACAATTACCAGTCCATTTTCGAAGTCTCCACCTACACGTCAACGAACAACGACTACAGGTACCAGACCTATTTCACCAAGAAGACCTGGACAAAGACCGTCACGCTGTGCATCAAACTTTACGACAAAAACTACGACGAAGACCAGATAGTCCCATCCGGAAGAATCCCCGGGCCGAACCTCATCAGGATTCCGGAGATGTACTACATTCTCGCAGAGTCCGCATACGCCTCCTCAGACAAGGCCAGGGCCCTGGAGTGCCTGAACGCCGTTGTTACAGCCCGCGGGCTGCAGCCGCTCAAATCTGACGACATTTCCACAGAGTCACAGTTCAGGAAAAAACTCATCGGAGAATACGTCAAGGAGTACTGGGGCGAAGGACAGATTTTCTTCACCTACAAAAGGCTCCACCAGGATATGGACGGAGTGAACAGCAAACATTTCACCTGGTCAGACGAAGTCTATGTGCTCCCGCTGCCGGAGAGTGAATATGAATACGGGGAGGAACAGAAATGAAAGGAAAAATACTCTTAACACTCACCCTTGCGCTCATTCTCGCGGGCTGCACCTACAAAGAGAGTTTCCCCTACAGAGGCGATTCTCTGGTGAATTTCACCAGCGATTCCCTGTACTTCTCGTTCGGAGAGCTGCCGTTTTCGGTCACTGACACGACGCTCAGCCTCGGGGTGGAAATTATCGGTTCACCTGCCGCCTACACAAGGACATTTAACATCGCCCTGGACGAGCAGAGAACAACAGCGCGCCTGCACGACCACTATGAAGCCCCGCTTCAGGAGGGAACAATCGCCTCAGGAGCGTCTTCAGGAAAAGTGGAACTCACCATCCACCGGCTCTCTCTCCAGTCGGATTCCGTGTTCACGGTGGTTTTGAATATGCTCCCGGGAGAGGACTTCCGTCTTGGGGCCGTGGAGTACGGAAGCGTTGCTGTGAGCTTCACCAACCGTCTTGACAAACCGGACTGGTGGCCCTCTCTCTCTCAGTGGCTTGGCGAATACAACCCGCGCAAATATCAGAAATTCATCGAGTTGTGGGGAGGCTCCATCACGCGGAGCGACATAAATGAACAGAAATACACGATACTGCGGACATTCAAGAAAGTAAAGGAGTACTTCGCGGAGCACACAGAATTCGAGGTAACTTTCCCGGACACGGACTGGCCGGTGTAAAGTGACGGCCCCCAACCACCGCGCTACAATAAATAATTATGGAAAATTTCAATTAAACAATACAACATTATGAAACAATCAAAAATGATCATTGCGGCACTGGCAGTTATGACTCTTGCCGCATCCTGCGAAAAAGAACAACTCCTAAAACCCGTCACCCCGCCGGACGTGACTGAACTCTCAGGCGTAGAGGGCACCTACGAGAGGGGCCAGCACGAGTACCTGACAATCAGCCCTAGCGTTAACTTCGAGAACTACACCGAGGAGAACCGCGACAGCATAAAATATGAGTGGAACATCGACTACAAGGTCGTAGCCACAGACAGCGTTCTCACCTTCAAGTGCGACAAGCAGGGCCAGTTCGACGGCTACCTGAAAGTCTCCACTTCCAGAGGTGCGAAGATTGCCGACTTCAAACTCATCGTCACGACTCCGTACGACAAGGGTCTGCTTCTCCTGTCCGACACCAGCGAAGGTTCAATGATGACCTGGAAGAGGCTCGACGTGATGAGCACTCCAGCAAGCCCTTACGCATTCAAGGACAACAACCCGACACTCGAACTCGGCAAGAACGCTCTGTCACTTTGCTGGAAGGGCGAGGGACTCACAGCGCCAAAGTCCGCTATGATTTCAGACAATTACTACGAAGTATTCGTTGCCACAGAGAACCCTCTCAAGGTCTATGCTCTGAACACCAATGATATGACCGTGAAAACCGAAATCACCTACAACGGCCAGGGAGAGTTCCACCCGAATGCTATGCTCTGCCCTAAGGGAACCCAGGAAGGAGTCTGGAACAATATGCAGGACGTTGTCTATTTCGTCGGCGGCGGAAAGGACTACACGATGACAAGCGACCGCAACTTCGTTGAAGCTTCAGGCTCCGACATCCTTCCGAAGGGTGCCGAGATTGCAGACTACACCTGTGTTGTGGGACAGACAGGCTGCAGCGACTATGTCCGCGCATACTTTAACAAAGCCACCCACAAACTCGTCTACATCTCCGCTCTTCTCTCATACGATGCCGTTGAAGGTGACGCTGTTCTTTCCGGCGAGCCGATTTTCCTGAAAGGATGCGACGGAGAGTACTACCACGAGCGTTACGACGCTATGGCGATTATGCTCGTTACGGCCGACGGAACAAGCACCAAGGTTTACAGATTCGACCCTGACGCAGCCATTATGGGAGAGACGATTCTTAGCGAGATTGACGCAAGCGGCAAGATTCTTCCGGAGTCGGCAGTTGCAGTGAACCCGATTAAGACCATTCTCTACTACTCCAACGCCAACAAGATCTTCCGTCTTAACTATGACGGACAGAACTTCGACTCCGAGCCTTACATCACCCTTGATGGCAACTACAACGTCAAGAAGATGATTTTCAACACCTACGACGCCAACACTCTCTACATCGCCGCAGAGAATGCCGACGAGCAGAGCGAGATGACAGCATCCCTGTTCATCTATGACATCTCCGAAGACGCCTCAGCATCGCTCCTTTTCAAGGACGACAAGGTCGGCGGCTCAGTGAAGGACTTCATCTACAAAGGCAACGGCAGAGAGTACGAAAGTTTGAAATAATTGTTAACTTCTCGCTGTTTGAATTAAAAACTCACTAAGGATATGCAATAGTTCGTTAAAAATTTAACAATTATATAATTTTCAAATACTTACAATAACA
>CAVJRU010000073.1:0-5017 GCA_963652025.1 bacterium
ATGACGGGCTACTCGGCCTATCTGGACAATATTTATATGTCGGGGACGATTGAGCAGTTCGAGCACCTGCCGTACAGGTTGGTAATTGATACCGAAGGCTCAGACACGTTGGCCTATGGGGAATCGCTTAATGTTACCTGCTCGGTATGGAAAGGGTGGGACGATGTAACGGGCAAGGTGCAGTCGTGGAAGATTGAGAGGGACACGGGGGATGCCTCGGCAGATGCGGCGTGGGCTCTGCTCGACAAGGCAAAGAACTTCGCCGGGAGCATCACGATTGAGCACGGGCAGACCTACTCCGACCTCGGGGCGAACATCGTGAGCACGCTTTTCACCATTACGGCGAATATGAATGACGGAAGCAAGAGTGAATATACAATAGCATTATGATATGAAGAACGAGAAACGCATAAGGATAGACTATGCTCCGCTGAATGTGGCGGTGAGTGTGGAGTGTCTCACTCCCGACCGCCCAGCTTTGCAGGTGTACGATTCCACGAAGTCCTCGGGTGAGGAATACAACCCCGACCGGGAGGTGAACGCTTCGGAGTTCTGGCCGAGGGTGGAGGCGCACGCCGCTGACGGCTCGTGGGCGAATCAGTATGCCAACATCCTCCTCACCGAGATGCATTGGTTTGTCAATGACGTGGATATAGCCACCCTATCCGATTGGGCCGGGCAGTATGAGATTGACGAGAGCACAACGAACTATCGCGGCAGGTTAACGGTGCGTAAGAACGTGCCTCCGTCCACGCAGTACGCGCTTCGCTTCGAGGCTGTCATCGCGGACACCCGTCTTGGCACGAGAGTGCCTATCAAGACCGAGGAGTTCCTTCTCACGACCGAGGATGTGTCGGAGGACAGGTACTCCCTCTCGATTGGTGATGACCAGATAATCAAGTACAACCCGTTCAAGGACAAGCTGCACTTGTATGACTACAAGGTGGCGCAGGGCAAGACAAGCGCGAGCGCATCTGCCGAGGCCGCGGCAACGGACGAGAACGCTTATAAGCGGACTATCGCGGTTACAGTATATAGGGGCGGTGAGGTCGTAACGGGTGGCTTTACATTGAAGCTCTACCGGGTGAACGCGGCGGAATCCTATACGGAGATGACGGTCGGGACAGACAGGGAGCTCGTGGCCTTGAGCAACGCGTCCTTCACCCTCGACCTGCGTCTTGTTACAAAGGCGGACTATATGGTGCGTGCGGTGCTGACGGATTCAAAGATGCCTAACCCTCAGATGCAGTTCTCCGTAGCGCGAATCTATCAGAGTTACCGCCCTTCGCCCACCAACGGCACGGCTATCCTGCCGAGTGATGAGCAGAGGTACGATGAGGTGATAGTTAACTCCGAGGGTAATGTGGTCGAGGAGCCGGGGAGCATCCTGAAAATCGACTGGCTTGCCACATCGGCGACCAAGACCGACCTGCCTCTGAACGAGGGGCACAAGACTATCTTCACCATAGCCAAGACGGGCATAGGTAAGACCTACGAGGATAACTGGCTTGACATAGGAGTGGACTGCGAGATAAAGCCTGCCTACGATGTGGCGGTGGATGAGAGCGGCAACACCCTTACGGACGAGAACGGAAATGTATTAATATTCAATTGATATGCAGTACATCATCGCAAACAAGGACAAGGCGGAGAAGGCAGGGCTGATACTTGCCGGATGCCGTCAGAAGGACGGGAAGGTCATCGTTACGGAGAAGTCGCTGATGACTATGGAGGGAGCATCCCTGGAAGAGAAGATAGCCTCTCTTGAAGGCAAGGCCTACACGACTGTCGAGATAAAGAAAATAATTAAAAACGATAAGTGGTAAAATGGATAATTACAGCGTTCAGAACTCAATGACGGTGAAACGCCTGCGCAACGGCGACACCTTCTTCATTTCGCTCAATACGGGCAACACACCGCTCTATCAGGGGGTGGATCCGAACACGGGTTCGGTATCGCCTGCGTGGGGTACAGGCTCCGGCGAGATAACCCCTATCATCACTCCGCAGGTTACATCGGCGCGCGGCAACACGGTTACTCTCTCGCATCACTCGTGGGCGTACAACGGCGTAACTCTCACCTTCTCGGGCAGCACAATCACTATCGGTGGTGTGGTCTATACAAAGGCATCGAACGATTCCAAGTTCGCTATGGCGTCATCTGGAGCTCTGGCTATCATCGCCAACCTCGCGAGCAAGGATAACGTAGCGGCTGACACGCTCACCTACACCTGCGTGGCAACGGTGGCGGGGGCGGAGTACAATCTCTCCAAGAGCATTGACGTGCAGATACAGAGCGTGGGGGCATCATCCTACTACGGTGCTATCTCCGCCGATTCCGAGCAGCTCACCAAGCTCGTTACCTCCACCACGGTCAAGACCGCCCTATATATCGGTGGTACGGTGCAGACCGGGTATTACGTCAAGTGGTACAAGGACACGGAGGTATGGACGGAGAAGGCCGGGCAGAGCACTATCACGGTGCAGGGCTCGGACGTGAACGGCACGCAGCTCTTCATCGCGGAGTTCTACAAGAGCGAGGCCGAAGCGACCTCGGGCGGTAGCCCGATATACCGTGCAGGCATCCGCATCACCGACACTCTCGATGACTATCAGGTGCAGTACCGCTACTGCAACTCTGACGGTACGACAACGGGCATACCTAATAGGGAGGTAGATACGAACAAGCCTGTCTATGTAAAGGCTTTCGTTGTATCGATGCGTACGAACACAGAGCTGACGACTATCACCTCCGCCGCGTGGGAATCGAGGGTTATGGATAAGGATTCGTGGGAGGCTCTTAAAACAGTTACCGCGACCGGGGCGAGCCAGCTCATCAGCATCACCACTGCCGAGACCGATGTGGCGGGAGCGCAGAAGGACGTGGAGGTAGTGAGCGAAGTAACGTGGACTATGTAAAAAAATCGTATATATTATGGCAAATAAATCATTGGGAAACGCGACAAAGGTCGCATCGATGCTGCACTCGAACACCCTTCTCATCGAGGTGGACGGAGCTATCCGGCGCATCACAATGGATGACTTCGAGGCGGCGATGAACGAGGGGCAGTCCGCCCTGCTGCACGAGGTGGCGTGGGGCATACCTATCAAAGACGGTGTGCAGAGCTCACCTGCGTGGGGTATGGTTGGCAACACGGCCGCATACACCTCGTACAAGGCGAAGGTGGGCCGTTACCTTATGGACGCGAACGGCCGTGCGGCCAAGCTGCACAAGAACAACTCTGCGGTCTATGCTGACGGTACCACCCTTGACGAGACGAAGGGCTCGGTGGTGGTCATCGCCCCGAGGCTCTACTACCGCGTGGTTACGGATGCCGAGACGAGCATCCCTTACCTGTGGATGAGCGAGGTGCCTATCTCCGGGCATTACCTTGCCAACGCGGACAACGGCAACAGGATATGCGTGGGCGCGTACAAGGGCTCTCTCACCGGGGGTAAGCTCGTATCGCGCAGGGGCGTTAACTTCGACACATCGGCCAGGTCTATCTCCGGCTATTGGAGCGCGGCTCAGGCCTTCGGTGCTAACTGGGGCCTTATGGACTACGATGTCTGGCGGTGGGTTGCTATGATGTGTCTCTGCGAGACCGGGGGCAACGCAAACATTCAGGCGGGCATCGGTCAGGGTGTCGGCGGAGCGAGCGGTTACTCGTGGAGTTCCGTTCTGTCAAGCGACACTCTCCGGCTCTGCGGTCAGACCGCGGGGCTTGGAGACGAGACGGGCACGGTGGCCGCATCGGGAGCCAACGCCGACAGTACCTTCACCTCGGTTCTCGGTGTGGAGAACTTCTGGAATCTCCAATGGGAGTTTATTCAGGGAGTGTTCTTCGGCTCATCGAACAACTCCGGGCAGACCGGTACGGAGATATTCCTCTACAAAGGCAACAGGATGCCGTCATCCTCTGAACTATCCACCACCCCGAGCGGGGAGTACCGCACGCTGACGCGCCTTACTGATTCGGGGTATGTACAGAAGATGATTAAGGGCGAGTATTTCGACATTTTCCCATCCGTACTTGGCGGAGGTAGCTCTTCTTATTGGTGCGATTACAACTACAATAATGCAACCGGGCAGGTTCTGCTGGTTGGCGGTTCCTCGGAGCACGGCTCGTACTCGGGCCCGTTCTACGCGTACTCGCCCTTCGGCTGGTCGTTCGCGGGCTCGAACCTCGGGGCCCGCCCTGCCTTTTACGGCGCAATCACCATTGTAGACGGTCGTAGCATTTAATTAAAGTAAGTATCAAGTTCCTTGAAATAATCCTCAGCAATTTACAATACCAAATCAGTTCGGAGGACCATAAGGCGCGGTGCAGTCGCAGTTGCGGCGGCATCCGCGCCGGGGTTCTCCGGCAGGCGGAAGGGGAAAGGTAACATATAAATTCCAAGATTTATGAAAGCATATTTTGATTACAACGGAGTTGTTCCGAGCGGTGTCAACGTAATACACGAGGGCCGCATCACACGCATTTTCTTCGACTACGCGACCGAAGAGCGGGAATACGAGGCGGGCAAGAAGAAGGAGAAGGTTACACTGCTCACCGCACAGAACGTGGACATCGAGGGCGCATTGGACTACGGCAAGGTGGTGTCTGCCCTCGTGAGGGACAGGTACACCGCTGACGAGGTGGAAGCCATACTCGCCAACCACGCCGCGGGCATAGGCGAGGAGGAGTACGCCGCCTTCCAGGAATGGCGGGAGAGAGCAAAGGAGATTGCGCACTCGGTAACGGATTAGTCCTATGGCTGATATGAAAATCCGAGGCTCGCAGACCATATCGCGGGCAAGGGCGGGGGCTGACGGTCGCGGCATCGTCAGCACCTACATACGGTACGGCATATCGATGATACCGGGGGAGAAGCCTTCCGCGTGGTACACATTGGCCGACCTGCCCACAGTCCCGGAGGGAGCCTATCTCTGGACGAGGACAACCATTAACTACTCTGACGCCACTACGGACGAGACCTACTCCATATCGCGGTACGGCAAGGACGGTACAGA
>CAVJRU010000073.1:5034-10266 GCA_963652025.1 bacterium
ACGGCAAGGACGGTACAGATGGCAAGGACGGCGCGGGTATATCGTCCACGGTCATCGACTACGGGTACAACCTCAGCGCGACAAGCCCGTCAACTATCAGCACTTGGTACACCTCTCCGCCCGAGGTCCCGCAGGGGTACTACCTCTGGACGCGCACGACAATCAAGTTCACCGACACGTCTAAGGCTGACAAGATAAGTTACTCGGTAGCCTATATGGGCAAGGACGGCATCGGCACGGCGGGCAAGCCCGGAGGAATCTACCGACAGACGAAATGGGAATCGGGCAGAATGTACCGCAACGATGTGGCGGACAACACGACCTCGGATGACGGTCTGCGCTATGTCGATGTGGTTACGGATACCGATATGGCAATCATCGGCAAGACCACGTTCAATGCGTACATCTGTCAGCACAACCACACATCGAGCGACACGGACGAGACCTATAAGCTGAAAGAAGGCTACTATTGGTCGAAGACCAACTCTCAGAAGCCTATCGCGACCTCGCTCGTCCTCTCACAACAGATTCTCGCCGAATACATCGACACGAACAACCTCACCGCGCAGGCACTCAAGACAAAGAACGACAACGGCTGGCTTCAGCTGCTCGGCAACGTGATGCAGATGTTCACGAGCGGCGGGAACGAGCGTCTCAGGATTCACGGCGGGGAACTATCGAGCCTTGTTGCGACAAGCATCTACGAGCCATCCTCCGCCATATCGCTTAGCAAGGCCAACACCTTCTCCGCCTCGACCTCGAGCGAGTATGTCGGCACGACAACCCTGTCGAGCAGGACAACCGCAAAGGGACTGACGCTCACCATACCTGCTATCACAAGCACGGTAATCATCTCTCCGTCCTACGGCGGCACGATGACCGAGTACTCAGTGAGCGCGATGATTGAGCTGCTCATTGATGACGAGGTGCGTGATTCCGCAAGTGTGCAGGTGTCGTTCAGCGACGGTCTGACAAGGACAAGCACGCTCACCATCCCGACACAGAAGGTATATATGGCCGCCGGAGCACACACTGTCAAGGTGCGCACAACCTTCCGCAATCTCCAGACGCTTGGGGACAACGACCTTATCTCTATGCAGACGAGCGGGAGCGTGTCGGCAAGCTCTATATCGTGGATTGAGCAGATACAGAAGTCCGAGATAGCCAACAACGGCTTCCGTATCGCGCTTTCCGCAAATGCCTACTTCACGGTCTATCTGAGCGGGACGACAAGCATAATCGAGATGCGCAACGGCAGCTATGGCCTGAGAGTGGCCGCGGACGGAGTGAAGAAAACATCCAACGGCGGCTCCTCGTGGACAGATTTATAAACCCTTAAATTTATAGTGTTATGATTAAGAAAATCGGTTACTTTTTCGGCATCTGCGCATACGCGCTCGGAGCCATCGGAGGATTCGGCTATGCTATCTACTGCAAGGCCTACCTCATCGCAGTCGCAGTCCTCGTTCTCGCGGCTATGGCGTTCCCTACACTCAAAAAGTTCTTCAAAGGATTGACGGAGTAAGATGGATAACCTGCTGCTTGCCACAACGCCAATCCTGCGCATTTCGGTCGTTGTGATGCTCCTTGTTTTCTTCGCTATGGCGATAGACCTCGGCGCAGGCATTTATAAGGCAAAACTCCGTGGCGAATTGAGAACAAGCGAAGCCCTCCGAAGGTCGCTTTCCAAATTCATTTCTTATGAGGGTGGATTGATGATTGCTACGATGGCGGACATCTTTGTGCATTTCTGCAAGTTCTATGAACTAATCGGATTGAAGATTATGGTCGGTGTACCCGTCCTCTCGCTACTTGTCGGATTGTTCCTCCTTGTGGTGGAATTTATGTCGGTCAGAGAAAAAGCCGACCAAAAGACCAGGGCACAGCAGGTGAAGGCCGCCGAGATAATCAGCAAACTGATTACGAAGGACGATATGGCGGAAATCATTAAGGAGATTCTACAAAAGCAAAAAGAAACGGAATAGTAATGAAATACGGTATTTTATTAGACCCCGGCCACGGCGCAAGAAAATACACGCCGGGCAAGAGAAGTCCCGACCACTCCGTCTACGAGGGCGAATGGGCGCGTGAGATTGTTTCAAGGCTCTCGCCTATCCTTCGCGACCTCGGATTCGAGACGCAGGAGATAGTAACTATCACGGATGATGTTACATTGAGGACTCGCGTTTTCCGCGCAAATGAGGTTATGAAGAAACGCCCCGATGTTCATTGGGTGTATGTATCAGTCCACATCAACGCAGCCGCAGGCGACCGCCAATGGCACGATGCGAGAGGGTGGATGGTGTATGTATCCAACGGTGCATCGGAGGAAAGCCGGAAACTTGCGCAGGATTTCTACTCGGTGGCGAAGTCCCTCAAATTACAGGGAAACCGCTGGGTTCCGAAGTGCCACTACTGGGAGGCGGGATTCACCGTCCTCACCGAGACACGGATGCCCGCGATTCTCACCGAGAACCTTTTTATGGATAACAAGGTCGAAGCCGCGTGGCTCGCGTCCGAGAAAGGTAAGGAAACAATCGTGCAGTTGCACGTCAAAGCAATCTGCGACCATTTCGGCGTGCCGTATGAGATGACGCTTCCGAGAGGTTGGAAAAGCCAACTGCTATGAATCTGAAAAGATGTCTGATTTTTACGGGAATCCTGCTTGCCATTTTCGCGGCAGGATTTCTGTTTGGCTCCAAATCGCACAGAAACGCCCCAAATTCGGACGTTAACACAAAGTGCGACACGATAGTTATCCGCGACACAATCGTGGATAATAACCCCCAATCCGTTACAATTCCGAAAGGCTTTGAACTTGTCAAAAGCGAGAAGATTCAGGAATACGAAACCCTCATCGAGAGGTATCAGAACCGCCTTGTAGAGAAACCGATGATTGTAACGCTTCGGGACACGTTGTACCTTGCCGTTCCTATCTCGGAAACGACCTACACAGACGGAAAGACATACAAGTGCGCGGTCGAGGGGTACAGAACGAAGATGCTCTGGCACGAATCCTATCAACAGGCAACATACATCACCAAGACCGTTCCTGCGCAATCCCCCAAATGGGCATTTTCGCCCTATATGGGCGCATCGTATTCCATAGGCAGTGTCGGTATGGGCATTGGCGTTAAAATGGATTTTTGGCACGGAAAATGGGCGTTCTCGCCCAATGTGGGATACGGAGCCTATACGAGCGGAGGAAATCTCCAAAACGGGCTTGAATTTGGCTTTGAGGTATCATACGAGCTGTTCTCAAAGTAGAGGATAGATATAGACGCAAAAAGGGCGGGACACCATCACGGCGGCCCGCCCTCGCAGTTTGAAAACACAATCGAAAAAAGGACTCAGTAGTCCTATATATTCTTTCTTCGGGCGTACTCGCATATCAGAATGGAGTCCACCTTGTTATCGTCTGGAATCTTGCACTTCGGGGTGCGTTTGAGGTCGAGGTCGGGGAAGAGCCGCCTTGCCGCCGCGAGGGACGTGCGTTTGGTGTCAACCATTTTCTTCCCGTCGTGCTTGTAGCGGAACACCTTATCTTCCTGAATCCATATCTCGCCCTGCCAACTCTTCGGCTGGACGAGGTGATACGGGATTGAGTTGGCTATCAGAAGTCCTTTGAGGAATCCGAATATCTCCCCGAAGGAGAACGTGGATTTGGCGGACGAACCGAACACCGCGTGGACTTCCTCCATTACGGCGACCGCATCGATGAACGGGTCCGAGAACGAGTTGATGAACGCGGCCAAAGCCTCGCGGTCATTGTCGAGAATCGAGAAGAACTGAAACTCTCCGTCATTATAGACGGACACGAATCCCTTCTCTCCGGGATCTATTGCGATTATTGTTTTTCCCATTTCAATACACTTGATTTGTCAACCAACATCATCTTGCCGTTATCCATACGCACATAGAGGGTGTCCTCCACCTGCTTATGGACTATGCCCGAGTGAACGAGGTTTACACCCTGCCAATATATCCTATCCACCGAGAACGTACTTATTTATATCTTCCTCCTTGAATATCTCTCCCGATGTCAAGGACAGGAAGAAGTCGATTATCTTGTTATAGTTGTCGTTGTCCCTCGCGCATCGGTCGATATAGAGAAGAACGAGCTGGCACAATTCGTTGCTATCGGAGTTGAACCAGTCGTAGGACTTTGTTCCGCCCACCCCGATTGTCGCTCCGATTATCTGCGGTTCGATTCTCTGCGAGAAAAGGAACGATGCGGTCTTGACCGCCTTGCAGTAGTCCGTGATGCCGGAAAGCAGGTCATTCGGACGGCTATAAAAGCCGTTCTTGGCGAATATGGCGCGGATTCTATTGTCTATCTGCTCGCACATCAGAGAGGTTGCGGCGGCCATTTGATAGAGAACTTTCATCTCGTCTGGGATAGTGGAATGGTCTATCTCCGAGCGAATCTTCTTTTTCGTTTCCTTATCCATACTAACTCAATGTGTTATTTTCTATATCCTTGATGTACCGCTCGTAGAGTTTCCGCATCTCGGGACAATTATTCTTGATACCACGAATGAAGTCCTTCTCCATATTGCCGGAGGAATCTCTTGCGAGGACGTGGCAAACCACGCCGAGGAGAGCATCCATCGCAAACACGTTCTTTTCTACGAAGAACTCATTGGTAATATACCCTGCGATGTTCAGAACCATCATCGTTCTGTCATCCTGCTTCTCCGCGAGGATGTTTCCGTTCTCATCGGAGTAGATGTGAAGAATTATTTCTTTCATTGTATCAACACTTTATCAAATCCATTATGTTCCACCACGACCACTTCGGTCGCGTTCCAATAGTCAAGTCCGTCCTGCGTTACGACAAGGAGGTCTTGCGGTAAGCCTTGAAGAATCTCGATTAATTCTTTGACTTTCATATTTCTTTTTCTATTTTTGCCCATATTACTAAAATTTTTATAGGTTTAGTCTGGACTCGCTGCGAAGCGCGTTCAGGCTTCTTTTATAGTATTCTATCTTGTTCGCCGTTCTGCGCTCCCTCTTTTCCACCTGTTCCCAGTTGAGGACTTCCCAATAGGACGGGGATAGATTGCGGATTGCCGTCAACTCATTGGATAGGTCGCGGATTCTTCTCTCATAATAGCGAGGGTTCTGAATCTTTTTGCGGAGCCTGCGTGCTATTCTTGCATTCATCCTTGATTTGATTTAGGGTTAAACCTTTGTCGATATACTCTTGCAGTTTCTCTCTGCCGAGTTGTC
>CAVJRU010000074.1:0-9639 GCA_963652025.1 bacterium
AGACACCAACCCGATATATTATTTCTAAGCGATATGGCTACAACAAAAAAGACTAAGAAAATCGAGACTCCGATTGACCAGCACGAGACCTTTGTCTCTATCCGTAAGAACTTTGCGGATTCTGACGCAAGCGTTGCGGAGAAACTCAAGACCCTCTATGAACTTCAGCAGACCGACTGCGCAATCGACAAAATCGTGCAGCTCCGCGGTGAACTCCCGGAGGAAGTGGAGAGACTTGAAAACGAGATTGAGGAAATCAAGGCCAAGTCAGCGCACCTTAACGCTATGATTGAGGAGTACACTCGCGGTATCGCCGAGAACAAGCATAACATCGTTGAGTGCGATATGCAGATTGAGAAATATCGCTCTCAGCTTGAGAATATTTCCAACAGCCGTGAGTTCGATTCAATCAATAAAGAGATTGAAAACCAGGAGCTTCTTCGTCAGATTGCCGAAAAGAACATCGGCGAGGCGAAGGAAAGGATTTCAGCCAAGAAGGCTGATATCGAGGTCCTGAAAGAGAGACTCACTGTACGTTGCGATGACCTCGCTGCAAAGAAAGATGAGCTTTCAACCATCGTAGAGTCCACTGCTAAGGACGAGGCTGTTCTTCAGGAGAAGAGGAATGCGCTTGCCGGAAAGATTGACGCAAGGACTATGAGCGCATATGACCGCATCCGCGAGAGCAATCACAATCACCTTGCAGTCGTTTCCGTATTCAACGGCGACTCCTGCGGAGGCTGCTTCAGCACCATCCCTCCTCAGAGGCTTATTGACATCGCTTCCAATCGCAAGCTTATCATCTGCGAGTATTGCGGAAGGATTCTTGTCAATCCTGAATTCGAATAATAAGAGTCTGATAAAAAGCAGTCTACTGCGTTAAATAAACTGAAACTATGGCTTCCGACGAGAGAAAACCACGGACGGCCAGGAGCGGTAAAGCACAGCAGGATGTAAATCTTGACAATCTAGGGCTTGAGATGGGAAACAAACCGCCTCAAGCTCTTGATGTTGAAGAGGCTGTCCTCGGCGCGCTGCTCATTGAGCCTGCCTGCGTTGAAACTGCAATGGGAGAACTTTCTCCCCGATGCTTCTATTCCCAGAAGAACAAAATGATATTCGAGGCGATGACAGAGCTCTCGAATCAGCACGTGACCATTGACCTCATTTCGACCGGTCAGATGCTCCGCACCAAAGGCAATTTTGACGCGGTGGGGGGTAACCAGACACTTGCGCAGCTTTCCCTTAAAGTTGCTTCCGCGGCGAATGTCGAGTACAACATAAAGATTCTCAAAGAGAAGTTCATTCAGAGGGAACTCATCACCGCTTCCTACAAAATTCTCAGAGAGTCTTACAATGAGTCCGCAAACTTGGACAATCTGATGGATATGGCTCAGACAGAGCTCTATAAAGCCATTCAGACCAACGTCAAGAGGGAAGCTCAGCAGATTGGAAGCGCCATCAACGATGCCCTCGAGGCTATGCAGAAAGCACAGGACAATCCGGGATTGAACGGCGTGCCTTCCGGTTTCGCTACCCTTGACAGCGTCACAAACGGTTGGCAGCCTTCAGACCTTATAATCCTTGCCGCCCGCCCTTCAGTGGGTAAAACAGCGTTCGTGCTGAATGTCGCGCGCAACGCCGCCGTAGACTTCAATATCCCAGTGGCGATTTTCTCACTTGAGATGCCTACAATCCAGCTTGCAAAGCGTATGATGACTTCAGAGGCGAGGATTGACGCGAAGAAAATCAAGGGCGCGGTGAAGCTTGAGCCTTACGAGTGGACGCAGCTTGAGACTCGTCTGGGGAAACTTGCCAAGGCTCCGCTGTACATTGACGACACTCCGGCTCTTCCGGTCAACGAGTTCCGTTCAAAAGTGAAGAGGCTTGTAGCCGATAAAAAAGTGCAGCTTGTTATTGTGGACTATCTCCAGCTGATGCAGGGACCGGCTGAACTGCGCGGAATGCGTGAGCAGGAGGTGGCTGCGATTTCCCGTAATCTCAAGGCAACGGCAAAGGAACTTCAGATTCCGATAATTGCCCTCTCGCAGCTTTCCCGTCAGTCCGAGATGAGGGACGGCAGCCGCCGTCGTCCTCAGCTTAGCGACCTTCGTGAGTCAGGCTCAATCGAGCAGGATGCGGATATGGTGCTTTTCATCCATCGTCTTGACTATCAGGGAATGGCCGCCTCTCCGGAGGACCAGGGAAAAACTCAGCTGATTATCGCGAAGCACCGTAACGGCGAAATCGGCGACATTGACCTGAGGTTCCATCACGAGGAAGTGCGTTTCGTGGACGAGGCCGACAGCACCTTTAATCAGGCGGACAGCGTAAGCTCGGCTATGAACGGCGATTCTTCCCCGATGGATTATTACCCTCCGATGGATGGGGGATTCGGCGGCGGATCTGACGAGTTCGTTAGCGGCATATAGTCTTCCAACGCTTTGATTCCTAAAAATTTACTGGCAATGAAGTCCAAGTTTACCGGTGTCGTTTTCCTTTTAGTTTTTTGTGGCCTTCTCCTCTGTGGAACCAATCTTCCGGCGCAGGATTCACTTAAAACCGGTTGCATCCCTGTGGGAAGCCTTCAGAGGGATTCCCTCGCCTTTAAGGAGGGGGAGAGGCTCGGGTTTACGATGCACTACACCTGGGGAATGATCAACTCCGATGTCGGAACGGCCGAAATTGTCCTCACGCAGGAAAATTTTAACGGCACTCCGGCATATCACTGCGAGGTGAGCGGCAAGACTACCCGTGTTTTTGACCTCTTCTTCAAGGTTCGCGAGGACTTCAATTCCTGGTTTACCTGTGACGGCCTGAGGCCGCTCAAATTTACCCGCGACTCTCACGAGGGGAAATATGTTTCGACAAATAGTTTCATCTACGACCACGAGCGGGCTGTAATCTGTGCGGACGCATATTCTACGACGCACGGACAGAGGAACGTCGAACTGCCGTGGGACAAATGTACTTACGACCTTCCGTCGCTCTTTTTCCTGGCGAGAAATATGAACCTTTCTGTCGTCGTGCCCGAGGTCCGTTATCCGATGACTTTTGCCATTGATGACGAGGTTTTTAATGTGCATTTTATCTATTACGGACGTGAAACCATTGATATTAAGGGACTTGGGACTGTGAAGGTACTGCGTTTCGGAGCGAGGTTGCTTGCCGGCGAGGTGTTCAAAAGCGACACCGATATGACAATCTACATCTCCGATGACAAGAACCGTCTTCCGGTCTATTTCGAGGCTCCTCTGCTGGTTGGAAAGGCAAACGGCAGGATGACTTCTTACAGCGGCCTGTCTCACGAGTTTTCGTCGCTTGTCAAGAAAAAATAACCCCGCTTTGTCGGGTTCTGACTCCGCGAGGTTTGGATAGGATTATTGATATTGCATAAATATGGCTAAAGAAAAAGAAATATCCCACGAGGGTAGAATCGTGGAGATAACCCCGGAGTTCACATCTGTGGAAATCATCTCTTCGTCCGCCTGTGCGGCGTGTCACGCAAAGGGCCTGTGCGGCTTTTCAGAGGAGGAAAGCAAGCTGGTCGTTCTGCCTACCGACCCATACACGGAGTATAAGGTTGGAGACACGGTGAACCTTGCGCTCAAGCAGACGATGGGACTCAAGGCGGTGTGGATATCTTATGTAATTCCTTTGATCATTTTATTGATAATTGTCTTAACTTTGTGTGCCGTTAACGTTAACGAACTCATCGCGGGGCTCTCAGGAGTCGGCGCGGTGCTCGTGTACTATTTCGTCATATGGCTCCTTCGCGACAAACTGAAAAATGAGTTTGTGTTTTATATAAAGGACTAAACTAAAAAACTAAATATGGTAAACACGATTATTTGGACTATTGCGGTAATCACCCTCCTGGGTCTGCTGCTCTCGGTCTCCATCTTCTTCGTAGCCAAGAAGTTCAAGGTGGAAGAGGACCCGAGAATAGACGAGGTCGAGGCTGTGATGCCGGGTGCGAACTGCGGCGGTTGCGGATTTGCAGGCTGCCGTGCATTCGCCACTTCCTGCGTCGGGGCGCCTAACCTCGACAACAACTACTGTCCTGTCGGCGGAAACGAAACTATGAAAAAGGTGGCTGGAATCCTCGGGATGACCGTGGCGGATAAAGCCCCTATGGTTGCCGTTGTCCGCTGTAACGGAACTTGCGCCAACAGGCCGAAGACCACTCAGTATGACGGAGTGCAGTCCTGCCGCGTGAAGGCTTCGCTTTATAGCGGAGACACAGGTTGCTCTTACGGCTGCTTGGGCTGCGGAGATTGCGTTGCCGCCTGCCAGTTCGGAGCCATTTCTATGGACCCGGAGACCGGTCTTCCTGTTGTGGATGAGAGCAAGTGTACCGCCTGCGGCGCGTGCGCAAAAGCCTGCCCTAAGGGCGTGATTGAGCTTCGCGCAAAGGGTCCTCGCGGAATGAGGGTTTATGTCTCCTGCATCAACAAGGACAAGGGCGCGGTTGCCCGCAAGGCCTGCAAGGCTGCCTGCATCGGCTGCGGAAAGTGCGCGAAAGCCTGCACCCACGATGCCATCACCGTGGAGAACAATGTGGCCTACATCGACTTCACAAAGTGCAAGCTCTGCCGCAAATGCGTGCTTGAGTGCCCGACCGGCGCAATCCACGACGTGAATTTCCCTAAGCCAGCAGTAAAACCGGCTCCGGCGCCAAAGCCAGCCGAGGCCGCACCTGCGCCTAAGGCTGCACCTGCAGCAAAGCCTGCCGAGGCTCCAAAGGCGGCTGAGACGGCCGCTAAGCCTGTTGAGTCTCCAAAGGCTGAACCGGTTGCAAAGCCGGCTGAGTCTCCAAAGGCTGAGACAGCAGCGAAGGAGGCCCCTGTAACAGAAGAAAAAGTAGTAAAGGAGGAGAAATAATGAGCAAGAAAATTACTTTCAGAATTGGCGGTGTTCACCCCAATGACAGCAAAATCTCCGCTGCCTGCAAGATAGAAACTCTCCCTCTTCCTAAGACAGTGTATGTGTCTATGGCACAGCATCTTGGCGCACCGGCAAAGCCTATAGTCGAAGTCGGTGCAGAGGTGAAGACCGGTCAGGTCATCGCAGAGCCGGGCGGATTCATTTCCGCTTTCGTTCACTCTCCTGCAACTGGAGTTGTGAAGTCAATCGCTCCGCGTCAGGACCTCTCCGGCAACTGGATGACTCACATCGAGATAGCAGTAGCTGAAGAGGAAGTTTGGGCAGATGGAATCGACACATCAAAGGACCTCGTCACCACCATCCCGGACGATAAGGATTTCATCGTTGGCCGCATCAAGGCGAACGGAGTCGTGGGACTCGGCGGTGCTACATTCCCAACCCACGTGAAACTTTGCCCGGCTCCGGGAAAGAAGGCGGATTGCCTGATTTTGAACGGTGCCGAGTGCGAGCCATATCTTACTTCCGACAACCGCATTATGATTGAGCGTAGCCGTGAAATCGTTATCGGAGCCGCCCTTATGCAGAAGGTTCTCGGAGGCTGCCCTGTCGTAATCGGCATCGAGGAGAATAAGCCTGAGGCCATTGCGGCAATGAAAGACGCCGTCGCATCTCTTGGCTACGAAGGCATCAGGGTGCAGGTTTTGAAGAAAAAATATCCGCAGGGCGGAGAGAAACAGCTCATCGCGGCTGTTATGAAGAGGGAAGTGAAGTCTATGGGACTTCCTATCGACGTGGGCGCTGTGGTTCAGAACGTTGCGACTTCGCTCGCAGTCTATGAGGCTGTGCAGAAGAATATGCCGCTCATCACCAACACTCTCACCGTCACGGGAAACTGCCTTCCTGAAGAGAAGCAGCACAACTACCTTTTCCGCATCGGTATGCCGCTTTCCTACATCGCGGAGTACGCCGGTGGAGTGCCTGAGGAGGCCGCAAAAATCGTTTCAGGTGGTCCTATGATGGGAAAGGCCATCGCGAACCTCGACGCCTGCACGGTTAAGGGTTCATCTTCGCTTCTGTACCTGACCGAGGAGCAGACCCGTCGCGCCCCTCAGTCCAACTGCATCCGCTGCGGAAAATGCGCCGATGCCTGCCCTATGGGCCTGGAGCCGTTCCTTCTGAACAAGCTCGCCCTTCACGGTATGAAGGACGAACTGGAGGCCGCTTCAGTTCAGGACTGCATCGAGTGCGGATGCTGCCTCTACACTTGCCCTGCAAACATTCCGCTTCTCGACACGATCAGGATTGCGAAGGGCGACGTCATCAAGATAATCCGCGGAAGAGCAGCCGCAGCAGCTGCCGCCGCAAAGAAATAATGGAGGAAAATAATTGAATATGAACAAGATAGTTTCACCATCACCTCACATCCACAGCGAGCTTTCCACACGGAGGCTTATGCTTGATGTGATTATAGCGCTCCTCCCTGCAGTGGTGCTTTCCTGCCTTCTCTATGGCTGGAAAGAACTTCTTCTGCTCGCGGTGAGCGTAGTTTCCTGCGTCGGGATTGAATATCTCATAAACAGGTTCCTTCTCAAAAAGCCCATTTCAATCACCGACCTTTCCGCTGTCGTGACTGGCGTGCTCCTCGCGCTCAACGTTCCGGTTTCCTGCCCGTGGTGGGTGCTGGTAATCGGCGCAGTGATTGCCATCGGAGTAGTGAAGATGACTTTCGGCGGTCTGGGACAGAATGTTTTCAATCCGGCGATTGCAGCCAGGGTATTCCTCCTGCTCTCCTTCCCGGCATATATGACCGACTGGGCATACACCCCTACGGGAATTTTCGGCAGCGTTGACGCCGTTTCAGGCCCTACGCTTCTGGGAGTTCTCAACGAGCAGGGTGTCGAGGCTCTCGGCTCCTTTGACTGGAGAGTGCTTCTTCTTAACACCTGCGGCGGTTCTGCCGGAGAGCTTTCAGCAGCGGCGCTTCTTCTTGGGTTTGTATATCTTCTTTGCCGCAAGGTCATCAAGCCGTGGATTACTCTTTCAATTCTCGGAACAGTCGCTGTTTTCGCGCTCATCTACGGCCTTGTAGCTACTCCTGCAATGGGTCTTGGCAGTTTTATCGTCTTCAACCTTATGACCGGAGGTCTTCTTCTCGGAGCCATTTTTATGGCAACCGACTATGTCACCAGCCCGATGAACTGCTGGGGCGGAGTCCTCTACGGAGTGGGAATCGGCCTTCTGACGATGCTCATCCGCTACTTCGGCTCATACCCGGAGGGAGTTTCGTTCGCAATCCTTATTATGAATATGACGGTTCCGCTCATCAACAAGGCGTTCCATCAGAGAAAATACGGGAGGGCTTAAGCTATGGCAATGAAATCCACTTTCAAGAATATGGTAATCTGCCTTACGGTGATCTGCCTTGTCTGCTCGGTGCTTCTGGGCGGCGTGTATGCAATCACCAAGGCGCCTATTGAAAAGGCTGCCGCGGAGAAGCTTCGCGGGGCAATCGCGGAGGTTCTTCCGGAGTTCGCCTCAATGTCCGAGTCTCTTTCCTTCGAGTATGAAGGACAGCCTTATAGCTATTATGTCGTTTACGACGAGTCGCACACACCGCTTGGATGCGCTGTGACAGCTGCCTGCACCGGCTTCGGAGGTCCTGTGAGCCTTATGGTCGGAGTGCTTCCGGACGGAGTCGTTTACAACACCAAGGTTCTTTCCCACAGCGAGACCCCGGGTCTTGGAGCAAAGTGCACCGAGCCCGCTTTTGCTGACCAGTTCAAGATGCTTGACCCTTCAAAGACTAAGCTTGAAGTAAAGAAAAACGGCGGAGATATCGATGCAATTACCGCTGCCACAATCACTTCCAACGCCTACACCAAGGCCGTCGCTCTTGCGGTGAAGGTGGCCGCTGCAATCGCTTCCACACCTGTTCCGCTTGAAGGGGAGGGAGTTGAGTCTCAAAATAATGGAGGAAACTGCAATGAGTAAGCTTAAATATATTGTAAACGGTCTTTTGAAGGAGAACCCTACATTCGTGCTCCTTCTGGGTATGTGTCCTACGCTTGCCACCACGACTTCCGCAATCAACGGTATGAGTATGGGACTTGCGACTATGTTCGTTCTCATCCTCTCCAATATGGCTATATCAGCCGTTGCGCGTTTTATTCCGGACAAGGTCAGGATTCCTTCCTACATCGTAATCATCGCGACGTTCGTAACCCTCCTTCAGTTCCTGATGCAGGCATACGTTCCTGACATCTATGAAACACTCGGTCTGTTCATTCCGCTTATCGTTGTGAACTGCATCGTGCTCGGAAGGGCTGAGGCGTTCGCAAACAAGCACACAGTTCTCGAGTCAGCCTGCGACGGCATCGGCATCGGTCTCGGATTCACCATCGCTCTTACCATCCTCGGCCTCGTGAGGGAAATCCTCGGAAACGGTTCCGCTTTCGGATGGAAGTTCATCCCGGGAGACGGCATCCTCGTGTTCGTCCTCGCTCCGGGTGCGTTTATGGTGCTGGGCTACCTCATCGTGCTTTTCAGAAAACTCACATCTAAAAAATAGGGGAGAAAGGCTTTATGGAATATGTAATTATCTTTATATCAGCGATATTCGTCAATAATATCCTGCTTTCGCAGTTCCTTGGCATCTGCCCGTTCCTGGGAGTTTCCAACAAACTTTCGACTGCGGTGGGTATGTCCGGAGCGGTGTGCTTCGTCATCACCCTTTCCACTCTCGTTACGTATCTTCTTCAGAGCTACGTTCTTGCGCCGCTTCACATCGAGTTCCTGCAGACTATCGCATTCATCCTTGTGATTGCAGCTCTCGTGCAGATGGTGGAGATTGTGCTGAAGAAGGTGAGTCCTTCTCTGTATTCTGCGCTCGGAATTTTCCTTCCGCTCATTACGACCAACTGCGCCGTTCTCGGAGTCGCTCTCATCGTTGTGACCAAGGAGTTCACTTTCGGCCTTCCGGCGCACTACCTCAATCTCGGAGAGTCAGTCTTCTACGCTTTCGCGACTTCTCTCGGCTACGGCCTTGCGATGATTCTCTTCGCCGGCATCCGCGAGACTCTCGCTCTGAACGATGTTCCTAAGTCTTTTAGGGGGATTCCTATCGCGCTTATCACTGCGAGCATAATGGCGATGGCGTTTATGGGCTTCTCCGGCCTGGTGTAAAAACCGCCTAAGCGGCACGCTTACTTTGAGTTAGATTAAAGAAAAAGTTTTTCTTTTTTTTGAACAGGAATTTCTTTTTTTTGAATCCTGTTTTGAGATTTATACTGAAATTGCGCTCCCTGATTTGGGGAGCGTAATTTTTTTTGTGAGATGAGGGTTTATATGAAATAAGTTTGATACTTGAGAAATTTTGGATTATGAAAATACAGGATTTAACTTTGGAGGAACGGCCGCGAGAGAAACTGCGGGAGAGGGGACTTATGGCTATGTCTAATGTTGAACTGCTTGCGATACTCATCCGATCGGGGGCGCGGGGGAAAAATGCCGTGGATGTGGCCCGGGAGCTGTTCGCTATGACTGACAACCGGCTCTGCACTCTCTCCTCGCTTTCGCTGGACAAGGTGAGCTCGGTGGGTGGGGTGGGATTCAGCAAGGCCTGCCAGATTGTGGCGGCGTTCGAGCTCGGAAGACGGTGTGCGGCGGAGATGCCCGTCACGATGCGTGGGGCGATTCGCGACACCCGTCAGGCCTGCAAGCTCCTGCAGCCGCGCCTCAGGGTGCTTGACCACG
>CAVJRU010000074.1:9757-10166 GCA_963652025.1 bacterium
CTCCAGGATGGTGGCCGAGTACGCCCTTGAGAAAAAGGCAACAGGAGTGATTCTATTCCATAATCACCCGAGCGGCTCTCCCGAGCCGAGCCGTGCGGACCTCAAGATGACCTCTTCGCTCCGCAATGCGCTTGCCTCGCTGGATATTGTCCTCTTCGACCATATAATCATCTCGGGGGACAGCTACTACAGCTGCTGTGACCAGGTGGTGACGCAGCTCTAGGGGCAACTTCCGCGGAAACTGTGCGCTTTATTCGCTGATTTCAAGAAAAATGGATAACTTTGCGAGGTTAATCGTGCTATTATGAAAGTCATCAATCTCGGGGAGCAGAATTCGGCTCTGAACAGCTTTGTGGCCCAGCTTCGCGACAAGAGTATCCAGAAGGACAGTATGCGTTTTCGCCGCAAC
>CAVJRU010000075.1:0-10164 GCA_963652025.1 bacterium
ATTACGTTCCTGAGGTTTCTGATTTGCGAAATCACCTTGTCCAGCTCCAGATTGCTCGGCACTGCGACCTTCAGAAGGATGTCGTAGGTGCCGCTGCGCGGGTTGTCGTTCACATTGAACGAGCGCATTGATGCCCTGAAACTGTTGACGACGTCCATAATTTCGTTCACAATCGACGGTTCGTGCGCAGCAACGACCCTCAGGGTCACCTGGAAATTGGATGAAGACGGGGTGTCGCTCCATCTTACTTTCTGAATCCGGTACGGATATGCCTCCATCAGCCTTGCCGCGTTCGGGCAGGAAATGCGGTGGATTTTGATTCCGTCAAGACGGCTTACGAACCCGAACACGTCGTCTCCGAAGACAGGGTTGCAGCACTTAGCCATCCTGTAGTCCAGTCCCTTCACGTTTTTTGCATCAATGACGAGGATGTCGTCTCCGCCGCCCTTAGAGGCGTGCTCGCTGACGGTCTTTGTCTGCTTGGATGGGTCCTCGGTCGGTATTTTCGGTGCATCACCCCCGGCTAGAATGAAGTCCCTGATTTCGAAAACGTCGATTTCTCCGTTTCCTACGGCAGCATAGAAGGCGTTAAGTGTCTTGAATTGGTGCTTTTTCATAAGGGCGGCAAGCAGGTCGTCCTGAAGCTCAATTTTCCAATTTTTTAGCCTTCTTGAGAGCATCTCCTTGCCTTCGGAGGCCTGTTCGAACTCGGCCTCTGCCATCTTCTGACGGATTTTCGCCTTCGCCTTGGAGGTTACCACGAAATTAAGCCAGTCGGAAGCCGGTTTCTGGTTCTTTCCGCTGAGAATCTCCACGATGTCTCCCGTCTTGAGCTTCTCCCTGATTGGCACGACCTTGCCGTTCACCTTTCCCCCCGTGCATTTTACACCGAGATTGGAGTGGATGTCGAAGGCAAAATCAAGCACGGTGGCTCCTGCGGGGAGTTTGCGAAGTTCGCCGCTTGGGGTGAACACGAAAATTTCCTTTTCCGGCGGGGTGGGGAGCTCGTCCTGATAGAACTCGGATTTCTCGTCCTCGCTCTTAGGGTGTTCGAGGATGTTGCGGACCGACTTCAGCCAGTTGTCAAGAGTTTCTTCGTGGGAGATTCCCTTGTAGGACCAGTGTGAGGCAAGACCGCTCTCCGCCGTCTCGTCCATTCTTTTGGTGCGGATCTGCACCTCGATGTAGGCACCCTGCTTGTTCTTGACCGTGATGTGCAGAGATTCGTAGCCGTTGGGCTTGGGGTTGGAAAGCCAGTCGCGCAGACGGTTGGTGTCCTGCTCGTACTCCTCGGTCACATAGCCGAAAACCTTCCAGCACAGGGCCTGTTCTGTCTCGCGGTTGCTGTCGCAGTCGATGATGAAACGGATGGCAAACACGTCATAGACCCCTTCGAAAGGCACTTTCTGCTTGCGCATCTTGTTGTAGATGGACCAGGCGGTTTTGGTGCGGATTTTAAGCTTGTACTGGATGCCGTTGTCGGAGAGTTTCTGCTTGAGCGGCTCAATGAACTGGCTCGTGAGTTTTTGGCGGTCACTCTCCGTGGCGCGGAGTTTATTTGTGATGGCGCGGTACTGCTCCGGGTCGGCAAAGCGGAAATAGATGTCCTCCATCTCGCTCTTCATATTGTAGAGCCCCAGCTGATGGGCAAGCGGGATGTAGAGAAGAAGGGTCTCAAGGATCTTGCGCTCGCGGGAAGATTTTGGGAAAATGTCGAGAGAGCGCATAATCTCCAGTCTGTCAGCAAGTTTGATGACAGTGACGCGCGGGTCGCGCGAATATGAAACTATGAGCTTCTTGTAGTTTTCGGCTTCGAGGCGGGTGTCTTTCGGTTTTATGGCGGCGATTTTATTCAGCCCGTCCACCATCTCCTGAACATCGTGCGGGAAGCCCTCCGGGGCCTGTTTTACCTCGTCGAACCGCTGGGCTTCGTGAAGGAAAACCGCAGCGACGCACTCCGGAGGAAGTCCGATTTCGTCGCAGACTATCTTCGAAACGTTCAGAGGGTGCTCGAAGAAGGGATGCCCGTTTCCGCGGACCTGCCCTGCGAGTTTAGCCTCTGCGATGTCCCAGGCTTTCGAGATGAGGGCGATGCCCTCGGGGGAGTATTTGCCGAATACTTCTTTAACTTTCTCGTTGTCCATAATGTTCACTCTCTTTGACCCTAATATCTTAAGAACTTATATTTTTCTATCTCCGATGGGAGTTTAGTGACTCTAAATGACCTGAGGAGATGGAAAAAATACTTCTTATTTAATCCTAATCGTTTTTGTTGTGGATTTTGGAGGCAGATTTTTCTATCTCCGATGGGAGTTTAGTGACTCTAAATGACCTGAGGAGATGGGAAAAGATGCCCCAAAAGACACACAAATATACAAAAAAAGATGCCCAATCTTATTGGACATCTTACTTTCATTAGCACTTTGAGCGCAGGTTTAGTACCTGTCCTCAGATGATACTGTCAATTTCTTACGTCCGTGACGACGACGGGATGCAAGCACCCTGCGTCCATTAGGTGTGGACATACGCTCGCGGAAGCCGTGCTTGTTGCGACGCTTGCGGATAGAAGGCTGGAATGTTCTTTTCATCTTATTTTATTTTTTATATTTTTCAATTTTTTCTTTGAATGAGAGAAGCTCTCGCCCCATCTCAGACCCCACGGAAGGACTTCCAAAGCCCATTCATCGCAAAAGGGACTGCAAAGGTAGTCTTTTTAACTTAATCCGCCAAAGTTTTTTGCTGAAAATTTTGACGCCGGCGCTAATTTGTCCTTTAGCTTATGTGAAAGGCGCAGTCTATTTTTTTATTCGGCCACTTACCGGATGGAAATTACCATCTTGCCATCGTAGAAGTCGTCGCTGAGCACGGATGAAATTGGCCAAACTCCGACCGACCCTTTGGGCAGTTTCCATCGTCCCATCGCCTGGGCAATCTCCTCGCTGAGGTCTCCGCCTTTAAGGTAGAGTATGCCCTCGCGGTACTTTCCTTTTACCCAGGGGAGGAAGTTCTCCAGCGAGGTCACGGCTCTGGAGACCACCCAGTCATATTTCTCCGGCAATGACTCCGCCCTCGCGTTCACCGTCTCAACGTTCTTTAGACCCAGCGAAAGAGCGACCTCCCGCGCCACCGTGATTTTCTTCCCGATGGAGTCGCAGAGGGTAAAGTGCACGGAAGGAAAAAGCACCGCGAGGGGAATCCCCGGGAATCCTCCTCCGCAGCCAAGGTCCAGAACGCTCACCACCGTTTTCCCGTTTTCAGAATGCTCCTCAGAGCTTGCCTGAACGCCGCTCTCCGAGAATCCCTTCGTGCCCGTCAGTTCGTCCTCCTGACCGCTGCAGCCTGAGGCACCAATCCAACTGGAGTAAACATCCGGACGCTGATACTTCAGATATAGAGCCACCCCGAGCGAATGCAGGATGTGGTGTTCGTAAAGATTGTCGATGTCTTTTCTTGACACGACGTTAATTTTCGAGTTCCACTCCCGGTAGAGTCCCTCCATAGCCTCAAACTGCGAAATCTGAGTCTTTGAAACAAAAGGGAACTCCCGCAAAACTATATCCTTAAATTCTGAAAAATTCATTGCAATAAAATCTATATGTGTAAATTGTTATAAAAGGTCGTCATTGATTTCCATCATTTTCATCAGCTGCGCCCGTGCCCTGTGAATCTTCGTCTTCACCGTTCCGAGCGGCATTCCCAGTTTTTCTGCAATCTCCTGGTAGCCGTAGTTGTCCACAAGGAACATCTTAGCCACCGTCTTGTAGTCCCCTTTAAGAAGTTCTATAACCGTGAGCCACTTGTCGTACTCCTCCTGATTGATTACGCTTTCCTCCGGTGACGTTGCCTCGGAGACGATGTCCAGTGAAGAGTCGCCGCTGAGGGGCTGCAGGCTCACGACATTTTCGTCCTTTCTCTGGCGCCGGCTCAGGTGGTCGAAAGCCGTGTTCTGCCCGATTCTGAACAGCCAGGTGGAGAACATATAGTTCTCGTCGTAGAGTTCAATGCGGCTGAAGGCCTTCTGGAAGGTCTCAATGCAGATGTCCTCAATGTCCTCGCGGTTCGAAACGAAGCGGGCTATGTGGGTGCCCAGCGCATTGCGGTAACGCTCGTAGAGTATTACGAAGGCCATCTGGTCCTGTTCCTTGGCCCTTTGGATTAGTTCTTTGTCGCCCAGGTCAGTGAGCTTCGAGCCAGTTTTTTCCTTCATTGCATTCAACTGTTAGTGGTACTGAAAGTTTAGTGACATTTTCCATCTCTTCAATAACTAGAGCTTTGAGTCTAGGGGCTTCGCTCTCCAGCGCATCAAAAAGCAGTTCGTCGTGAATCTGGAGAACCATCCGGCTTTGCAGGCCTTCCTCGCTCATCCTCCTGTCCACATTTATCATCGCAATTTTGATAATGTCAGCCGCAGTGCCCTGAATCGGGGCATTGACCGCGTTCCGCTCAGCAAGGGCGCGGACTGTTGCGTTGCGGGAGTTGATGTCGGATATATAGCGTCTGCGTCCGAAAACCGTCTCCACGTAACCGTTCTCTCTTGCGGATGCGAGCGTGTCCTCGATGAAGCAGGAGATGGAAGGGAAATGGCGGAAATAGTCGTCGATAATCTGCTTGGCTTCGCTTCGGGAAATGCGCAGTCTCTGTGCAAGCCCGAATGCCGAAATTCCGTACATTATGCCGAAATTCGCCGTCTTTGCGACCCTTCTCTGCTCCGGGGTGACTTCCTCCAGCGGCACCGAGAATATCTTGGATGCCGTCATCCTGTGGATGTCCTCTCCTGCACGGAAGGCCTCAATCAGATGAGAGTCGCAGCTTAGGTGCGCCATCACTCTGAGTTCAATCTGGGAGTAGTCCGCAGAGACGATGACCCCGTCCTCCCGGGAAGGCACAAAGGCTTTCCTGATTTCCTTGCCCCGTTCGGTCCTTATCGGGATATTCTGGAGGTTGGGGCGGGAGGAACTGAGCCTTCCTGTGGCTGTAAGCGCCTGATTGAAAGTCGTGTGCACTTTGCCTGTTGTGGGGCTCACGAGATTATGAAACGGCTCGATGTAGGTGGAAAGAAGCTTGCGCACCGCTCTGTATTCAAGGATTTCCTCCACGACTGGGGACTTGTCCGCAAGGGAGAGTAGAGTTTCCTCGTCGGTGGGGTAGACGTAGCGGACGTCCTTTTTTGCCTTCATCTTCGGGTCAAGCTTCAGCTTTTCGAAGAGTACCTGACCTATCTGCTTGGGGGATAGGATGTTAAGCGTTGGTTCATCAGTTTGCTCCCGGATGGAGTTCTGGATTTGAACGAGTTCTGCCGAGAGATTGTCAGCGTATTTGCGAAGCTGTCCAAGGTCCACCTTCACCCCTTCCGCTTCCATCTTTGCGAGCACTCGGATAAGCGGTTCTTCGACCTCGTCATAGAGCTTCACCAGCCCCGCTGCGGCAACTTTCCCCCTTATTTTTTCTCCAAGCGCAAGACAAATCGCCGCTTCCCTCAGATGGCTTCCGGCAGAAGGGGAGTCCTCCGCCTCCTCAAAGAGTGAAAGTTCTTTCTGGGACTCCTTCTGAGCGTCTTCCGCCTCCACGCTGACCCCCAGTTCCGTCTTTGACAGGGCATCGATTTTATGGGTTTTCTCCGGGTTCAGAAGATAATCCATAAGTTCTATGTCCCGGAGGCTTCCGCGAAGGAGGATGTCAGAAACTTTACTACCCCCGACAGATGTGGATGCGCCGGAATACCGGAGGAGTTTCCAGTAGTCTTTGAGATTATAACCATATTTTGCAATGCCTTCATCCTCAAGCACTTCGCGAAAATCTTCGGGGGCCGCCTCGCATACTTTCATTTCGCCGAGGTTTTCTTCCGCTGACTTGCCATCCGCCCCCTTGATTCCATCTGCTCCATAGCCCCCCTCGTTATGGACAGCCTTATCCATTGAGGCCATTGTAAGTCTTTCTCCGCTAAGCACAAGGGCGCACACCCCGCTTTTCTTTGCAAGAGAGCGGACTTCTTCGGGCGAAGATTCCGTAAAACTGAACTGTGAAGCCTTCACCGCACTTGATGAGCCGGAAGAATAATCCGCCGGGGCCTCTCCGAGATATTTTTTCAGCGAACCGAACTCGTAGAGGTCGAAAAGTTCAAATATACCTTTCCCGTAGTGCGTCTGCACCTTCATTGAAGAGGTGGGGAAGTCCTCCAGAGGGATGTCCGTCTTTATCGTCACAAGAAAGCGGCTGAGGTCAATATGGTCCCGTGCGGCTTCGAAAAGTTCCCGTTGTTTCGGGGTGAGTGAATCCAGATTTTCGTAGATTCCCTGCACGGTGCCGAACTTTGTAAGGAGCTTTTTCGCCCCCACTTCGCCTACCCCGCGAACCCCCGGGACATTGTCGCTCGCATCACCGCAAATAGTCAGATAATCAATAACTTGTTCCGGCTTCTGTACACCGTATTTTTCGCATATCTTCGCGCTGTCCCAAACCTCGTCTTCTCCGCCGCTCTTGCCGGGTTTAAGCTGCAGAACGTTTTCTGTCACAAGCTGCCCGTAGTCTTTGTCCGGAGTGACCATATAGACTTTAAACCCTTCGGTCTCGGCTTTTTTCGACATAGAACCGATGACGTCGTCCGCCTCAAACCCTTTCAGCATCAGAACCGGAATGTCAAGCGCACGGCAAATCTCGGTGAGGGGCTCCAGAGCATCGATGACCAGTTGCGGAGTGGCACTGCGGGTCGCCTTGTACTCGGGATAGGCCTCGTTGCGGAACGTTCCTCCCGGCGGGTCGAATGAGACGGCAAGGTGCGTGGGATGGTATTTTTGTATGAGTTCGAAAAGATATTTCGTGAATCCGAAGAGAATGGATGTGTCCACTCCCTTCGAATTTATCATCGGGTGCGAGAGCAGGGCATAATACATTTTGAACACAAGTGCGTGCCCATCAATGAGATAGAGACTTTTTTCGTCTGTGGCCATAGTCCTTGAATCAATTTTGGGAAGCCTGGAATATGTGTTCCCGTATTTTATGGAATCCGGTAGCGTCATCTCCTCCGGTTAAAGTGATAACTTCGGAAATGAAACCCAAAGGTAATCAAAGTTTCATAAAATCCTCACAAATATTTTCTATATTTGAAGGTTTTTCGCAAAAAAGAGGATACTCCGGGGTGTTCTTTTTCGCGACAACTGGATGACTCCACAAACAGCAGGGAACTAATCCCGACCTCAAGATATTGAAAACCATATTATTATGAAAAAGATACTTTTAACATTCGCTTCTCTTGCAGTTTTTTCTGCAGCGGCTTTTTCTCAGGTGCTCCCCAAAGGGACAGCTGCCCTTTCCGCGGACGGGGGACTAACCTCCGAAATTCTTTCCGAAATTTCGAAGGGCTACGAGGGCACTGCCTCAGACAAAGCCATTAAAAACGCCCTTGCAGGCACTTCCATTGCGACCCTTGCTGTTAATAGCGAGAACGCCGCGATGATTGACACCCACTTTTCCGACAGGGTGAAGACCAAGGGCATCACCGACCAGCAGTCTTCAGGAAGGTGCTGGCTTTTCACCGGATTGAATGTCCTCAGGGCCAAGATGATAGACACCTACGACCTGCCAGAGTTCCAGTTCTCCCAGAACTATGTGTTCTTCTACGACCAGCTTGAAAAGGCGAATCTTTTCCTTCAGGGCATAATCGACACGAGGGAGCTTCCGGACGACGACCGCCAGGTGGACTGGCTCTTCTCGAATCCTCTTTCAGACGGCGGGCAGTTCACCGGAGTCGCCAATCTTCTGACAAAGTATGGCGTTGTGCCTTCCGAGACTATGCCGGAGACTTTCTGCAGCAACAACACCTCCCAGATGGCTATGCTCCTTAAACTCAAACTCCGCGAGGATGGCCTGCGGCTTCGTGAAAGCTGGAATGCTATGGCAGCGAAGTCTCGTCGCCCCAATACCTCCGCAAATCTCAAAGCCCTTCAGACTCAGAAGGTTGAGATGCTTAAAGAGGTTTATCGCATCCTTGCCCTCTGTCTTGGAGAGCCGCCTGCCGAGTTCGAATGGACGCGCTGCAACAGCAAGGGAGAGATTGTCTCAACGGAGAAATACACTCCTAAGTCGTTCTATGACAAGTATGTGGGCGAAGACCTCAACGGGGGATATGTGATGGTGATGAATGACCCTTGCAGGGAGTATGGCAAGGTTTACGAAATTGACTACGACCGCCACGTCTACGACGGACAGAACTGGCTCTATGTGAACCTTCCGCTTGAAAAGATAAAGGAAATGGCCATCGCGAGCATAAAGGACAACACCGCGATGTATTTCTCCTGCGATGTGGCAAAATATTTCAGCCGCAGCAAGGGTACGCTGGATCTTGCGAACTACGACTATTCTTCTCTCGTCGGGGTGGAGTTCGGGATGAACAAGAAGGAAAGGGTGCAGACCCACGCAAGCGGCTCCTCACACGCGATGACACTTATTGCCGTGGACCTGGACAAGGAGAGCGGCGAGGCGAAGAAGTGGATGGTGGAGAATAGCTGGGGCCCCGCTTCAGGTTACAAGGGTTGCCTCATTATGACCGACGAGTGGTTCAACGAGTATATGTTCAGGCTGGTTGTCGCGCGCAAGTATGTGCCGGCGGATGTGCTGGAGATGCTGAAGCAGGAGGCGATTAAACTTCCATCTTGGGACCCAATGTTCTCCGAAGAGGAATAGTCTTGAAGCGGATTGCCGCGTTGTGCTCCTCTCTCAAATCCTCACAACCTGAAGGTTGCTCCGGTTTGAGCTTCGTCGCGAGCCTTGCACTCCATCTTCAATACTATCCCTCTTCCCCACGCGCACTTTAGTGTGGCGTCTTGAGTGGATTTTGAGGAGGCGTTTAGTCTTTTTCCTGTGTCGCTTTGCTGGAAGGGAATAGGGTGATGAGATAGCCGATGGCGGCGACGCTGACAAATACCAGGAGCAGATCGCTCCACTTGAGAATGACCGGGTAGGCTTCCACTAGGAAACTGCCCGGCATTTTTACAATCCCGAATGTCTGCTGGCAAAGAGCAACGGCAACCCCCACTACAAGACCTACTGTGAGCCCGAGAAGGGTTATCATCCAGCCCTCGAGGCGGAAAATCCTGCGGATGAGGGAATCCCGAGCACCGAGACTTCGGAGCGTTGCGATGTCGTCCTTTTTCTCTATTATGAGCATAGACAGGCTGCCGAAGATGTTGAAGGATATGATTATAATCATAAAAATCAGAATCATATAAATCGCGGCCTTCTCATATTTCATCATCTTGTAGAGGGACTCGTTCTGCTGGAAACGGTTCTTGACGGTGAAGGAGTCTCCGAGCCCGGTCTGGATTTCACGGATGAGTTTGCGAGTTGCGGAAGATGACTTTCTCATTTCGGGAGTGAGCCTCACCTCCACGGCTGACACCTCGTCCGAGAGTTCGAGAAGTTCCCTAAGGGTCTCGATGGGGACAATCATAAGGGAAGCGTCCACCTCGCTGTTGATGCTGAAAACACCTGACGGCCAGACCCTTACGCTTTCTAGCGAGGCGGCTGCATTTGCCGCGGAGAACCGTCTTGTGCGGGAAGGGAAATAGAGGTCAACTCCGGAGACGAAAGCCGGGTTTATGCCCATATTGTGCGCAAGGACTGTCCCTGTGCAGCAAAGGGGGACGTCGCCCCGATGGAGTGTGAAATCGCCCCGGACGATGTGCTCCCCGAGCGTGGATTCTTCCTCGTAGATGGAGTCCACACCCTTTGCAACAACCGTGGAGCCGTGATTGTCGTAACTTGCAAAAACGGTTTCCTGAAGCACCCCGCAGATGCTCTCAACGGAGGGGTTGTCGTACAAAGCGTCATAGACATCGCCTTCAGGAATGAAATACTTACCCTCCTTCGGCTGAATGAGTATGTCCGGCTCCACAGTGCTCATCATCCCCTTTACAAGGGAGTCAAATCCGTTGTAGACCGAAAGTACGACCACGAGCGCGGCTGTGCCCACCGCCATCCCCACGGCACTGATGGCCGAGATGATGTTGATGACATTCTGCGACTTATGGGCAAATAGATACCTCCGCGCAATATAAAAGTCCAGTCTCATTCTGAACCGGTAAGGAAGATTCTAAGAGTTCCAAATAGTGAAAAAATCCAGGGCGCAAAAAGTAAATCCGGGGATGGAGCACAACGCGGCAATCCGCC
>CAVJRU010000076.1:0-10018 GCA_963652025.1 bacterium
ACTGGTATCAGGCTGTCCCGAAATACGAAAAGAAGGCTATGTACGGCTACAGCCCGCTCCGTAAAATGTACTCTTTCATCTCTCAGCCGGTCTGTGAGGAGGACGCTCTTTACAACGAGGCCATAATCAAGGGTTGCCCCAGAGATGTTGATACGATTGGCTTCATACTTCCTCAGAACCGGGACAATGTAATCGGCGTTCAGGGAAGCACCTGGAGAGAGTATATCCCGGATGACGCCCACCTTGAGTATATGATGTTCCCGCGTCTTCTCGCCGTAAGCGAGCAGGCCTGGTCCGACCCGTCCGTGAAGGACTGGGAGGACTTCAAACATAGGGTCAATGCCCAGCTGCCCGCCCTTAGGGAGAGGGGAGTGCGCCCGTTCGACCTTCACGACGAACCCGAGATTACTTCCCGCCCTTGCGAAAACGGATTAAGTGCCGTATCTTTGGACTGCGAGAACACTTCAGCAGAGGTTCACTACACCCTTGACGGCAGCGTTCCAACATCATCGTCCTCCCTTTACACCGGAGAGTTTAACGTCGAAGGAAAGACCGTTGTGATGGCTGCAGGCTTCATCGGTGAGAAGAAAGTAACCTACACCGCCACCCGTGAGATTGTCCCCGGAGTCGAGCTGAGGAATCTCTATTCTTACACGGATGTTGATTAGCGTCCCTGCTGAGGGGTTCGACCTAAACAGTCGCGTTGATGAAAAAGGTGTGCTGCATCATAGTCTTTTTGTTTCTTGAAGCTTTTCTTGCTTTGGGAGCCCCTTCCGGTGTCGCCCCTTCGGGAGCGCCTCTGCCAAAATCGGCAGTCCCCGTTGCAGAAAATCTGCGCTTCAAACCCCTCTATGCCGATAATCTTACCCTGAGTGACGTTTCCACTCTCTACCAGGACTCAAAAGGTTATATCTGGATTGTCTCCTACGGTTCTCTTGTCCGTTACGACGGCTACCGTGCCAAGGTTTATCCCCTTGGTCACGAGGGCGGCAAGGCTGACGGATATCTCCACAAGATCATTGAGGAAAAAAGCGGTACGATGATTCTCGGTACCGAGAGGGGGCTTATGCGCCTTGACCCGTCCAAGGGGGACGTAACTGGAATTGACGACTCGGTAATAGGGCACATAAATGTGACCGATATGGTCAGGGATTCGCTCGGAAGAATCTGGATAGGAGGCGACAAGGGCGTGTTCAGAAAGGATGCTGATTCGGACAATTTCACCAGAATGGACTTCCGCACGGGAGAAGGAGGAAAGTATGTCACCGATGTTATTGACCTGCTCATTGACCGTTATGGCTATCTCTGGATAACTACCTGGTCTTCAGGACTTTTTCGTTATGATATGAACTCCGGAAGGCTCTATTCTTATTCGGAAGAGAATCTTCGCAGCGCATACGTCCTCGCTCAAGACCCCGAAGGAGATAACCTCTGGATAGGAACCTGGGGGAAGGGACTTTTGAAAACGACGGTGACTGCGGAGTATGAGACTGTGCTTGAATACAGGAGATACTGCCATAGCTCCGTAAGGAAAGAGTCTCTTCTGGACGACGTCATCTACTCTCTCTGTCTTGACCCTTCCGGCAACTTGTGGATCGGCAGCAGGAGCGGATTGAGTATAAGCCACAAGGATTATCGCGACAGTTTTTTGAATTTCCTGCCGGGCTCATCAGCCGGAAGCCTTCCTTTCAATGAGGTGAACTGCGTTCTTCGCACAATGGACAACAGTATGTGGGTGTCGATGTTCGGCGGAGTAGTATGCAGGGCTGAGAATGTCCCCTCGGGCAGCTCAGATAATTCGTTCGTTGACCTTTCGGCGATAAGAAAAGAATACAGCACAAGTTCAGTCAGAAGTCTTCTTCGCGAAAACTCCAAAACGCTTTGGGCTGGAATCTCGGGACACGGAATGGTGCGTATCAGCATCCCGGACAGAGCCTACCGTAACTACCGGGACATCCAAGGCTTTGAGGGGCTTCAGTATACAAATAACTTTGACGCGATGATTCCTCTTCGTTCAGGGGAAGAAATCGCCTTCGGAAGCTACGACAAGGGACTTTGGATCTATTCTCCTTCAACGGGAGAGACCCGCGTGGTGAGTTCCACCACCTGTCAGGAACTGGGTAATGACTGCATAACATCTCTTGCCGAAGACGGACTGGGAAATGTCTGGATTGGGACTCGTGAGGGCGTATATGTGATGGACGAGGGCGGAAAGGTGCAGTCGCTTGGAGAGCTTTCGGGAGGGCTACCCGGACTTGACAGGAAAATCTCGTCGCTTTCTGTGTCGTCTGATGGCCGGGACGTGTGGGTGGCAACTGCCTACGATGCGCTTCTGCGTTGCAATTCATCCGGAAGCGTAAAACTTTTTCCTGCATCTCTTTGCGGAGGCACAGGAAGTTTCAACTGCATTCTGGCGGATTCTCGTGGGAGAGTTTGGGCCGGATCGACTTGGAACGGACTCTACCGCCTAAGTGATGACAAAAGCAGTTTTGTCAAGGAAGAAACCTTCGTAATCCTTGATGATCAAGGAATTACGAACATCGCAGAGGACCCTCACGGACGCATCTGGGTCACAACTGGCGGTGCTCTTCTCTCCTTTTTATGCGATGACGATGGAAATTTCTCTTCCATTTCATACAGCAACATATCCACGGATGAAAATCTGGATTTCTTCAATCATAGCTCCTCCATCTATGTTCCCGAGATGGACTGTATGGCGTTCGGAACTACCCGTGGAATACGTTTTTTCAGTTGTACTCCTTCTTCTGGCGCAGGGGACGCAGAAAATTCTTCTCTTGAGATTACTGGAATAAGTGCGGACGGAAGAAATGTTGCCGTTTCAAATGAGGTCCAGCTCAGCCGGGGAGTGTCTGAACTTGAAATTTCATTCTCTCTTTTTGACTATCTCAACCCTTCCGGTGACATATATCGCTACCGGATATACCCTGTCGGAGGGCGGAGCGAAGGCGAGTGGAGAATAGTGAACGGCGGAGGAAGCAAGGCAGTTTTCAAGGGACTGAAGCCCGGACATTATGTGTTTGAGGTGTACGGAACACGCAGCGGAGAGGCTCTTGAGGGCGGGCACCGAAGCCTCCTTGTGCGCATTCCCGGCAATCCGTGGCTGTCCTGGTGGGCATTTCTTATCTATGCGATACTTCTATGCGCCGGCATCGTGGCGACATTCCTTGTGGTTCGCAGCAGCTACAGGTTCCGCCGCAGGATTGAACTGGAAAAACTCCAGAAACAGAAAGCCGAAGAAGTGAATCAGGCTAAGCTTCAGTTCTTTACGAATGTGTCCCACGAATTCCTGACGCCTTTGAGCATAATTCTGGCCTCGATTGAGAGTCTGGAGGCCCGTGATGCAAAGGAGAAACGCCTACTGAACATTATGTCTGTCAATGCCGTGAGGCTTGTCCGTCTGGTGCAGCAGGTCCTCGAATTCAGAAAGGCGGAGAGCGGAAACCTGCGTCTTAAGGTCTCCTACGGGAACATTGCGCGTTTTACCCGCCATTGCGTGGAGGCGTTTGCTCCGCTTGTGAGAAAGCATAATCTCAAAATCTCATTCCGCAGTACTCCTAAGGATATATTCGGCTGGTACGATACCGACAAAATTGACAAAATCGCCTATAACCTCATCTCCAACGCTGTGAAATATACCCCTGAAAACGGGAAAATTGTGGTGGAGATTTCTTCTTCTCAAGACGGGAAATGGGTGGAGATGAACTTCTCAAACGACGGAAAACTGATGTCACGCAGCACCATAGCGGGACTTTTCCGCAGGTTCTACGAAGGGGAGTATCGCCAGTTCAAGACCATCGGAAACGGCATCGGACTTTCTCTTGTGAAGTCTCTCGTGACTCTGCACAAGGGCAGCATAGAGGTCCAGAGCAATGAGCAGGTGCACAATCGTTTCATCGTGAGACTTCCTCTGGAAAAGAGCGCCTATGCCCCGGAAGAAATAGATGAAAGCGCTGAGGGAGAAAGAGATATGCCGCTGGCGCTGACCCTTAACGAGACGATTGTCAAGAGCGAGGCGGTGGTACTTTTTGTGGACGACAGCGAGGACCTTACTGAACTTTTCGACGGAATTATGTCGCGGCGCTTCAATGTCCGAACCTGCAACAGCGGCTCCGAGGCCCTGGGAATTCTTGGCAAGGAGCACATTGACGCTGTAGTTTCAGATGTGGCAATGCCCGGAATGGACGGACTGGAGCTGTGCTCGCGAATCAAGGAAGACAAGGCGCTCAGCCACATTCCGGTCATCCTTCTTACTGCAAAGACAGGGGACTCCTACAGCATAGAGGGGTACCAGAGCGGCGCTGACGGCTATCTCACAAAACCGTGCAACTACTCCGTGCTTTCTGCCCTGATTCACAATCTGCTTGAGAAGCGTTCACGCGCCGATGCCCTTTCCGATGACAAGGTGGTTTTCGCCTTGAAGGATGTGGATTACACCTCTGCAGACAAAGTTTTCGTTCAGAATGCTGTTGAAATAGTGAATGAACACATCTCGGATTCGGAGTTCGACCTGCCGCAATTTGCCGAGGCTATGGCAACCTCCCGCACGGTGCTCACAGAGAAGTTTAAGGAGCTCTTCGGCACGTCCCCGATGCTCTTCCTTCTGAATGCCCGCCTTCAGGCAGCCTATAAGATGATTTCAGAGAGGACTGACAACTTCAGAGTCTCAGACATCGCCTATTCGGTGGGTTTCAGCGACGCGAAGTATTTCAGCAAGCGGTTCAAAGCTAAGTTCGGCATCTCCCCAAAAGACCTGAAAGAGACTAAATAGAGACGCTCTGCTTCGTTACGCGGTTCGCTACCCGCTATTTTCTGTGGAACTGCTCCCAGCGGGAATCGTGAATGACTCCGCTCCAGTTGAGACCGTAGGCGAAATCGTAGAGATGCCCCTCGGCATCGCGGTAACACTCCATATCGCCTGCCACGTCTTCACTCTGCCGTTCAACCGTTGCCATATCCCGAGGAAGCTGCATAGGAAGCATTCCCTTCGGCTCGTAGGTGCCGCGGATAATTTCCAGAATAGCCGGGTACTGGACGTTGAACGCCACCAGAAGTGCGTCGCTCCACGGTTCAATCTCCGCCGGGACGAAAGGCTTCACTGCATAAACCACCGCCACGAGCGGCTTCTCCCCAAGCGCCTTTTTCGCCTTTACGACAGCCTCCGCATCAGCGCTGTTGGACGCTTTGACAGTTTTTCCCCTGTAACTCCTGTTTGCGGATTTCTCCAGCGGGTCACCTCCTGCAATGCTCTTCTGCCGCGCTTGCGTCGCGGTGTATTCTCCCCACTGAAGGCTTATCGGAGTGTAGCCGTTGCCGCCGGAGTTCCTGTCCTCCACGCTGTAGCCTTCTCCGCCCCTGGGCCATCCCACAAGGGCAAGGCCCCAATCCGCCTCGGCAGGGGAGGAGACTATGTCGTAGAACTTGGAAATCTGCTCCCTGTCCAGCCTTGCGCTTTCTGAAGTCTCGGGAATATAAACCTTGCTGCGACCCTTCAGAGGCAGGGTGGCTTTTCCATCGCCTTTGAGGGAGCTTTCAATCGAAGCACAGTCTCTCGGAGCGGAGTTTTTGAGCATAACGACGGACTCTTTCTGCGCCTCGAAGCCTTCTTTCATAAACTCCGGGCAGCCGACAAGTTTCTCGGCCACACCCGGGTCTGCATACGGGTTCTCGAAAAGCCCCGTGCGGAACATATTCATAAGCAGTCTCACTGCGGATTTCTCGAACCTCTCCCTTGCGGAAGCCTTGCCGAATTCCTTCTCCCACATCGCGTAGGCCTCCAGCACAGGGCCCTTGTCATTGTTTCCGCCGAACTGGTCCACTCCGGCAAGGAGAGCCTCGTAGTGCCTCTGGGTCTCGGTCAGTCTTTCCACGCCCCAGCACTTTCCTTCGGCTTCCTCCACCTTGTGGTAATCGTGGGTGACGGCCCAGTCGGTGCAGACAACTCCGTCGTAGCCGTATTTGTCGCGAAGAAGGTCGCTCACAATGTAGCGGCTGAAGTTGTTTCCCCTATTCTTTCCGCTCGGGTCTATGCCGTAAGAAATTGTGTAATATGGCATTACTGCCGAGGCTTTTTCAGTTTTCCCATCAAGCGCGAATGCTCCGTGAAGGAACGGGTGGAGGTGCTCTTCGAAATTGCCCCCGGGGTAGACGCTGTACTTGCCGTAGCAGTAGTGAGCATCTCTTCCGCTTTCCTCCGGTCCTCCGCCCGGCCAGTGCTTGACCATACAGTTGACGCTCCCGTAGCCCCAGCCGTCTGCGATTTCGTCCTTTCCCGTTGATGTCTGAAATCCGTCAATGTATGCCTTTCCGAGCGCTGCGGTAAGGCGAGCGTCCTCGCCGAATGTGCCTTCGAAACGGCACCAGCGTGGCTCTGTTCCGAGGTCAATCTGAGGGGAAAGTGCAGTTGCGATTCCCATAGCGCGGTACTCTTGCGAGGCAATCTCGCCGAACCGTTTTACAGTGGATGGGTTGAAAGTCGCTGCGAGTCCCAGCGAAATCGGCCAAAGGGAAATTTGTCCGCCGGCCCCGGCATTGAACTCCGCCCAGGCTCTTGTTTCGTGCCGCGGGTCTGAACTTATGTTCACAGGAATGCCCAGCGGAAGGCCTTCCGTGTAGGCTTGGAGATTGTTGTTCCACTCCGCCGCAATGCGTGGAGTTTCCACCCTTACGACAAGAACAGCCCTGAGGTTGTCCTCACTTAGGAAGCGCTTCTGCTTGTCTGAAAGCGCGGAATGGGGAAGATGGCTGCGGTTGAGGGTGGTCCCGTTATATGTCGAAGACCAGAAACCCACCGAATCCGTCGGGACTGCCTGATGCTTGCTGTAGAGCATAAGCCCTGCAATCTGTTCCGCGCTCATCTTTGAGGCGAGGTCCCTGGCCCTTTCCCGGTCCTCAAGCCTCCAGTCCTCGTATGGGTCGAGACGGCCGTTGTGGTTGAGGTCTTTGAATGCCAGGCCGTCAGAGTAGATTATCCTTAGGCCCGACTCCGGGCTGAACCCGAGAGACTTTCCTCCATCCTGGCTGAGGACATCGAACCCTTCATATTTCTTTATGCTTGCTTCAGAGCAGCTTTCGGAGGCGATTTCGAGCAGCTCACGTCGCAGAGAGCGGAATTTTTCCACAGAACTTTCGTAACTGTCATATCCCCGCACCATTTCGGAGGCAATTTCTTCCGTGCGGGCGCTGTCGTAGCGTGCGGCAAGGCGGAGAAGTTCATAGTCCCGGATTCCCTCCCTAAGGGCGGCAAGGCGGATGGACGGATATACTTTGCGGTGGCCGGGGTAAACGATGTAGGCGTCACCTGCTGGCCAGTCGTTCACCGGAGCGGAAACGTCACCCCAAGGGTCTCCGTTCTCTCCCCAGTAGTTGAAGCCCCAATGCAGGAACCCTGTCGCTCCGTAGCGGAAATTTATCCACTGGAGGACTCGGGTTTTAAGCGCCGGGAGAGTGACATAGCGGTTGGCATACTGTCCCCTCGGGTACATACAGGTGTAGAACCAAAGCTCGTTGTCCGAAGGAACATCCTCGTAGGAAGGCCACTCCAGTTCGTCCAGCTGCGGTACCAGCACATCAATAAGCGTCGGGTTGAACCCGTGAGCCCTGTAAGCCTCAATGATTTTAAGATCCGGCACGGCCGCTTTCGCCTCCGCCGCAAGAGCCTCCCAACTCTCTCTGTTCTCGTCCACAGGCTCGTCAGCGATGTGCTGAAGATATATGTCAAACCACGTTCTTCCGTCGGGGAGCTTTTTGCCCTTCAAGTGCTTTTCCAGAGCGGTGAAATACTTCGGGAGATATTCTTTCACCTTCTGGTCATCCACCGGAAGCCTCTCGGAGCAAAGTTTTCCTTCAGAATCTATCCAGGACGCCCAGGCCCAGAACGGGTCTGCCCATTTATTGTGGGCGCGGTTTGCTATGTGGCATCCTTCAATACGGCGGACATCTGCGTTTTTAAGGAGAAACTCCACCTCGGCGTCAAAGCGGCTGAAGTCCCAGTCAATCTTCCCGTCTGAGCCCACGAAAGGCCGAGGGGCTTCATACACAATCCACGTGTTCTGTCCATAGTCTGAGGCCATTCCGACAAGACTCCCAAAGCACTCCCAGTACTCCGGAGAGCCGTACTCGGGCTGCACTCCGCCGTTCATATAGGAAAATTTCTCGCTGAAAAACCAGTTCGTGACATCAAGGCTCTGTCCCTGGAGTTTTGCAGGATAGACCTTGATTTCAAGCGGGCGCTCAATCCGGACTTCCTCTCCGAAGAAATTCTCTCCGCTGACGCTCACAGTGGCGCTGTAGTCCCCGCTTTTAACGTCCGGTCCCACAGGAATATCCACCCAAAGCACCGCACGCCCTCCCTCAGGAATGTCCTCCGCCAGGTCCGTGATAATCGGGTCCGGGTAGAGCCCTGTTGCGCTCTGAAGGGAGTCCGGGGAGCCGGGGCGGTAGTGATGCGACGCTCTGACAAGACGCACCCAGCCCGTGCAGGCAGTTTTTTCGAGTTTTCTGCCCTCGCGGGAGGTGAACTTAATTTTTGCGCTCAGGTTTTTTATCTCTTCCGGGGAGTCAATGACAAACTGCGCCACGGCATTCTCCCCCCTCGCGAGGCGGAGAGTATCATCTTGTTCCACCTCCGTCTCCGGGAGCACATTCACCATTTCGTCCACCTGAGTCATCCTGAGGCTGTCCGCTTTGCTGTTCACTGTCGGCATAAGCAGAGATGGGAAAACAGTGATGCGAAGCTGAGTACAACCATATGGAACGAGAGTCAGCATAAAGGTGCTGTCAGAAATGGTACGGATGTCTTTCTGCTGCGGCAGGCGCGGAGTATAGCGTCCCTCCTGAAGCGTCCAGTCAATCTGCCGCACCGGAATCTGAAGGCTAACTGGCGCGTTGCCCTTCTCAAAAGGGAAACAGCTCATTCGTCCCTCGGTATCCTTCTCATTCTCCACTACCGCTTTTGCAATATCTTCGTTCTCAATGACTTTTATCTCCCCGGAGCTTCTTCCCTCCCAGGCATAGTTCCAGTCCCCGCAAGGAGTGAAACTCCAACACTCGAAGCCGGGGCACTCCGGCACTTTCCCGTTCATATTCTCGTAAACGGCGGAGTCTATGCTCTTTTCCTCCGGGATGGCATAGCTGTAAAGAAGCGGTCCTCTTTGGAAATATACCCCCTGGTCCTTGAAAGGAATGCACTGAGGCTCCATTCCGAAATTAAGGCGGATGCAGTCTCCGTTGCGGAAGGTGCGGTCAAGAGTGGAGAATTCTCCCCGTTTCCAGTCGCCTTTCAGTTCGCGTCCGTTAAGACTTACGCTAACCGAAGTTGCCCAGGATGGCACCCTGAATGAGAATGGAATCCTGACTCCTCCTTTTACTTCGGTGCTGAAGCGGAAGCGTATCTCTCCTTCAAATGGGTAGGCGGTGTCTTCCTCTATGCTGCAGACTTCGCCTTCAGAAGAGGCGAAAGTGAATTTTGACGGTCCGTAGAGCGCGGCGGCAAGGGAATCTGCTCCCTGCCTCAGCCACATCCTCCCCACATAGTTCGGCATAATCCTGTGCACGTTCCCAGAGCAGCACTCGGTCTGGTGGGTCGGTCTGTATGCCATCCAGGTGGAACCGTGGAAAAAGTCGTTGTGATTCGAGTCTCCGGTCGCGATGGTCTGGTTCACTGAAGAGAAATACTGCAGAGCGTCAAATTCTTTGGTGATTGCACCCGGGAGCGCATTGAAAACGGCTTTTTCAATCATATCCGCCCACTTTCCCTCGCCGGTCGCCATCAGGAAATATCCCAGAGCCCAGGTGTAGTCGGCTATGTCGCAGGTCTCGTGGCTGTTGATAACGTTGCCGCTTCCCACCAGCGCCTCGGCACTCGCGATGACTCCGTCAGGAAGCAGGTCATCCCTTTCGAGCTTTTTCTGGGCGCTCAGGGCAAGGTCGAGATATTCCCGTTTTCCCGTGTAGGCGTAGAGCATAACGGGGAGTTTCAGCTCCTCGCAGCAGGTCACCC
>CAVJRU010000077.1:0-9492 GCA_963652025.1 bacterium
CGATGACACGATGTGCCACAGAATGCCCTGTAAGGCACATCGAAAAACGACTTTTCCGGTGAAAAAACTCACCGAAAAAGTCGTTAATTCATTGATAATCAACCAGTTGTAGATTAGTACTCCTCCTCGTTGAAGAAGAAGTCGTCTTTGGTCGGGTAGTCTGGCCAGATGTCTTCTATGCTTTCGTAGATTTCGCCGTCGTCTTCGAGTTCTTCAAGGTTCTCGATTACCTCTAGAGGTGCGCCTGAGCGTGATGCGTAGTCAATCAGCTCGTCCTTGGTTGCCGGCCACGGAGCGTCCTCCAGTCTGTATGCCAGTTCAAGTGTCCAATACATTGTATTTTGGTTTTAAAATGTTAATAATCAAGCACTAATGCCATTCCCCTTATTTTTGGGGCGGCAAAGATATATAAAAATAATAAATAATGAACTTTTTTCTTTATTATTTACATATCTGCGCTGAAATTCTCATTCTAATTTTCGTGCCAAAGTCACTTTGTCAGGACAATTGCGCCGGACCCGGACTATTTCTGCGTGAGCCTTCCGCGGAGCGCTGAGATTTCTTCGGAGCTCAGACCGCACTCGCCGAGGTATTTCTCTGCCGCGGCCTTCAGCGCCGGACCCTGAAGCGAGGCCTCCGGGGTGGTGTAGAAGCCCAGTCCTGTCCAGTCTATGTTGGAAACGTCGGTGTGCTCCCAGTCGATTTTTTTGTAATTCTCGAGGGCCTCCTCGTTGCACAGAAGCCAGATCATCCTGTCAATGGCGAGGCTTTGCCTCATCTGGTAGGACGCTCCGCCGTCGGGGATTTTGTAGAAGTTCAGCATTGTGACCATATAGTCCCGGCGGAGTTCCTCCACGCCCGCGCCGCACAGGGCCTCAAGCAGCATCGAGACGAAACCGCAGCGGTCCTTGCCCTCGTTGCAGTGAAGAAGATAGGGCGGCTCGTTCTCTATTATGAACCTTGCCGCACCTCCCATCCTGGTCTTGAAGTCGTCGCTGAAGGTGTCCGCCATCATTCCGCAGGCGATGGTTTTGCCATTTTTGAAGAGAGCGGGGCAATAGGTGGAGGCGTATCCTTCAGTCTGCATATAGCTCTCCACTTTCGCCGGGGTGTCCGCAAGGTCAATCTCGGTCTTTATGCCCACTTCCCGTGCGAGGCTGTCGGTGACGGCGTAACGGCCCGGGTTGTTGACGCAGTTAAGCGGGTTGCTGGAGCGGTAGAGCACGCCGGAAGCGATGCCCGTTGTGGTGACCATCCTGAAGTTGGCGTACTCCGTGGCTGTCTCGCCCTCCTGGCGGGTTGGGGAGTAGACTGACTTCATCAGTTCGTAGGTCTCGATGTATCCGCCTTTTTCGGCAAGAGTCATAGTCACCTTGTCGCCCACTTCTCCGCCGATGTAGGTGTGGAAGTTGCCGTTCAGCATTGCGAATCCGTAGTCGTCCCCGTGGGCGTTGTAGTCCACGTAGGATGGGCCCAGGATGGCCACTTCGTTGAATGAACTGACGTAGGGGACGCGCGTGAGGGCGAGTGTGTCTCCAATCTTCACGTCGATGAGGTCGGCGTAGTCAAATCCCGCAGCGGCCATCTGGGCCGGCGTGAAAGAGGGGATGGGCTGTCCGTAGCCGTTCACTTCCACTATGACCCCGCTGATCTGGGGCACGCCGTCATTATTGTTGTGCTTGCTGCAGCCGGCGAAAAGAGTCGCCACCGCAGCAAGCACAAATGCAAGTCGTTTGTTCATATTGATGTTGTTCCGCTCCGGAGCCCCCGGAGCGATTTTTATTCGTCCTATCTGATTACGTATTCGTATGGCAGGCGTGCATACACCCTTCCGGTGTTCACCTCAAGGGCGCTTCTGAGCGTCTTCTCCACGCCTTCGAGCGGGGTGCCGGCGAAGATTACCGGAGTTTTCACCGGCTCGATGCTGGAGATGATGGACTCCAGGGTTGAGGCAGGGGCAGGGTAGCCCACAACCGCGAGGTCTCCCGGGAGCGCATCGGCTTCTGCAGCCGCCCTTGCGACAGCAGCCTCAAGACCGCCGATTTCGTCCACAAGGCCAATCTTCAGTGCATCCTTTCCAGTCCAGACCCTTCCCTGGGCGATGGAATCCACATACTCCTGCCTGAGGCCCCTGGACGTTGCCACGAGGCCGGTGAAACGGTCGTAGATGTCCTCTACGCTCTTCTGGAAGTACTCGGTTTCCTCCGCGTCAAGAGCGCGCATTGTGGAGAAGATGTCGCTGTGGCGGTTGGAGTTGATGGAAGTGATGTTGATGTGTGCAAGGTTTTTCACCGCGCCGCCAAAGTCCGGTACGAGGCTGAACACTCCGATGGAGCCGGTGAGGGTCGTGGCGTCTGAGTAGATGTGGCTGCAGCCTGATGAAATCCAGTATCCGCCGGATGCTGCGTATGCTCCGTAGGAGCCGACAAGAGGCTTCTGTGCCGCGAGAAGGTCAAGTTCCTGACGGATTTTGTCAGATGCGAGGACGCTTCCGCCCGGGGAGCTTACCCTGAGGACCACAGCCTTCACTGCAGGGTCTTTGCGGATGCCTGCAATCATCTCTGCGAAGTCGTCACCCACGATGGCCTGGGAGCCAGAGGAGGAGCCCTCCACAATCTCACCGTTAGCGTAGATTACGGCAATCTGTTCTCCTGTGGTCTTGGCTTTGGCGGCATTCAATGTCACATAGTCTTCGAACGGGATGAAATTGACCTTGTTGATGTCGTCGGTCATATAGAGCGTGCAGATTTTCTCCACCCTTTCTTCGCGTGAAAGAGCTTCGTCAGCAAGGCCGTTTTTCACCATATCCTCGCTCTCGACGAGTTCAAGGTTGTCGATGAGAGAGTTGAATTTTTCGAGGCTTATTCCCCTTGATTCGGAGATTTCCCCGGCGAGGCTGCCCCAGATGGAGTCAATCATTGCCTTGTTCTGCTCGTAGTTTTCCGGGCTTATGTGATTTTTGATGTACATCTCGCCGGCAGACTTGTATTTGCCGTGGCGGATGAGCTGCATATTCACTCCGAGGCGGTCGAGGATGTCCTTGAGGAAGTACATCTGCGAGGAGAGTCCGAAGAGGGAGTTGGAAGACCCGTGAGCCGAGCTGACATAGACTTTGTCGGCGACGCTGGCGAGGTAGTAGCTGCCGTTTGAGGGGTTCTCGGTGTAGGCGATGATGGCTTTGCCGCTCTGACGGAAGTTCTTCAGGGCCGCCCTGAATTCTTCGAGCTGGGCGATGCCGGAAGACAGGCCGTCCGGACGCAGGTAGATGAATTTCACTCCCGGGTCTGCTGCGGCTGCGTTCACGGCGCAGACAGCGTCCCAGATGCCGATGGATGTCGTCACATTGCGGCTAGGGAGGAGGCTGTTGATGTCAAAGGGGGCAGCCTGCTCGGCGAGGGAGATGGTGGAAAGGTCCATATAGAGGACACCCTCCTTCGGGACTACAGGCGTCTTGGAGGAGCCGAGTGTCGCCAAGGACCCCACGAAACTGAAAATCATCACTATCCACACTACGGAGAACAGCAACATACCGGCAAGCACTGCCAGAAGCATCTTGATGAAGTCTTTCATAATATCTGTTTTTTTCTATAATTTCTTAGGTATATGGTTCCCTCGGTTTACGCTCCCGAGGGCTTCTATTCCTACTCTTTAGGCTTGTTTCCCGCGGATGTACTCGTCGATTGCCGCGGCAGCCTTTCGGCCCGCTCCCATCGCAAGAATCACCGTTGCGGCTCCGGTCACGGCATCGCCCCCGGCAAAGACGCCTTCGCGGGTGGTCGCTCCCTTTTCGTCCGCCACAATGCCTCCGCGCTTTGTGGTCTCAAGTCCCGGGGTGGTCTTGGATATGAGCGGATTAGGCGAGGTGCCCAGTGACATAATCACCGTGTCCGCCTCAATCTCGAACTCGGACCCTTCCACCGCGTGCGGAGACCTTCGTCCGCTTTCGTCAGGCTCTCCAAGCTCCATTCTCACGCACTTTACGCCGCGAACCCAGCCTTTTTCGTCGGAAAGAATCTCCACGGGGTTGGTGAGCATAGAGAAAACTATGCCTTCCTCTTTTGCGTGGTGCACTTCCTCGCGGCGGGCTGGAAGTTCGGTTTCCGTGCGGCGATAGACCACAGTCACTTCGCCTCCGAGCCTGAGGGCGGTCCTGGCAGCGTCCATAGCGACATTTCCTCCGCCAACGACAACGGTTCGTTTCCCTTTAGGCATAGGGGTCATATACTCCGGGTCAAAGCCTCTCATCAGGTTGCTTCTGGTGAGGAACTCGTTTGCGGAGAAGACTCCGTTGAGGCTCTCTCCTTTGATGCCCATAAACTTCGGGAGCCCGGCTCCGGAACCGATGAATACGGCGTCGAAGCCTTCCTCGTCAAGCAGCGAATCCACGGTCAGGGTGCGTCCTGCGACAACGTCCGTCTCAATCTTCACTCCGAGTTCCACGACATCCGCCACTTCCTTCGCTACAACCTTCTCCTTCGGGAGCCTGAACTCAGGGATGCCGTATTCAAGCACGCCGCCGGCTTTGTGGAGCGCCTCGAAGATTGTGACATCGTAGCCTCCGCGGGCAAGGTCGTATGCGCAGGCAAGCCCGGAAGGGCCGCTTCCGATGACTGCGACCTTGTGGCCGTTGGGCTCTTTCTTCTCTCCTGTAATCTTCTTGAGAAACGACGGGTCTTCGTTCTTTTTTTCTCTTGCCCAGTCAGCGGTGAATCGTTCCAGTTTGCCGATTGCGACCGGTTCGCTCTTTATGCCCAGAACGCAGGAACCTTCGCACTGGGTCTCCTGCGGGCAGACTCTTCCGCATACGGCGGGGAGTGACGAGTCTGTGGCGAGAACTGATGCGGCGCCGAGAAAATCCCCTGCGGCAACTTTCGCGATGAAGCCCGGGATGTTCACGTTCACAGGGCAGGCGCCCACGCAACGGGGTTTGGGGCAATTGAGGCAGCGGCTCGCTTCCAGAAGGGCCTCTTCGGAGTTGTAGCCGTAGCAGACCTCATCGAAATTGTGGGCCCGCACTTTGGGGTCCTGTTCTCTGACAGGGGTTCTTGGTATTTTGTTAGCCATTGATTTATAGTTTATTTTCCTCTTCCAATCTTGCACTGGTGGTGCTCCAGAGCCTCTTTTTCCTGGTCCCGGTACATTCCCTGACGGCGCATTGCCTCGTCAAAGTCCACCTCGTAGCCGTCAAATTCCGGCCCTTCGACGCAGGCGAATCTCATCCGTCCGCCCACGGTGACCCTGCACGCTCCGCACATTCCCGTGCCGTCCACCATAATGGTGTTGAGGCTCACGATGATGGGGAGTCCGAGCTTTTTGGCGGTGAGGGTGGCGAATTTCATCATAATCATAGGTCCGATGGCAACGGCCTGGTCATATTTCTTCCCTTTGTTGCAGACAAGGTCCTCAAGCTGCGCCGTGACCATTCCCTTGAATCCTCTCGAGCCGTCGTCGGTGCAGATGTAGAGATTGTCGCAGGCGCTTTCCATCTCTTTGTCGTAAATCACGAGGTCAGCGTTCTTTGCGCCGATTATCACGTCAACTGCAATCCCCCTTTCGTGAAGCCACTTGGCCTGAGGGTAGACCGGGGCTGTGCCCACTCCGCCGGCGATGAAGACAAAATGTTTTCCTTTGAGTTCCTCCAGAGGCGCTGAGGTGAAGTCGGAAGGCACTCCGAGAGGCCCAGCGACGTCGCTGAAAGAGTCGCCCTCTTCCATTGCACATATCTCAAGGGTGGATGCTCCGATGGCCTGGATGACGATGGTGACTGTCCCGGCGGCCTTGTCGTAGTCGCTGATTGTCAGCGGGATGCGTTCTCCCTTTTCATCGGCGCGTACAATAAGGAACTGCCCCGGAAGGGCTGCTGAAGCCACTCTCGGAGCAGATACTTTCATTCTGCAGATGTTGGGAGTAAGAAATTTTTTCTCTACTATCTCGTACATAATTGTTATTTTTTCTCTGCTGGGTAGCCGAGTTTATTGATGGCTTTGGCAAGCTTCGTCTCGTCGGTCTTGGACGGGTCGTAGGTGACTGTTATGGTCTGAGCCTCCAGGTCCACCTTCAGGTCTTTCACGCCCTTCTCGAAAGAAAGGTTTTCCTGCACTTTCTTCACGCAGTTCTTGCAGTGGAGATGGGTCGAGAACACGACGGTCTTTTTCTGAGCCTTAGGCTTTGCGGCAGAGAGAGTTGAGACTGCGGTTGAAACCTCTGACGCTGATGCGTCAAGTGTGAAGGCGAAGCCCAAAACGGCTGCCAAAATCAAACAAACAAATTTTTTCATAATCGTGCAAATTTAATGTTTTTTCTAAATAATTCCTATTGGTCAAAAAGCCCCGCACAACGCAGCAGATGCTTTACTTCCAGAGGGTGAAGCGGACGCCGGCATAGACCTTAATTCCCATCAGCGGTCCCCAGATGCAGCTTGCGTCAAACGAGTTGGAGCGCGGGTCGATTTTTCCGTTTGCGAGTTTGTCTCCCACAACGACCACCTTCTGCTTGTAGTTGGTGAGGTTTTCTCCGCCCACGTAGATGTCCACGCCTTTGAAGCGTTTTGTAACCTGCGCATAGAGAAGCGGATAGACCGGAGTGCGTCCGTTTTTGTAGATGAGGTTTCCGTCGGCGTCGGTCATATCCTTCATAAAGTTATACACCCTTGAGGACCCGTTCACTGAAGCCGTGAAGTCGAATATCCATTTGTTCAGCGGCAGGGCGTACTGGAGGTTGAGGACTCCTTTGCAGCGGCTTGTCATCGGCTTTTCAACGAGTCCGTTGTCGGCAAGTTCGATTTTCGCGTTGGTGTAGCGGAAGGTTGCAGTGATGGTGAACCTCTCCACAGGCTCCACGTTGAAGTCCAGCTGGAAGTTGTCTGCGTAGGAGCGGCGGCCGTCGAGGGCATAGAAGTCAATCTGGTTGGCGTATCTCTCGTAGTCCACTACCATCTGCTGGGTGAACTGTGTGCGGAAATAGTCGGCGCTGATGTAGGTGTTGGAGCTTGCTCCGAACGGGAGGTAGTAGGTGACGTTTCCGCCGAAGGTCCAGGCGTCTTCGAGAATGTGCTCGTTGTAGGCTCCTGTGAAGGTTTTCCCGGTTGAGAAGACTCCGATGTTGTCAATCAGAGGGGTGGAGTAGCGAAGACCCCTGCCTCCGTTGGCGCGGATGACGATTTCCTCGATTGGGGAGTATTTGAGGGTGAGGCGCGGCGCGACGTGGATTTTTGAGGCTATGCCCTCGCCGGTTTTGCCGTCACGGGAGAGATACCAGTCGCCGCGAAGACCTGCGATGAGGGAGAATTTGTCGCCGTAGTGGTAGGTGTATTCTCCGAAGATTCCGACGTTTCCAAGGTCCATAGGCCCGGAGAATGAGGTGGCTTCGGCGATGCTCCTGTAGCGGCGGGTCATATCTTCGTCATATCTGTCCCAGGTGCCGCTTGCTCCGACGGTGAATTTGTGGGATTCGTTTATCTCGTTCTGGTAGAGGAGATTGAGGAAGCCGGAGTGTTCGCCTGCGAGGTAGGAGGTGGAGCCGAAGTAGGAGTCCATCCTCTGATAGGTGTAGTCGCTCACGAGGGCGATGTTCTGGGAATTTTCTTCGTTGAGGGGCACTCCCACTTTGACGTAGCCGTTGAGCGAGCGGTTGAGGATGTCTGAGCCCCAGGGGTTGATTTCTCCGTCGGTGAGGTCGTCTATTTTGTATGCGGAGTGGTCGTAGAAGTGCTTTTTGCCTTCTGAGTCCTTAAGCATCTGTCCTCCGATTCGTTTGTCCTGGATGGCTCTCACTCCGAATCGAACCTGTGTGCCGTTCGGGGCGTAGTAGAGCCAGCGGTTGGAGAGGTTGAACTGGAGCTGACGCGGGTCGTCGAGGAGGGTGTCGTCGTTCATATCCATAGTGGCGAAGTTGCCGCTGACGTGCCCCAGAAGCACTGTGCTCCAATTTTCGTTAATCTGAAGGGAGGAGGCGATGTTCAGGTCCATCTTCGAGTCGCTCATCGCAGAGTAGTTGATAAAGAGCGGTTTCTCGTCGGTCGGTTTGCGGTGCTCCATATTTATCTGTCCTGTCATTGACTCGACGCCGTTGATGACAGATGTGGCTCCTTTTGCAATCTGGATGCTTTCGAGCCATTGTCCCGGGACGTAAGAGAGTCCGAAAGGTGCTGAGAGTCCGCGCATTACGGGACGGTTTTCGTCAAGCATCTGGGTGTACACGCCGGAGAGTCCGAGAAGGCGGATCTGGCGTGCTCCGGTGACGGCGTCGGAGTAGCCCACGGTGACGCTGGCTGAGTTTTCGAAGCTTTCAGCGAGGTTGCAGCAGGCCATTTTGCAAAGCCCGGCGGCTGAGATGACTTCGGTGCGGATTTCTTTTCCGCGTGGGAGGTAGTTGCCGCTCTGGTGGCCGGTGAATACTGCGGCGGAGATGCTGTCCTGGCGTTCACCGTAAATTGTTGTCGTGTCTATTATTTCGCCGTTGACGCCTTTGACCTGGGCGTTGGCTGAGATGAGTGTGCCGCCAAGAATAATCGCTGCGGCGAGAATTGTTTTGCCTATATTTTTCATTTTAGTTTCAGCTGACTTTTGCTAATACTCTGAGTCGTAATCGTTTAGACCAATTGAAGAGTAGGACCGCACTCTCTCCTGGGGCAGGGCGGGTGCGGAAGGTAGTCTTGTCTTTGAAACTAAATTCTGAAGATTGAAAGCAATGACTGGACGTCGGGTGATGAAGCCCCTGTGCCAGAGGGGGTTATGATGCGAGCCCACGGAAGGATGGAGGCGGATGCCTCATCTGTTGCGGGTGTCGCGATTTCTGCAACTGGGCAGGTTATCTGGGCGAGAAGGTCGTCGTGGTGGGAAGTTTCTCCGGTCAGGGAGAGGTAGTGGCAGTCGTCCGTGCAGCAGTCGTCCGTGAGGGAGTTGCCGGCTTTATCGGTGTGTGTGTGTTCTCCGCAGACGGCGTTCCCGGCGTGGTGGCAGTGGGTGCAGCAAAGCGATGCGCAGTCGGCTTCGGGATGGATGTCACAGCAGTCGATTCCGCCCCAGAGCGAGACGACGAAATTCTTTCCGGAAGACTGGCAGGAGTGGATGTCAACGCCCACGATGCCAAGAAGATAGACTCCCAGCATCAGAGCGGATACCGCTTGCAGTATGATTCCTTTGATTTTCAAATGTTCTGCTAAAGTTTCTCAAGTGTTAGACTTGAGTTATTATCCTGTACCACGATTTTCGTGACCAAGAGCGGTTTTCCAGCAAATTTTGTACCCAAGGCGTGGCGGGTTAGAGGGAAATGGACGATGGGCAGCGGGAGTAATGCGGCGGACCGCTTACATTTCGCTTTTGACGCGGATGATGTTCAAGCCGTCGCGGATGGGCAGGATTACATTTTCGACCCTCGGGTCGGATGCGACCATCTCGTTGAAGCGGAGTATTCCCTGAGTCTGGCGGTCCTGTGACACGTTTTCCTCACAGACTTTTCCGTCCCAAAGGACGTTGTCCGCGAGAATCCATC
>CAVJRU010000078.1:0-9327 GCA_963652025.1 bacterium
CCTTCTTTTCCTCCACTCCGAGCCTCCCGCGGCGGTGCATAATAATAAGGCAGGCCGCTGCAACTATGATTGCGACCAGAAGATAGAAAAGTCCCACCCACGGAAGCACCTCCGCAGCGGTGAGAGGGTAATGGATGACGTCCTTAATGTCGTGAACCTGAAAAGAAGCGGTGTCAACGGGCATAGTGGTCACCTTGAAGCCGATACTGTCAAACAGCAGAGTATCAATGACTCCGTCAGGGGTACGCCTCAGAACCGGAAGGTCTGAAAGAGTGTATTCGCCCTCATCGAAGGTGGTGAGAACTGTGGAGACCTTGATGTCGTAATTCAACGGTCTGTTCTTCTTTGCCTTATGCGTTTTCAGAGTATCCAGCTGCCAGGGGCGGAGAAACATAATGCCTTTGGCGGTGGAGTCGTTAAGGGTCGGAAAGCCATAAACGGTGCCCGCTTCGACGCCCTCAAGGTTCACTCCATACTCCAGCTGGTCGGCTATAAGGATGCTGTCGCGCTTCTGGAGCGGAGTAAGGAAAGTCTTCCCCGCCCTTAGAACGTGCTCGCCTTCAGTGAAGGGGGCATCGCTGGAGACGGCTGCACCAGAAGAAGCAGGCGTTTGAGAGGCCGCGCCCCCCTGCAAACTTGCCGCTGCACCCGCCGGCAAAGCCAAAGAGAGCAACAAAAACGATATGAATAATCTTGAATTCTTCATTTCAAGTAATTTATATAATCAAGACTACCTTGATTTGAAAAGCTTCTGCAAGGCCTGCACATAGTCCTCATTCACCCCGACGCTCACCCTGTCGATGTTGTATTTCATCAAAAGGCGCGACTCCTTCTCCCTAAGAGATGCAAACCACTCCTCGTAGCTGCGGCGCATCTTCGCGCTCGAAGTATTCACCCAGGCTGTCTTTCCGGTCTCGGAGTCCTTGATGTTCACAAGGCCCACGTCCGGAAGGGATTTCTCCGTGGGGTCATAGACCTCCACGACAGAAAGGTCGTGACGATTGGCAACAACCTTGAGAGCCTCCTCGTAGAGAGGCTGTCCCTCAGAGTCGGCGTCAATCATATCTGAAAGCAGGAACGCCGTGCAGCGTTTTTTCAAGGCGTTCGAAAGGAAACGCAGGGCCTCGGAAATGTCGGTCCGCGTGGACTGGGGCTCAAATTCCAGCACCTCACGGATTATGTGCAGAAGGTGCGAACGGCCCTTTTTCGGCGGGATGAACTTCTCCACCTTGTCCGAAAAGAAAAGCGCGCCCACCTTGTCGTTGTTCAGAATCGCGGAGAAGGAAAGGACTGCCGCAATCTCAGCAATCATATCCCGACGCGTCATCCCCGAAGTTCCGAAGAGTCCCGAACGGCTCGCGTCGATAAGGAGCACGACGGTGAGTTCCCTCTCTTCCTCGAAAATTTTGATGTATGGGGAATGAAGCCTCGCGGTGACGTTCCAGTCCATATTGCGGACATCGTCTCCCCACTGGTATTCCCTCACCTCGCTGAAGGCCATACCCCGCCCCTTGAACGCAGAATGGTACTCTCCCGCAAAAATCTGATGCGAGAGAGCCTTGGTTCTGATTTCAATTTTCCGAACCTTCTTAAGTAAGTCGGTTTCAGTCATTTACTCAACTATAAAGAAATTGTGATGAATTTCTGAGGATTCTAAGGAACTTCAACTACGTCTACAATCTGATCGATAAGATCGTCGGCGGTAATGTTCTCGGCCTCGGCCTCGTAGGTGAGACCGATACGATGACGAAGAACCTCGTGGCAGACTGCACGAACATCCTCAGGAATCACATATCCTCTTCTCTTTATGAACGCGTATGCCTTGGCTGCAGCAGCGAGACTGATGCTGGCACGCGGTGAAGCTCCGTAGGAAATGAGCCCTGCAATCTTCTCCAGACCGTATTCGCCCGGGGTTCTGGTTGCATAGACTATGTCCACGATATACCTCTCAATCTTCTCGTCCATATACACCTCCCTCACCACTTCGCGGGCACGGATGATGTCCTCAGGCTTCAGAACGGCGTTTGCTTTTGGGAAAGAACCGCTGTTGTTCATCCTCAGAATGAGTTTTTCCTCCTCCTTTTTAGGGTAAGTCACAACGACCTTGAGCATAAAACGGTCAAGCTGCGCCTCAGGAAGCGGATAGGTTCCTTCCTGCTCGATAGGGTTCTGGGTTGCCATCACAAGGAACGGCTCCGGAAGACGGAAAGTCTCGTCACCGATGGTAACCTGCCTCTCCTGCATCGCCTCCAGAAGTGCCGACTGGACCTTCGCCGGAGAACGGTTAATCTCGTCCGCGAGCACGAAGTTCGCGAAGACAGGACCTTTTCTGATTTGGAACTGCTCGGATTTCTGAGAGTAGATCATCGTACCGATTACATCGGCAGGGAGCAAGTCCGGAGTGAACTGAATACGGCTGAATTTTGCGTCAACCGCAGACGCGAGAGTATTGATGGCCAATGTTTTGGCAAGTCCCGGCACACCTTCGAGAAGAATGTGGCCGTTTGCGAGAAGTCCAATAAGGAGGTTCTCAACAAGCTGTTTCTGACCCACGATGACCTTGTTCATTTCCATTGAAAGGATGTCCACGAAGGAACTTTCCCTCTGGATGCGGTCATTGAGTTCTTTGATATTTACGCTGTCCATATCTTTATGTATGTTGTAGTTCTAAATTATTATCCTCCCCACGGCATCGCGATGAATCCGACGCACATTACTCCGAAAATCCTTAACTTTGCCCGAAAATTCGGGAATATATGCGATATATCGTCACATTGTCATACAAGGGCGCTCCGCTCAGCGGGTGGCAAAGTCAAAAAAACGCTGTCACAGTTCAGGGCGAACTGGACAGAGCTTTGAGCATTCTGTTCGGAGCGTGCGTTCAGACAGTCGGGGCGGGCCGGACTGATGCCGGAGTGAACGCCGTGAACTATGTCTGCCACTTCGACGCGAGCGAAAATCTCCCGCTTGCAAAGCAAGATTTCATATACAAAATAAATGCCATTTTAAGGCACGAAATCGTGGTCCACGACATCCGTCCAGCGGTGACTGACAATGAATTCCACGCAAGGTTCTCCGCCACCCGCAGGGGCTACCGATACTTCCTCCACAACGCGAAAGACCCCTTTGCCGAGAGCTTCTCCTGGCGCTGCCCCTACCCGCTCAATGTTGAGGCAATGAACCGCGCCGCAGCCCTGCTTCTCGGAGAGCACGACTTCAGCTGCTTCGAAAAAACCGGAGGCAACAACGCCACGAGCATCTGCACGGTCTATAAAGCAGTCTGGGAGCATTACACTCCGGCCCATTGCTCACTTCTCGGTTTCCCCGACGACGGAGGCTATCTGGTTTTCACGGTGGAAGCGAACAGGTTTCTCAGGAATATGGTCCGCGCCATTGTGGGCACTCTCATTGATGTAGGACGCGGCACGCGCACCCCTGAGAGCATCACAGAACTTCTCCAGAGCGGAAAACGCAGCAATGCCGGAGAATCAGTCCCCGGCACCGCCTTGTTTTTATACGAAATCGACTATTGATTGCCCGGACTTTGAGGGGGTAATCAGATAGGACGACTACATTGCCTTTCCTATTTCTGGAAAATTTCCTTGATGGAACCCAGAGAAGAGAGCATATTGGAAGCCTCGTACGGGAGGTAAACGGTCTTGTTGTCCTTGCCGCTGACCATCTCCTTGAGGGTGTCGATGTACTTCACCGCGAGCATATAGGCTGCAGGGTCGGTCTTCGCAGAGGAAACAGCCTCGGCGACAAGCCTGATTGCATTGGCCTCGGCCTCGGCCTGAAGCACCTTCGCCTTCGCCTCACCTTCGGCGCGAAGAATCTGCGCTGTCTTTTCAGCCTCGGCGTTGTTGATTTCGGAAGCCTTGTCACCCTCAGACTTGAGGATTGCGGACTTCTTTTCTCCCTCGGCGCGGAGGATTTCGGCCCTTCTCATTCGCTCGGCCTGCATCTGCATCTCCATAGACTCACGAACGCTGTCCGGAGGTGTAATATCCTGAAGCTCAACGCGGTTCACCTTCACGCCCCACTTATTTGTGGCCTCGTCGAGAACGACGCGGAGCTTGGAGTTGATGGTGTCACGGGAGGTGAGGGTCTCGTCGAGTTCAAGTTCTCCGATGACGTTACGCAGGGTTGTCTGGGTGAGTTTCTCGATTGCGTTCGGGAGGTTGTCAATCTCATAGACAGACTTTTTCGGGTCCACAATCTGGAAATAAAGCAGAGCGTTAATCTGCGTGCTGACGTTATCCTTGGTAATCACCGTCTGTTTCGGGAAATCATAGACCTGCTCACGAAGGTCGATTACGGATGAAGAGGTCATCTTCACGATCGGCTCGCCTCCGAAAGCGGAAGAAGTCACCTTGCGGGAAGTCACCACTTTGGCCCTGTCGATGATAGGCCAGATTATCTGGATGCCCGGAGAGAGCACACGGTCGAACTTTCCGAGTCTTTCGACAACGCGAGTCTCTGACTGAGGGATGATTTTGATGCCCCTGAGGATGTAAACGACGACAATGGCCGCGAGTACAATCAAAACGATAGTTGTAACTGACATATTTAAGGTTATTTAGTTTATGGACTATGAGCGTAACGCAGTAGACCGCTTTTTAGTTGGCCTCTTTATTTTTTAGGTTTTACCGTCAAGATTATGCTGTCATACGAAACGATAATAACTTTCGCCCCTGCAGGCACATCCTCACGCGGCTCAGGAGACTCCTCGCGGGAGAGAACCGCCTGCCACTCGTCACCGTCAATCTTCACTCTTCCCACATCCTCGCCAGGAATGGTTTCCACGACAGTAGCCTCTCTTCCAATGAGGCTTTCCATATTTGACTTATATCCTCCCTTGCGCTCAGCACGCCTGGAGAGCACCTTGAGAGCGAAAGGACGGACAAAAAGGAACGAGAGGAGAGAACCGACAACAAAAAGGGCAATCTGCCAGTTGAGAGTGTCGGGAGCGACAGCGCTCAGAATGCAGCTGAAAAGGCAACCGATTGAGAGACAGGCCGCAGCGAAGCCCGGGGTAAAAATTTCTACAAGAAACAGCAGCAGAGCCGCCAGCATCCAAATAAGCCAAAGATCCATATCTTCTTACAATTAAAACAAATTCCCTCAAAGTTAGCAATAAAAATCAGCAAACAAAAAAAGTCTCAACTCCGATTGGAATTGAGACTTTTTTATATGCTAATTTCTGCTTAGTCAGCGAGAGAGAAGCGGCGGAAGGTAAGTACCTGTGCCTCTTTATCAGAAGAAGCGAGTACATCCTTAACGGCCTGTTTGCCGTCACCCATCTGATAGGCCTGCTCCAAAAGAGTGTTCTCTTTGAAGAACTTGCCAAGCTTGCCCTTTGCAATCTGCTCAAGCATAGCCTCTGGCTTACCTGCCATCTTAGGGTCTTCCTTCATCTGCTCCTTGTAAACCTGAATCTCTTTAGCAACAACCTCTGCAGGGCAGTCCTTCTCTGAAACAGAGACAGGGTTCATAGTTGCTACCTGGATAGCGATTCCCCTTGCAATCTCAGCGTCAACGCTCTTGCTGAAGCCGACAATAGAAGCGACCTTGCCATTGTGGTGAACGTATGATGCGATGAACGGAGCGCTTACGGTTGAGTAGTAAGCTACAACGTGCTTCTCACCAGTTTTTCCGGTCTGCTCTGTAACGGCAGCCTCGACAGTACGTCCGTCAGCAATTTTAGTTGCCATAAGGCCGTCCTTGTCTGAAGGGAAAGCTGCGATGGCTGCATCTGCGATTGCATTTGCAAGTGCCTGGAACTCAGCGTTCTTGGAAACGAAGTCGGTCTCGCAACCGAGGCATACGAGGATGGCCTTGTCACCAGAGACACGTGCGATAACGGCGCCTTCGGTGGTCTCCCTGTCAGCACGTTTTGCTGCAACGAGTTTACCTTTCTCACGGATGATTTCCTGAGCGCGATTGTAGTCGCCTTCAGCCTCAACGAGGGCCTTCTTGCAGTCCATCATTCCTGCTCCGGTCATTTGACGCAATTTCATTACGTCAGCTGCTTTGATTTCCATTTTATCCAAATGTTTAGATGAATTATACTTCAGGATTATTCAGCGGAAGGAGTTTCAACCTGCTCAGCCTCGGCTGCTGCTGGGGCCTCTTCAGTTGCCTCAGTCTCTTCCTCAGCCTTCACTGCGCCCTTGCGAGAGCGAAGTTTCTTTCCTGCTGCAGGTTTTTCCTCAGTTGCCTCAGGCTCTTTCTCCTTCTCGATCTTCCTCTCGTTCAGACCCTCTTCGATAGCCTTGCAAAGCACGTCCATAATGTAGGCGATGCTCTTTGCAGCATCATCGTTTGCCGGAATCACATAATCAATCGGGGTAGGATCGCAACAAGTATCAACCAATGCGATAACCGGGATGTTAAGACGGTTGGCCTCTTTAACGGCGTTCATTTCTTTCTGAACGTCAACAACGAGGAGGGCAGAAGGAAGACGGCTGAGGTCCTTGATTGAACCGAGGTTCTTCTCAAGTTTAGCCCTCTGGCGCGTTACCTGAAGACGCTCGCGCTTTGCAAGCGTGTCGAATGTACCATCTTCAATCATCTTGTCGATGGTGTTCATTTTCTTTACGGCCTTACGGATTGTAGGGAAGTTGGTAAGCATACCACCTGCCCAACGCTCTGTTACATAAGGCATATTGACTGAAGCGGCCTTTTCTGCAACGATGTCCTTCGCCTGTTTCTTAGTTGCGACGAAGAGGATCTTGCGGCCTGAGCGTGCAAGCTGTTTGAGCACGTCTGCAGCCTCGTCAATCTTTACTATACTTTTATGCAGGTCGATGATGTGGATTCCGTTCTTCTGGTCGAAAATGTAAGGGGCCATTTTAGGATTCCACTTTCTCGCCAAGTGTCCGAAGTGAACACCTGCATCAAGCAATTCCTGGAAATTTGATCTTGGCATTGTTTTAAACTGTTTGTTTGTTTGAACTTTCCTCATTCCGGTTTGCCTTTCCGGAGGAGGCTCTTTACTTTATCCGGGTAGTAGCGACACCTGTGCCGGTCTCCCGAATTTCCGCAGTCTGGCAATCTTTTTCAGGCAGCCCGACGGGATTCGCATCCCTTGTCGGAGTCCTGTGATTTGTAACCGGACCGTGCTTTTGTGTAAATCAGTGGATTAACGTTTGCTGAACTGGAAGCGTCTACGTGCACCGGGCTGACCAGGTTTCTTACGCTCAACCTCACGGGCGTCACGTGTAAGGAAGCCTGCAGACTTGAGGGTTGCGCGATAAGCCTCTTTGTCGACCTCGCAAAGTGCGCGGGCGATTCCGAGACGTGCGGCCTCAGCCTGACCTTTGATTCCGCCGCCGTCAAGGTTGATCTTGACGTCGAACTGACCTTCGGTTCCGGTTACAGCAAAAGGCTGGTTGACGATGTAACGGAGTGAATCCTCGCAGAAATAATCATTGAGTTCACGGCCGTTAATGGTCACATTACCTTTTCCTGCTGAAACATAAACGCGAGCAACTGCTGATTTACGTCTTCCAAGGGCGTTTACTGCTTTCATTTACTCTGCTTAAATTTCGTTTAACTTAATTTCTTTCGGGTTCTGAGCTGCGTGCGGATGCTCACTTCCCGCATAAAGATAGAGGTTGTTGATGATCTTGCTTCCGAGACGGTTCTTAGGGAGCATTCCCTTCACTGCCATCCTGACAAGCTCTGTAGGCCTCTTGGCGAGGACTTCCTTCGGAGTGGAGAAACGCTGTCCGCCCGGATTTCCGGTGTAACGAACGTACACTCTGTCAGTCATCTTCTTGCCGGTGAGCCTGATCTTGTCCGCGTTGATTACGATGACGTTGTCACCGCAGTCAAGGTTCGGAGTGAAAGAAGGCTTGTTCTTACCGCGAAGGATAAGGGCAACCCTGGAAGCAAGACGGCCGAGCACCAAGTCGGTAGCATCAATCACGAACCACTCCTTGTTGATATCGCCTGCTTTGAGCGATACAGTTTTGTAACTTTGTGTGTCCATCTTGATTGTTAATGGTTAATACTTAATAATTTAGTTGCGTCCCTATTCACATAGGGGCGACAAAGGTAGTAATTTTTTATTTCCTAGCAAAATTAAAATAAAAGAGACCGGCAAAAAAAGCGGTCTCTTTTCCCACCGCACCCAAGAAGAGGGTGCCTTTTTTGTATCTCTTTTAATTTGAATCCTTATATGGACAGGACGTGGAGGACGTTGATGAGTTCGCGGTCGATAGGCTTGTCGATTTTGATGGCCTTATTGAACGGAACATAAACGATTTTGTCGTTGGATATGCCCACCATCACGTTGCGCTGCCCGTCGTTGAGGGCGTCGATTGCGGCAACACCAAGGCGGCTGGCGAGAATGCGGTCAAACGCGCTCGGAGTGCCACCCCTCTGAAGGTGTCCGAGAATGGTCACCCTCACGTCGTACTGCGGATACTCAGTTCTGATACGCTCAGCGTAGTGCATTGCACCGCCGTCCTTCTTGCTTTCGGAGACGAGAACGATAGAGCTGTTCTTGCTCTTGCGGAATCCGCGGCTGATGAACTGCTCCAGCTGGTCCACGTCGGTCTTGTCCTCAGGGATGATGGCAGCCTCGGCACCGCTTGCAATTGCGCTGTTCTGGGCGAGGAAGCCGGCGTCGCGTCCCATCACCTCAATAAAGAAGATGCGGTCGTGCGATGTCGCTGTGTCACGGATTTTGTCCACGCAGTCAACGATGGTGTTGAGTGCAGTGTCGTAACCGATTGTGGAGTCGGTGCCGTAGAGGTCGTTGTCAATTGTGCCCGGAAGTCCTATGCAGGGAACATCGTACTCCTGAGCGAAAATCTGCGCACCGGCAAGAGAACCGTTACCTCCGATGACAACCAGGGCGTCAATTCCTGCAGCCTTCATATTGTCATAGGCAATCTGCCTTCCTTCCGGAGTCATAAACGCCTCAGAACGCGCTGTTTTGAGGATTGTTCCGCCCCTTTGAATCGTGTTGCTGACGCTCTGTGATGTAAATTCCTGTATCTCGTTGTTAATCAGGCCTTCATAGCCCCTGTAGATTCCCATTACTTTCCAGCCGTTGAAAATCGCCGCCCTTGTGACAGCCCTCACGGCCGCATTCATTCCCGGAGCGTCACCGCCAGAGGTGAGGACTCCGATTGTATTGATTTTTGCCATAGTACTAAATAAAGTGAACCCTAATTATAAGCAAATTTCGTGCAAAACGCTAAGGGGTGACTAAAAAGCGGTCTACTGCGTTACGCTCTTAGCGAAAATCCTCACAACCGAAAGGTTGCTGCGGTTTTCGCGTCGTCGCAAGCCTTGTATCCCATCTTTTTATTC
>CAVJRU010000079.1:0-9228 GCA_963652025.1 bacterium
CTTATGGCCCTGTCGAATGTTGAACTGCTGGCGATACTCATCCGCTCGGGAACGCGGGAGAAGAACGCGGTGGAGATTGCACGCGAACTGTTCGCCTCGGCGGACAACCGGCTCTGCACGCTATCGTCGCTCTCGATTGATAAGGTTTCGTCGGTGAATGGCGTGGGGTTCAGCAAGGCTTGCCAGATTGTCTCGGCCTTTGAACTCGGGCGAAGATGTGCCAGCGAGATGCCCATCACGATGCGCTCTTCCATTCGGGACACCCGCCAGGCCTGCCGGCTTCTGCAACCGCGCCTTCGGGTGCTTGACCACGAGGAGTGCTGGGCTCTGTTTCTCAACCGTAATAACCGCCCCATCTGCAAGAAGATGATAAGTTCCGGAGGACTTTGCGAAACGACGATGGACTCCCGGATGGTGGCGGAGTTCGCCCTGGAGAAAAAGGCCACTGGAGTCATTCTTTTCCATAATCACCCGAGCGGCTCTCCTGAACCGAGTCGTGCGGACCTCAAGATGACCGCTTCACTTCGCAACGCCCTGGCCTCGCTGGACATCGTCCTGTTTGACCACATCATCATCTCGGGCGATTCCTACTACAGCTGCTGCGACCAGACGGTGTCCACGCTGTATTAGAGAGAGGGAGGCCCTTGTGCTCTTCTGCCGAGAAAATCTTTCTGAAGAAAAACCTTTTTCAGGACCTCTTAAATGGCGGCAAAATATTCCCTAATGTCAAGAAAAAAGGATAACTTTGCCCCGTAAATTCTTTTATATGAAAGTCATCAATCTTGGGGAGCAGAACTCAGTTCTGAACAGTTTCGTCGCCGAGCTTCGCGACAAGACCATCCAGAAAGACAGCCTGCGCTTCCGTCGCAACCTTGAAAGGGTCGGCGAGGTGTTCGCCTACGAAATCAGCAAAACGCTTTCTTACAGTGAGAAACAGGTGGAGACTCCGCTCGGTATCGCTGCAGTAAACACCCCTGACGACCAGATTGTCGCCGCCACTATTCTTCGCGCCGGCCTTCCGCTCCATCAGGGCATTCTCAATGTCTTCGACTCGGCTCAGAGCGCTTTCGTCGCTGCATATCGCAAATATGCGAAGGGAGATGATTTCGTTATGAAAGTTGAGTATGCAAGTTCCGCCCAGGTTGAAGGGAAAGTTCTCATTCTTGCGGACGCAGTGCTCGCAACCGGATCTTCAATGAAAATTGTCTATGACACACTTCTTGAGAACGGCACGCCTAAGCATACCCATCTTGTTTGCCCCGTCTGCAGCGCATACGCAGTGGAGCATCTTCGCCGGGATATGCGTTCCGACGACGTGACACTCTGGGTTGCTGCCATTGACGAGGAACTCACCGGCCAGTCTTACATCGTCCCGGGTATCGGTGACGTCGGCGACCTTGCCTATGGCGAAAAAGGAGAATAAGAGGAACGCGGAGTGAAAGGAAAATTCTCAAGCCTCTATCTTGTCGCTGCGGTCATTCTCGTAATGGCCGCTGCTTCGCTCATCTCTCCCTTTGAACTTTTCGGTCTGCGGTTTTCCCGTGCCAATCTTTTCCCCGAGTTTCTCGAGTATGACGACGAACCTCTACCGGAGGCATTCAAGGCGGACTTTGACAATCTTTACGAACAGATATCCAGAGAGGACGTCTCGCAGAAGGACTCGTCCATCACTTTGACTTTCCTTCCGGAGGGCGACAGTCTGCCTTCTTTTGAAAGACAGTTTCGCATAGCCTTTCTCGGCGATTCATTCATAGAGGGAGACATTCTTACCCGTGACCTTCGCGAGAGCCTTCAAGACGAACTCGGCGGCAGGGGAGTGGGATTTGTCCCCTGTGCGCTTCCTTTCGGGGTGTACCGTCAGAGTGCAAAAAGCGGCGGAGAGTCCTGGCGCAAATACAGCATAATGAAAAGCAAAGCCGTTCCTGAAGCCCTGAAAGACTCTTTCCTCGCCTCCGGGTATATGGCCTCCGGAAGCAAGGGGGCGGTGATGACCTGGGAGCAGAAGCCGCTGAACGCGCTTCTTGACAGTGCCGGAGTGTGCCGCATATTTTTCCTGAGCAACGAAAACAGCAGCATAGAAGTTTCGGACGGGTCTGTGAAGGTGAAATTCGATGTGGAAGGATCCCCGCGTCTTCGTCAGGTGGTTCTGCAAACTTTTTCCAATTCTCTGTCTCTCAAGGTCCTCTCCGGCAGCATCATCTGCTATGGAGCGTCTTTTGAAAGCTCGGAAGGAATCGTCCTGGACAATTTTTCAGTCAGGAGCAACAACGGCGACGCGATTTTCCACAGCAACGCCTCCCTCAATCGCCAGTTCAACGATTTCCTCGCCTACGACATAGTTGTACTTCAGTACGGACTCAACATAATGCTGCCTGACAAGACGAACTACTCGAAATATCAGGCCCAGCTGGAGGATGTCATCAAATATGTGAAGGCAGGATTCCCGGGGAGCGAGATAGTCGTTATGGGCGTGAGCGAAAGGGGAGTGCTCAGGGACTCTGACACCACCTACACGTCCATCAATTCCGCTCCGGCTCTGAGCCGCTACCAAAAGGCTGCTGCAGACGCTCAGGGCGTGCTTTTCTGGGACACATACTCTGCGATGGAAAGTCTTGGCGGACTCTCCGCATTTGTGAAAAACGGCTGGATAGCTTCGGACCAGACGCACTTCAACTTCTACGGCGGAAGGGCGCTTTCCAAGAAGATGTTCCCCTTTGTGAAAGAGGTGATTGGGGATAAGAAGCGCTCAGACAGGGGAGTGGACAGCCTGGAGGCGGTTCAACCGGACTCGGTTCTTTTCTCCCCCGCCGAGAAAACCCCCGTGCAAGCGAACGCATCTTCGCTTCCGTCTAAGGCGACGTCTTCCTCGGAGCCCCTCCCGAGTGCCTCCCCAGACTCCACAACTGCCAGCCCAGACAGATAATCCCAACAGAATAGAATGGAGTTTCCCGAGATAAATCCCCAGTGGTTTCAGACGCTGCTCTCCTGTCTTTCGTATGACAGCGGCTCCCCGCTCCAAATCCCGAGCGTGTTTTTTCTCGTCGCCTTCCTCCTTTTCCTCTGTGTCCATTCCTTCCTTCTGAACCGTCCGAAAGCGCGAAACCTGTTCACCCTTCTTTTCTCGCTCTACCTCTACTACAAACTAAGCGGGGCATATGTTCTCCTGCTTATTTCCATAGCCCTCGTTGACTGGACTTTGGCCCATTTTATCGGGAAGACTTCGGTTTCTACGGGTAGTGCTGACCTCTCAACGATAGACAAACCCCGCCGGAGGGGGGCTCGGGCGCTCGTGGCTCTTAGCGTCGTGATGAATGTGGGGGTACTACTCTTCTTTAAGGCTAACGGGGTTTTCTCTGACCTGGTTTCAGAGATTTCAGCGGGTGGATTGAACCTACAGAAAATCGCCGTTCCCGCGGGAGTTTCCTTTTTCTGTTTCCAGTCCATTTCCTATGTTGTGGACTGCTACAGAGGCAAAATCCAACCTCTGAAGAATCCTCTTGACTACCTGTTCCTGCTGAGTTTCTTTCCCAAGATGTTTCTTGGACCTCTTGTTTCCAACTCCGATTTTATCGCCCAGATGCAACGCCCTGAAATCGCTGTCTCCAAAGAGGATAGAGGCGAGGCCGTGCGGCAGATTTTCGCTGGAGTGCTGAAATTCTGTGTGCTCTCGAAAATAATAGGACAGCTTTTTGTCTATCCGACGCTTCTTGGCGTGGGTGATGGTGAGGGCATTGCTGGCGGAGCTCTTTCTGAAGGCGCTAACGGATTTGCGCTTCTATCTGCCGTCTATGCCTACACCATCCAGCTCTACTGCGATTTCTCAGGCTACACGGACCTTGCGAGCGGAGTCTCGCTCCTTATGGGTTACCGTCTTCCGCTTAACTTCCGCCTGCCGTATCACAGCGCTACCATCACAGAGTTCTGGCGCCGCTGGCACATAAGCCTCTCCTCCTGGCTGAGGGACTATCTTTACATCTCCCTGGGCGGCAACCGGCGTGGCAGAGCCCGCACCTATCTGAATCTTCTTCTTACGATGGCTCTCGGAGGCCTCTGGCACGGCTTCGGAATTATGTTTCTTCTTTGGGGCTTTTGGCACGGAGTCCTTTTGTGTCTGCATAAGGTCTGGATGAAATTTGTCCCCGGAGCAAAGCCCACAGGAGAGGGGCTTCCGCTTTGGCGGCGTTGCATAGGGGTTGTGGTGACTTTCAATGCTGTGGCCTTCGGGTGGCTGATGTTCGTGAGTCCTTCCTGGGAGAGTTTCTCCGCAGTTCTATGCGGCATATTCACATCTTTCCGTGTAGACTCCGTGGGCACAACCATCCTCGCAAACCTTCCGGCATTCACGGCAATTGCAGCAGCCTACCTTCTACACTGCGTCCCGAGCAGTTTTGTTCCGAAAATAGACAAACTGATTGCCCGCTGCGGCTTTGCCGCCCAGGTGGTCATAATCTGCCTTTCAATCTGGATTGCCCTTCAGTGCGACGCCGCTTTCTTCTCGGCAGCGACTTCCGCCGCGCTTCCGATTTACGCGAATTTCTAATCCTACTTTCATAGAAAAGCGAATTACTGCGTTACGCTCCTTTCCTAAATCCTCACAACCCTAAGGTTGCTCCGGTTTAGGCTTCGTCGCAAGCCTTGTTATGAAAGTAGGCGTGACAGTATTTACTTCAGGAGTTCTTTAGCGTTGGCTATGGCAGCTTCGGAGATGGTGCTGCCGCTAAGAAGGCGTGCGATTTCCATAACCCTTCCTTCGTCGCCCAGGCGCGTTATCGTGGAGACGGTCTTGCCGTCATCCGGGCGGACGCTTTTGGAGACGAGGTAGTGCGCCGAACCTTTGGCGGCTACCTGCGGGAGGTGGGTGATGGCGAAGACCTGCATTTCGCGGCCCATCTCGCAAATCATCCCGCCCATCTTGTCAGCGACGCTGCCGGAAACTCCCGTATCGATTTCGTCGAAAATCAGGGTCGGCATTGCGGCGTAGTGTGCCATCTGGGCTTTCAGGCACAGCATAATCCTCGAGAGCTCACCTCCGGAGGCGCATTTTTGAACCGGAATTGGATTCCGTCCGGTTGAACTGAAAAGAAAACGCACTTCGTCCCTTCCGAGAGCAGAAGGCTTCTGCGCGGGAGTGACCTCTACGCTGAAAAGCGCCTGCGGAATCTCCAGAGAGCGAATCATCTCCTCCAGGTGTTTGGAGAACGGCTCGGCTGCCTCTTTGCGCGCCAGGGTGAGCCTGCCTGCAAGGGCATCGTTGTTTTTCTGTTCAGCGGCGATTTCCTTTCCGATTTCCTCAAGTCTCTCGTCAAGGCTTGAGGTGTCCGAGAGCATCCCGGAGTATTTTTCTCTTTCGGCGATGAGCTCGGCCTCGCTTGTGCAGCCGAATTTCTGAAACAGGCCGTAAAGAAGCGACATCCTGCTTTCCACCTCTTCAAGCCTCTGGGGAGAGACGTCGGTCTTCTCGCAGAGCGAAGAAACCTCAGCGCAGATGTCGTCTATTTCCATTCTTGCGGACTCCACCCTTCCGGTAAGTTCACCTGCCGCAGGAATGTAGGCCGCGACTTTTTCGAGGCTGCGGGCAGCTTCTTTCAGACGGCTCGCAATAGACGGAGCCTCCTCGTCCGAGGGCGTGAATGCCTCACTCGCGAGGGAGAGCAATTCCCGGATTTCCTCCGCATTGGCAAGACTGCGCTGCTCCTGCTCCAGCTCCTCAAGTTCGCCTTCGCGAAGAGCGGCACTTTCGAGTTGACGCAGCTGCGCCTCGTTGAAGTCCTTTTCTTTCTGAAGATTTGACAGTTCCTCGGAAATTCTCTTCTGCTCCGCTTTCAGGGAACAGAGTTTCGCGTAAGAGGCTGTGTATTCGCCACGTAGAGCCAAATCCCCTGCAAAATTGTCCAGCAGGTCGGTCTGATACTGCGGCCTCTGAAGTTCAAGCGTGCCGTGTTGCGAGTGGATGTCGAAAAGGGAAGAGGAGACTGCGGCGAGCGCCGGGGCGCCCACGGGGCAGTCGTTGATGAAGTTCCTGGACCTCCCGGCCTTGGAGACGACCCTGCGGATTATTATGTTTCCGCTCTCGTCCCATTCCGCTCCGGCCTCTTCCACTTTTTCCTTTAGAAGAGGGTCAACGCCTTCGAACTCAGCCTCCACGATGCAGTTTTCCGCACCCTCGGAGACCACACCTGAGTCGGCTTTTCCGCCGCCAAGTAGCGCCAGCGCCCCGAGCAGGATGGATTTTCCCGCTCCGGTCTGTCCGGAAATAATGATAAGACCCTTCGGAAACTCAATCTCCAAAGAGTCTATCAAAACGTAATTGTGTATTTCGAGGCGTTTAAGCATAAATGCAAAAAGCGTAACGCAGTAATTCGTCTTAAGACGGCCGGGTGAGGTTACTCCTCGTCTTTCTTTGCGATACGATAGGAAATCTGGTTGTTCTCGAACTCGGAAATCGCCACCAAAGACGGCTTAGGCTGCCTCTCGTAGTATTTTGAAATCTCGATCTGCTCCCTGTTCTCGAAAACCTCCTCCATCGTGTCTCTTTCGTTCTTGAAGTCCTCGAGCTTCTTGGTGAGTTCTTTCTTCTCTGCTGCTGCAATCTGGTTGGCCCTCTTTGAAAGGATTACTACAGTCTCGTAGATGTTTCCGGTAGGTGCGGCCAAATCGCACAAATCCCTCGTCATCGTGTTTGAGGGAACTTTCTTGATGTTAGTTGCCATATTTTGTGTTTATTGTTTTTCGTAAACTCTCGTCCAATAGAAAATTTATTCACCCGTAGTTGCCTAAGGCTTTCTGCGGATGAATAAATCTTATACTCTATTTATATATACGACAGTCCCAAGTTCAAGTTTCAAATTTTTTTGAGAAATTTCTGGGCTTTAGAATACGGCTGCTCCAGGTCCTTGCGGTGGTCGGACTCGGGGTACTCGCCGATGAAGTTGAGGTAGTCGTCGACGAAGGTGAGATAACGCTCCTTCTGCTTTGCCGGAACGCTCAGAGATGCGTATTTGTAGGAAGCCATCGCGATGTAGTAGAGAATATCCTCGCGGTAGATATTGTCGGAGTCGTCCTTCAAGACATTTTTCAGCGCAACTCTCGCAGCGAGGTAGTCTTCCATCTTGTAGTAGAGTTTCGCCCCTTCGTAGGCCTTGCGGTCAAGCCTTTCGTTCAGGTCGCTTATCATCTCCTCGCATTTGCTAAGGTGCTCATTGTCAGGATATTCCCTCAGATACTCCGTCATAGCGTTAAGAGCGGTGTAGGTCGGAGACTGGTCCAGCTCGTAGCGCAGGGTAGAACGGTAGAGGCAGTCGATGCGCAGGAACCTCGCCTCGGATGCAAACGGACTTCTCGGATAGACCTCCAGAAACCTCTGGAAATTGGTTTCGGCGGTGTAGTAGTCCTTCTGTTTGTAATTGCTGAGTCCCCAGTAGTATCTCACCGTGTCGTCCCTTTCGGTGCCTTCGGTAAGCATTGTGAGTGACTCGAAGAGCGCTGCGGCCCTGTTGTATTTCTTCTTTTCGAAGTAGTCGAACGCTGCTTTGTACTTTGCATCGGCATCCACGCTGTTCAGAAGCAGTTCATACTGCGATTTGCAGGAGCTGAGGGCAAGAATGGTGAAAACCGAAAGCAGTGCCGTTTTTAAGTATTTTTTCATATATGACTTATGTAAGTGTCTAATTTGTAGGGCGTTGTATGGCGGCTTGGACGTTCTCCCCGCCTTTTGCGCCTTAGCTATTTCTCCAGCGACTTCAGAAATTTCTCCGCATCAAGAGCAGCCCTGCATCCTGAGGCTGCGGCGTTGACCGCCTGCCTGTAAACGGGGTCCTGTACGTCTCCGGCGGCAAAAACGCCCTCCACGTTGGTTCTGGATGACTTGCCTTCGGTGAGGATGTAACCCTCTTTATCGACGCTGACCCATTTTGAGAAAAGCTCCGAATTGGGGTGATGGCCGATGGCAAGGAAAAAGCCGTCGATGGCAATGTCAAAAACCTCGCCATCCTTTCTCTCAAGCCGTGCACCGGTCACTCCCCACTCGTCTCCAAGCACTTCACGGGTGTTGCAGTTCCAGAGAATTTCTATGTTTTCGGTCCCGAGAACTCTCTCCCTCATAGCTTCGGATGCCCTGAGGACGTCCCTGCGCACAATCATATATACCTTTTTGCAGAGCCCTGCAAGGTAGGATGCTTCCTCGCAGGCGGTGTCTCCTCCGCCCACGACGGCTACGGTCTTCTTGCGGTAGAAAAATCCGTCGCAAGTGGCGCAGGCGGAAACGCCCATCCCCCGGTATTTCTCCTCGGAAGGGAGCCCGAGATAGCGTGCAGTGGCACCGGTTGCGATGATAAGGCTCTCCGCCTCGATTGCAGCCACCCCGTCAATTTCTACTTTGAATGGCCGCTCCGAGAGGTCCACTCCGCTGACGCATCCCGTGCGAAGGTCCGCCCCAAGCCGCTCGGCCTGAGCCCTCATCGTGCTCATAAGTTCCTGTCCGTCAATTCCGTCGGTGAATCCCGGGTAATTTTCGACGGTGGTAGTCGTTGTAAGCTGACCTCCCGGCTGCACTCCCTCGATGAGCACAGGTGAAAGGTTCGCGCGCGAAGCATAAATCGCCGCAGTATATCCGGCAGGGCCCCCGCCGACAATAAGGCATTTGGTCTTTTCCATACAGTAACTTAATTAGGATTGAATCGTATAAAGAGATGGGATACAAGGCTTGCGTTGACGCCCAATACCGGAGCAACCTTTGGGTTGTGAGGATTTGGGCAAGACGCGTAACGCGGCAGACCGCCCTTTATACGGTTCATTCAAACTTGCAAAATTACTAAAAATATGGGAAATGCCACCTCGCCGGGCCAATTAAAGACGTTTTCCCCCGGGAAGTCGTGAAAGTTACAGCAGTTTGCCTCAAACCCTTAGAATCACAGTCAAAAACCTCACAGCCGAAGCCCCGTGATACATCTTCCCGACCGAATAATCTTTATTCCGCACATTTTTTCGACCGAATAATCTTGTCATCAGCCCGTGTCTGCAAAGTCCCGGAGAAATCCGGTACACCTTCAAGATTGACAGGGACTGCGAACGGGTTCAAAACGGAATCAATCGCTTTGGCCGCTTCCCGACGAGTCATTCCTGCCATTAATATACTTGTGACAGCACTGTCTGCCTTCGCCAAGGCTGAAGCGTTTGTGTAGAACGATGCCAGTCCTTCACGCAATTCTTCTATGGAGACTATGCTGTCAG
>CAVJRU010000080.1:0-9211 GCA_963652025.1 bacterium
TCTATCGTGCCTCCTGAAGGGGTGTATTTCGTGGCATTTGAAAGAAGGTTAAATGTGATTTTTTCAAAGCAGTCTTTGTCCGTTCCCCAGATTCTCTCGTCTCCGCTGAAGTCGTTTTGAATCCGTATGGAGTTCTTTTCCAGATTGCCTTTGAAGTAGTCTTCTGTGCTGAGAATAGTCTCCTGTATCTTTATTTTTACAGGATTGAGGCTGAGGTGTCCGGTCTCCGCTTTGCGGAAGGAGATAATCTGCTGAATCAGATTGAGCATCCTGGAACTGTTGCTCTCAATGTATTTCAGGTATTTTTGGCTGCCCTCAGGCATTGTGCTCATTTTCTGAAGTTCCCGGCACGGACCGTAGATGAGCGTGAGGGAATTCGAAAATTCGTGTGCTATGTTGGTAAAAAAACGGAGTTTAGCCTCGTGAATGTCAATGAGTTTGTTTTTTTCGTCCTCTTTTTCCTGAATCTGGGCGTGCTCCTTTCGCCGGGAGACGATGCTCCAGATGACCAGAGCGGCTGTCAGTAGCCCCAAAAGTAAGAATAGGACATTTGTGTACCACTTTTGGTACCAATGCGGCAGGACGCGTATTCTGATTCTGTAGATGTCGTCGCACCATACTTTGTCGGAGTTTGTGTGCCTTACTTCCAGCGTATAGTTGCCGTGACGCAGATTCGGGAATGCGATGTTTTTCGACGTTCCAATATATATCCAGTCTTTTCCTGCCTCCGCTATCCTGTAGGCAAGTTCACATCTGTCCGATGCGAGGAAGTCCAAAATCGCGAATTTTAGTGTGAAGGAATTCTCATCCGGTCCTATGACGATTTCTTTAACTCCGTTGTTTTCCCTAAGGGCGCTGGCGGACCGGGTGTGGGAAAAATACACTCCGTTCAAACGGAGCTTGGGGAATGGGGTTGTACGTTTGGTGTCTTCCGGCTTGAAGTACGAAAATCCGTAGTTTCCTCCGAAGAACAGATTTTCCGTCAACGGGCTCTTGTAAAACGAGCCGTCAGAGAATTCGTTACCCTGAAGACCGTCTTCTTGAGAGAATCGGGTCTCGATGAGCGGCTTCTGATGGGGGTCTATTCTTATGAGACCGTTGTTTGTGCTAATCCAAAGTTTTTTTTCGTTGTCCTCTATGATTCCGTGTATGCTGGTGTCGTCAAGGTGCTGTGACTCAATCCTTTCAATATTGTCCTGGTCGTCTTTGTAGAACAGCCCGAGGCTCGTTCCGATGAGAAGGCGCTCGTCGCTGTCAACCGCAAGGCAGATAATGTCGTTAATTGCCCTCTTGTACTCTCCCTCAAGAAGAGGAGTCTCCTTGTGAAGACCGTCAATGGTAAATTTCTCCAATCCGCCCCCTCTTGTTCCTGCCCAAATGTTTTTATTGCGGTCCATAGCAATGGAATATACTATGTTAGACCTCAGACTGCCGTTCTCTTTTGTGAACTGTTGCAAGGATACGGCTTTATATGGGTGCTTTTCCCGGCTGAACTCTATTCTGAAAAGTCCGTGCCCGCTGGTGCCGACCCAAATTACATTCCTTTCCGTCTGAAGTATGGAATAGATGGATGCAATGACGTCTTCGCCCGGGGTCTGAAGCGTATGCAGCTTTCCGCTGCTTTTGTCTATGTACATAACGCCTTTCCCGTCTGTCCCGGCCCAAATCACCTCATCACCTTCGGAAAGAGAGTAAACGTTGTTGTCATTAAGACCTGATTCTGTGGTGTAGATTTGCGCGATGTCTTTGTAGGGAAGATCAATCCTTACAATCCCGTTTCCTTTTGTCCCCACCCAAAGGCGACCCGGCATTTCTTCGTAGAAAGTCCTTACCGCGGAATTGGCAAATGAGGAAATTTTGTTGCCGGACAGAGCCTTGAAGGGGGTGTCGAAGTTGGAGATAAGTGCGGCTCCAAGCATATCAGTTCCGGCCCAGATTATGTTTTCCTCGTCTCTAAGCACCGAAAGAACCGGAACGTCTTCCAGAAGGGGGGAACATTTTGTGTCCGCGTACTCGTATAGTCCGTTGTCTGTTCCTACAAGAAGAGTCTCGCCCCTGTCATCAACCGAATTTACCTTTTTTACCTTCAACGGGAGGCGGAGAGTTCTTCGGACTGCCCTTTTATTGATGTCCACTTCCTGCAGAGTGTTGCCGGAGACTTCTTTAAGCCATATAAATGACGGGTCGGACCCGATGGCGACAAAGTCTATCTTAATCTCTGGCAGGACGTCGCTGGAAAAGAATGAACCGTCAACCGATTTTGTAAATACCTGAAGTTTGTTACCGGATTTGAGCAGGATGTTGGAATTGCAATCGAAAAAAAGTCCGTTTATATAATCCGATGAATATGAATTGATAAGAGCAAACCTGTCTTCCGCGCTGTCGTAAAGATACAGCCCCTTGCCGGAAATTGCAGCCACCAGTTCTCCCTGCGGCCCTTTTGCTATATGAAATGAGTTCTCTACAGTCACTCCGTCCAGAATGACGTCTGAAAAATATCGGGTGAAAGTGTCGGATGCCCTGTCGTATCTGTCGATTCCCCGGTCTGTCGCTATCCAAAGACGGTTCGACGAATCTTCCAAAACCTGCCTTATGATGCTGCTGCTTACGGAGTGTTCGTCCAAGGATGAACGGTAAATGTCGAAATCGCTTCCGTCGTAGCGGTTGAGCCCGTCCCAAGTCCCGAACCAAACCAGGTCTTCGCTGTCTTTGTAAATGCAGTTGATGGAACTGTTGGAGAGCCCGTTCCTGCTGGAGATGAACTGCGTGTCCGCAAGAAGGTTTGCCGGAAATAGGGCGATAAGCAAGAAGACTATCGTGTAGCGTATTTTATTCATAAAATGTCGTTTTATGTGGGCAAATGTAATAAAAAAATACATCTTTGAAAGAAAAGTGCACCCGGTGTGCTAATCTTACATCTATCTTTGCAACGTTGGTTTTTAACACTAAAGCACTTCTATTATGGATATAGCAAAAAGAAACGTTAATAATCCTATTCTCAAGCCGTCTGACCTTAAGGCGTGCATCCCGGGAATGGAGATTACCTGTCTGTTGAACCCCGGAGTTTTCAGAATGAACGGTAAGACCTGGCTTTTGCTGCGTGTTGCAGAGCGCCCGGTTCAGAAAGAGGGAAAAATCAGTTTTCCTATATATAATGATAAGGGAGAAATCGAGGTCCTTTCATTCGACAAAAACGACCCTTCGCTGGATGCTTCAGATGCCAGAGTTATCAATTACAAAGGCAACGACTACCTCACCACTCTTTCATACCTTCGCCCGGTATGCAGCGACGATGATGTCCACTTTTACGAGGACCCGGCCGTAAAACCTATTTTCGGCAAGGGTTTCCAGGAGTCTTTCGGCATTGAGGACTGCCGTGTGGCCACAATGGAAGACGGCTACTATCTTACCTTTACGGAGGTTTCTCCTGTTGCCGTTGGAGTAGGACTTATAGAAACTCGCGATTTTAAGGAGATTACACGCCACGGAATGATATTCCCGCCTCACAATAAGGACTGTGCGCTTTTCCAGGAAAAAATCGGTGACAAGTATTATGCTTTCCACCGTCCAAGCAGCCCTGAACTCGGTGGAAATTATATATGGATTGCAGAATCTTATGACCGCATCCATTGGGGTAAGCACGTTTGTATCGCCACCACCCGTAAGGGAAGCTGGGACAGTGCAAGGGTCGGAGCAGGCGCCGCGCCTATCCGCACATCTGAAGGCTGGCTCGAAATCTATCACGGTGCAAATTCTGAGAACCGTTATTGCCTGGGAGCACTTCTTCTCGACCTCAATGACCCGACAAAAGTTCTCGCCCGCAGTGAGGAGCCGATTATGGAGCCGATTGCCGAGTACGAGAAGACTGGTTTCTTCGGGAACGTGGTATTCACCAACGGTCAGTATCTTATCGACGAGGATACAATCCGAATTTTCTATGGCGCTTCCGATGAGGTGATCTGCAGCGCCGAGTTCTCCATCAAGGAGATTTTATCAACTCTTAAAAAGTAAGTTATGAAGGGCTTAGGCGAAATTAAGTTCTTTCTTTCTCAGCCGAAGAACATAAAGGTTCTTCTGGTGACGAACCTCCTTTTTGCAATGATTCTCCCTATCGTGGAGATTTTTGCGGGAGCGTATATTATGCGAAACACCGGAGTCGCATCAATGGTGATCATCTATCAGCTTTGTATGTATGTCGGTGTGGTTCTCTCCGCTGTCCTTAACGGTGTACTCATGAAAAAAGCAGGCGTAAAGCTGTTGTATAGTTTTGGCATTATGTTCTCCGCTCTTGCCCTTATGGTGATGATGTTTATCAAAGATGTGGACATCGCGATGATTTGCGGCACCGGATTCGCGCTCGGACTCACTACCGGCTTTTTCTGGACCAACCGTTACCTTTTGACTCTTTACTCCACGAATGACGAGAACAGGAACTATTTCTTCGGATTCGAGTCCTTCTTCTTCTCATTCTGGAACATCGTCATTCCGGTAGTGGTGGGACTTCTTCTTGCCAACATTGACGGAAAGGTACTTTTCGGACATACATTGAGCATTCAGAATGGTTATCAGATAGTTACTGTGTGCGCTCTCGTCGTTTCCATTTTGGCTTGCGCCGCACTCTCCCGTGGAGACTTCAGGCAGCCGACCAACAAGAATTTCTTCCACATCAAGTTCCATAAACTGTGGAACGAGATGCTCTCGCTCGCATCGCTCAAGGGTATGGTTCAGGGCTTTCTTGTGACTGCACCTTCCATCCTCATTATGAAATTCATCGGCGGAGAAGGCGAGCTGGGACTCATTCAGGGAATCGGTGGCGTTCTCACTGCAATTTTCGTCTACGTGCTTGGCCGTGTCGCAAAACCGCAGCATCGTATGGCTATATTCGGAGTCGGACTCTTCGTGTTCTTCTTCGGAACCTTGGCTAACGGCATATTATTCTCTGCTACGGGAGCCTACATATTCATTATTTGCAAGATTTTCTTCCAGCCGGTACACGACCTGGCATATTTCCCTACAATGATGAAAACGATTGATGCCGTCTCTGCCATCGAAAAACGTGACGGATACACTTACATCCTTTCTCACGAGGTTGGACTTTTCTTCGGAAGGGCTGCGGGTATGATTCTTTTCATCGTCATCGCGAAGATTTTTACGGAGGATATAGCACTTCGCTACGCTCTCCTTATCGTGGGCGCATTGCAGCTGATATCTCTTCCGCTTGCTTCCCATATAGTTAAAGTTATTGACAGAGATTACCCGCAAAATGAAAACTAGAATCTTCTTGGCGACCTCGCTTTCTGTACTGGCGCTGTCTTCCTGCGGAAAAAGTGCAACAATCGGCACTCCTGTCGAGCAGAAAGAAATCAGCCGTGTCTCTCAAATGGCTGATTTTCCTCAGCCATACAAAATGCTGGACTGGAAGCAGAAAGCTCTTGACTTCGAGGCATATGCGTTTGATTTCAACTCCACTTTGCCGGCAGGTCCTGTAATCTGGATAGACAACGCGCAGAGGAATTTTCCTCAGGCAACCTTCGGCCTTTACACAGCTATGGCTGACGACCGTCAGGGCCCATCCCGCAACAATGGCGAATTTCACGAGAGTCTCAACACTCTTCACGCACTTCTCAGCGCAGGTCTTCTTGGAATTGACAAGACCACTTCACCTGAGGGCTATAACTATGTGAAGATGGTTCAGAACTACTTCAACAAAGACAATGGCTGGAACATCGTTATGAACAACACCTGCCCGGACGTCGCTCTGCTTGGCGGCGGATATGGCAGGGACTGGTGGTACGATGTCTATCCTAACCTTCTTTATTACGCTGTAAGTGAGCTCTTCCCGGGTGTTGAGGGTGCTGACGCAATCCTAAGGACCGTCGCTGACCAGTTCGCAAAGGCAGATGAAGTCCTTTCCGGAAATTACGACTACTCATACTTCGACTATTCCAAGATGAAAGGGATGACCAACTGGATTCCGGAGCAGCAGGATGCTGCCGGCGGACACGGTTGGGTGCTGCTCGCTGCATACCGGAAGTTCGGCGATGAGCGTTACCTTGAGCACGCCAAGAGTGCCATCGCGGCGCTCGACTCACAAAAGGAGAGCCGTTTTTATGAGATTCTTCTCCCTATGGGCATCTACACCGCTTCTCGCCTTAATGCGGAATACGGTTGCAATTACGATATTGACAAGATGTTCAGCTGGGTGTTTGACGGATGTACAAATCCGGAGCGTAGCCGCACAGGCTGGGGCATAACTGCAGGAAAGTGGGGAGATTACGAGATTAGCGGACTTCAGGGCAGTCTTACCGACGGCGGCGGATTCGCATTCCTTATGAACAGCATAGATGTGGCCTGGCCTTTTACGCCGGTTGTGAAATACCAGCCTCAATACGCCAACTCCATAGGCAAATGGATGCTCAACCTTGCAAACAACTGCAGGCTTTTCTTCCCGGACCAGCTTCCGGACGACCACCAGTGTCTTCCGGGACGTCAGAACTACACCAACTGCATCGTAGGATATGAGGGTCTGCGTTTCGAGAATGTGCTTGGAGCCTCAAACGAAAAATATTCCGAAGGTCCTGCCGCGGGAGTGCATCCTGTAGCGCTTGGAGATGGCCCTCTTTGGTATCCTACCAACCCTAAGGAAAGTATGTTCTCTCTTTACAGTACATCTGCTTGCGGAATTTTGGGTTCAATAGTGGAAACCACCAATGTTGAAGGCATACTCAGACTGGATTGCAACGCGACTGATTTTTATGCTGAGAAGGAATATCCGGTATACCTTGTCTACAACCCTTACGAGAGTTCAAAGAAGGTTACCTACGAACTTTCCGATGAGAGCAAAGACCTCTTCGACATCGTTTCCAAGACCTATCTTGCCCGTGGGGCTAAAGATTCTGCCTCTATCCGCGTTCCTGGCAAGAGTTCTGTAGTGATTGTGGAAATCCCTGCAGGTTCCCTCATAGAGGAGAAAGACGGAAAACTCTTAGTTAATAATCATATAATCTCTTACAGATAGTAATATGAAAAGATTTGTATTGCTTTTGTGCTCGTTGCTTGCAGCTGTCTCGGCCTTTGCACAGGTCAAGGTCAGCGGCACGGTGACCGACTCATCCACGGGTGAGCCCTTGATGGGAGTCGGCGTACTCGTAAAAGGTACAACAACGGGAGTAATAACTGATTTGGACGGCCATTATGAAATAAAGGTTACTCCTGATGCCGTCCTGGAATTCAACAGCATCGGTTATGTTGTCAAAGAATTTGCAGTAGCGGGACGCGACGTAATCAATGTCGCCCTTGATACGGACACCATAGTCCTTGATGATGTGGTGGTTGTCGGATATTCCGTTCAGAAGAAACGCGATGTCCTGGGCGCCGTGAGCAAAGTCGGCGGAGATGAACTTACGAAAGTTCCTGTCGCTTCCATCTCACAGTCTCTTCAGGGCCGTGTCGCCGGTGTGGAGGTAACCTCTCAGACGGGTGCTCCGGGTTCTTCAATTTCTGTCCGCGTACGTGGTTCAAGCTCCATCAGTTCAAGCAACGACCCTCTCTATATCGTGGACGGTATCCCGGTGGAGTCAGGTCTTAACAACATTTCTCCGAATGATATTGAGAACATCACTGTCCTCAAGGATGCTTCATCTGCCGCAATCTACGGTTCCCGCGCAAGCAACGGTGTCGTTCTCGTAACCACCAAGACAGGTAGCAAGGGTACTGCCAGGATTACCTACAATATGCAGTCGGGTATTCAGTTCCACGGACACCTTACCGAGATGGCCAACACCTCCGAGTACATTCAGCTCTACAATGAGGCTGCCGCTGCCGACAATGCTTCGTCAGTTGTTAAGCGTCCTCTCATCGAAGGCGACTATGTTAAGGACTTCGCCAATGAGAACCACGTGAAGAATATCTTCAGAGTTGCTCCAATCAACTCTCACGAGCTCTCCGTAAGCGGCGGAAACGACAAACTTCAGTACCTTGTAAGCGGCTCATACTACCGTCAGGATCGTATCATCCGCTCCACCGACTACCAGAGGGGAAGTCTCCGTTCAAACATTACCGCGCAGGTGAAGGACTGGCTCAAGGTCGGCCTTAACATCAACGGTTCCATTTCTTCTCAGAAGATGGTCTCCAGCTCAGGTGACGGATACGGCTCAGGAGAGGGCGGAAGCGTTGTCCGTTATGCTTTCTTCCGTAACCCGGCAATCCCTGTGTATGACGCCGAAGGAAACTATGTCGACCTTCCGAGCGAGTACTACGGAAACTCATCCTACAACACATTCTTCGGTGACGGATATAGCCCGGAGGGCTTGATTGCCAACACCGACCGCTCCAGCAAGACTAAATCCCTGCTCGCGACCGGCAACATCCTCATCAACTTCACAAAGGATATTTTCTGGAACACAACGATGGGTGTTGATTATAGGGATTACACTTTGAGAGTTTTCAATAACACCTGGGGCAGCAACGATCGTATCAACAATGCGAACGGACTTGACGTGAACGTAACGAATGACTTGAACTGGACTGTCAACAGCACTTTCAACCATTCTCTTACCTTCGGAGACAACCATCTGAACTATATGCTCGGTACAGAGCTGGTTAAAAACCACACCACCTCATACGGGCTCTCAGATACTCTCTTCTCCAACACCTCCGACAATCTTCTCTATGTCGGACTTGGCAACGGAATCAACCGTGCGACCCAGGGAGAATCAGGCTCGGCCCTGATGTCCTTCTTCGCGTCTGTGAACTACAACTACAACAGCAAGTACTATGTGTCCGCAATAGTTCGTGAGGATGGTTCCTCACGCTTCAGCAAGAAAAACCGTTGGGGTACATTCTACTCTGTATCAGGCGGTTGGAATATGGAAGAAGAAGACTGGCTCAAAGGCATCAATGCTGTAAATAAGCTTAAGATTCGTGCCGGCTACGGCTCCATCGGTAACCAGAATGTCGGCCTGTATGCCTACAACGACCGCTACTCTCCGAACTACTACTACGCTCTCGGAACGGGTGTCGTGAACGGCTACGCTCAGACCGCTCTCGCCAATGAGAACCTCAAGTGGGAGACTTCCAACCAGCTTAATGTCGGTGTGGACTATGAGGGCTTCAGCAACACCTTCGGAGTGTCAGTTGACTACTACTATAAGGTGACAAAGGATATGCTTGTCCAGGAGTCAGTTCCGCTTTCAGTGGGAAATCTTAGCGC
>CAVJRU010000081.1:0-8949 GCA_963652025.1 bacterium
CCGAAGGAATTGGAAAGGAAGGTGTCGAAATGCTTCTCCACCCTTTCGGACGGAATCAGAAGGTGCATAGAGTCCTCATCCGGATTCTCGAAATTTAGGTTCGGGGCAATGAACCCGCCCTTCATCATCAGAATGGAATAAATCACCTCGCTTGCCCCGGCCATCCACATTTCGTGGCCGGTCTGGCTCTTGGTACTCGTCGTTTCGACGGTCTTCTCCCCGAAAACACGGTAGATTGCCTTCGCCTCGTTCGCGTCCCCCACGTGCGTAGAAGTTGCGTGGGCGTTAATGTAGCCGATGTCGGAAGTCTTCAGACCGGAAAGCCTCAGAGCCATCTCCAGCGACCTTGCAGGGCCGTCCACATTCGGGGAAGAGATGTGCTCTCCGTTAGAAGAGAAACCGTAAGCGAGCACTTCGGCAAGAATCGGCGCTCCCCTTTTCACCGCCGACTCATAACTTTCGAGAATCACTGTGGCAGCTCCGCCTCCCGGCACGAGGCCATCCCTGTCACGGTCAAACGGACGGGAAGCCTTGGCAGGGTCGCTCTCACGGGTGGAAAAAGCCGAAATGCCGTCAAAAGAGCAGACCGACCAGGGATTCACCTCCTGGGCACCGCCACAGATTACCATATCCTGAAGGCCGTCAGCGATAAGAAGCGACCCTAGTCCGATGGCGTGAGACCCGCTGGCGCAGGCCCCGGAAACCGTCATATTGATGCCGCGAAGATGAAATATGCAGCTTAGGTTCATCGTCACGGTGGAGTTCATCGACTGGAAAATCGCCCCTGAGCCGCACATAACCGTGTCTTTTTTCTCGCGGACCGTGTCCACCGCCTTCACAGCCGGCTCAACGGAACTGTCGCTTCCGTAAAGAAGCCCGACCTCGTGAGAGTCAAGCCAGTCCTGGTCGATGCGAGCTTCCCTAAGTGCCTCAGCCGTTGCACAATAGGCATACTGGGCCTGCTGCGGCATATAGACTCTTTGAGAGCGGGAAAGCACTTTCTTAAGGTCCGGAGTCGGGACATTGCCGGTCAGACCGCTTCGGAAGCCGAGTTCTTTTCTCGTAGGGTCAAAAACAATCCCTGAACGTCCGTTCCACAAAGAGTCGCGAACCTCAGACAAATTCTGTCCGATGCACGACCATATTCCCATTCCAGTTATGACTACGCGGTTCTTCATATTCTGTATTATTTGCCTCCCGCTTCGGGGAGAGATGTTGTCTTTTTCCGGATTGATTTATTAGGGCAGGATTACTCTTTCTTTCCTCTCAAATCGATGAATTTGACAGGTTTACGTGCCTTCGCCGGGAAGTTTATAGCCTGGATTTCTCCCACCGGGCAAATCTCCACAATCGGAGCCACCCTCACTCTTGAACGGAAACGGTCCTTAAGGTCCTTCACCGCATCAAAGACAGGCTCTCCCTTGAGACCGATCTTCACCACCACCTCGTCTGTTCCGGCCTCGCTGTCGCGGACAATCACAACGTAATTCTCCACATAGTCAGTATTGTCCAAAACGTCGTTCAGAGCAGGCGGGTAGAGGGTCGTTCCCTTGAGCTTAATCATATTGTTCTTCCTTCCTGCAAGCGGGGTGAGCCGGTAGGAATTGCGTCCGCAGCGGCACGGCTCCACAATTTTTGAAGCTATATCCCCCGTCCTGAAGCGAAGCAGCGGCATAGCCTCCACACCGAGCGTTGTCACCACAATCTCGCCCTGCTCCCCGTCAGGAACAGGCTGGTTGTCCTCTCCGATAATCTCCACGATGATGAGCTCCGGATGTACGTGACCTCCGCACCCGCACTCGCACTCGGAGAACGTCGCCCCCATCTCGGTGGATGAATATGTGGCATAGAGGTCCACATCCCACTTTTCTTTTATCTTGCGTCCGAGAAGATTGAGATTGAAGTCCTGGTCACGGAGTCCCTCGCCGATGCCGATAATTTTCTTCACTGAACTTGATTTCCAGTCGATTCCGTGCTCCTCAGCATACTGGAGAAGACGCAGAATGAAGGACGGAACGCACATAATCGTGTCCGGATGGAGCCTCTGGATTGTGTCCCACTGAAGTTCAGGAATGCCGTTGCCGACCCTTATTATGCTCGCCCCGAGTTCCCTGATTCCCAGAAAATATGCAAGACCCGCCATAAACCTCTTGTCGATGGTGGTCATAAGCTGGAGGATGTTCCCCGGGCCCAGTCCGGCGCATTTGAAGGATTTCATCTCGTTGTAGGCGAGACGGTCAAGGTCGTGGTCGGAGCAGCCGAAAGTGACCGGTTCGCCAAGAGTGCCGGAAGTGGTGATGTAATCCACTATCTTCTCCTTAGGGCAGCAGAGAAAGTCCTCGTTGTAAAGCTGCAGGTCCTTCTTTTCGGTGAAAGGAAGCTTCACGAGGTCATCAATGGAGAGAATCTCAGAAGGGTCGATTCCGTTTTCCGAGAACATTCTCTTGTAGTACTTTGAGTTCCGGGCAAGATATGCGACGGCTTCGCGAAGAAGACCGTTCTGATACTCCTTGATTTCCTCCGGACTGCGGTATTCGATATCTTCCGTTATTTTCTTGTAATCGGTCATATTGTTGTGTTTATATTTTCGAGTGTATCTATCAAATGAAGGGAAATATATGTCAAATTTACGATGTTTGATGAATATCCTTCAAAACTTCGTCGAACTTTTCCCCCACAATCTCGCGGCAGGAAAGAAGGGCGGACATCATAACCCCGCAAAAGCCGTGCAGAAATACGCTCTGACCGGTCTGAAAAAGGTTATGAAGGTAGGTTTTGGGCCCGAAGCGCGAGAAAAGAGGGTTGCTGCAATCAACGGAAAATCCGTACGCCGAACCATCCGGACTAAGGTAACGCGCGATTGTGGAGGGTGTTGCAGCCCAAAAGGCCTCGATGTTGCCCTTCAGTGCGGGGAAAGCCTCCTCTGCGCGTGAAAGGATTTCCTCTGCCCGTTGAGTCTTCCACTTTTTGTACTCCTCGCTCCCGGGTTTCCAAGGTCCGGATGGCAAAAGAGGAGTCATTATTGTTAGAGACCGCCCTTCGGAGGTTATAAGAAGCTGCTCAGCGCTCTTCCAGGCGGAGTCCGGATGTGGAAGGATAAACTCTGCGGAGGACGCTTCCAATGGAGCGGAGAGTTTCACATAGACGCAAAACATTGATATCCCGGGGCTTTGCGAGAGGACCCTGCGACGGAAAACCTTCGGAAAGGCGTCCTCCGGACAAAGCGACAGAAGGGAAAGCGGGCTTATGTCGGAGATGTAGGTGTCCGCAGAGTACGTCATTCCGTTTGCGGCCTTAACTCCCGTAACCTTTTTGGAAATCGGGTCGGAAAGAATAGCAGTCGCGGCGCATCCCCCGATGACCTCTCCGCCGGAAGATTCAATGACCTTCTTTAGAGATTTCACAAGAGGCAGCGTCCCGTCCTTAAAACGGTATGCCCCGCTGATATACAGAGAGTTAATGATTGCGCTTATAAATGCAGGAGTGCGCCCCGCCTCTGCTCCCGAGAGGGGATTGAGGAAGGAGAGAACTCCGCGAAGCCTCTCGTCGCTTATGTATTTTGAGAGGAATTCGTCGCTTGGAAGCAAGGCTTCTCCCTCCGGGGTGAAGGTCCCCGCCTCCAGACGAAGCAACGGAACGCTTTCGTAGATTTCGCGTATCCTTAGGATATAGGCGTGAATCTCGTCAGCGCTCTTGGGGAAAAGTTCAGAAAGCCTGCGTTCAAAAGCCTCGAAGCCCTGCGGGATTTCCACATCGAGAGACTCGGAAAGCATTTTCACCCTCAGTTGGCAAACCTCCGTCTTGGCAGCCTCAACGCCCAGCCAGGAAAGGAATCTATCTGCCGCGCCGCCCTTCCCTAAGCCGCCCACGAGGTGCATTCCGGGAGAGAAAGGCACGCCGGCGCGCGAGAAAGTCTGAAGTCCGCCGCCAATGTTCACATTCTTTTCCAGCACAGTAACCTTCCAGCCAAGGCGCGAAAGGATGGCTGCGGTGAAAAGTCCCCCCGCTCCCCCGCCGATAACAACGGCAGTTTGCTGCTTCAGTCTGTGTTCGTTTGCTGTTTCCATTGCTTGAAAGGATTTACAGAGAACTGGTTGCGGGAGAAATAACCTCCCCGGAGGCATCAGGAAGAAGATAGTGAAGATTTTCCGGGACCAGGGCGCAGTTTGCAGCTATTGCGAGCTTGTCAGTATCGGATTCGGTGGCATAGACCTCGGTGTGAGGGTGGGAAAGGGCAAGAGCAAGAGCCCCTGCGCCTATTCCGCAGTTTTCCACGACATAGCTGCTCTGTGTCAGGGGCACTTCATCCGCCCAGCGAAGGTCCTTCAACTGCTTTCTGCATTCGCTCTCGGCGTCCTTACCCTTGTAGGCATACTGCAGGGCAACATATGGCCGGAAATACTCCGCCGTTTCCCTCTCCGCACATATTCTCTCATACTCTTTCACATAAAATGCTCTGAGCCAATGGGTTCTCTCCTTCGAATCGGAGCCCGCCCGAGAAAGCGGAATTCGAGGGAGGACCTCAGCGTAGAATGTGCCGGAGCGGAGCATAAAGTCCTTTTTCGGCAGGATGTGACCGAAGCCGTGAATGACCACAGGAAGAATGTCCAGACCGAAAGTTTCGGCAATTTCAAACGCACCGCGGTGGAATCTCTGTATGTGGCAGTCCTCGCTGCGCGTACCCTCAGGGAAGACAACAATGGAATATCCCCTCCGCACAAGGTCGGAGATTCTCTCCTCGTTGGCAGACAGCCCGTCAGAAACCGGGTAGCACTCGGCGGCGTGGAGAATCGGCGAGAAAACAGGGTTGTTCCAAACCCAGTCGTTAGTGAGGAATACGACCTTGTCGGAAAGTGCCATCAGCAGAATCGTGTCAAGCTGGGACTGATGGTTGCAGACGACAACGGAAGGCTTGCTGAAATCCTCACCGCCTTCATTTTTCACCTCCAGACGGGTCCCCGGGATGTGCGAAAGCAGGAAGGATGCAAGGCTGTGAATCTGACGGTGATAGCGTTTTTTCCGCTCCTCTCCTTTCCCGAAAAGAAAATAGAGTCTTGTCCACGGGATGAAAAGCAGGAAGGCGAAAAAGAACATCAGCTCCGCAGCGATGGAAGTGCATAGACTTTTGAGCGTAACCGGGCACTGCCTTATCTCGCCTTTTTTCTGAGTGAGGAAACGGAAGACAAGCGGCGGAAGGTAGTAGGCAAGAAGCACCACGGAAAGCATTCCGATGATGGTAACCTCGGCAAGGGAACGCATAGCCGGATGCCGCGCTATTATCAGAGTGCCTATTCCGATGAACATAATCATAGCCGAAAAGGCGACGCTGCTTTTGTATGAGTCAAGTATCTTTTTCTTCGTAGCGTATTCATACATAAGGCCTTCGGTGATAAAAATCGTGTAATCGTCGCCCTGTCCGAATATGAATGTTGCAAGAATGACGTTGACTATATTGAACTTGATGGAGAAAATGCCCATAAGACCCATAATCCAAGTCCAGCTCACGGCAAGCGGAAGAAATGCAAGGATGCTCAGCTCCAGCCTTCCGAAAGAAATCCAAAGGAAGACGAAAACTATAAGGCCGCAGACAAAGCCGATGTAGTCAAATTCCTCCGAAAGCATCTTAACCATCTGTCCGTTAAGGTCCTGAGCGCTGAAAAAGTAGGTATCGGGAGCCGAAAGGGACTCGTTCCAACGGGTCTCCAGAGCCTCGCGCCGGGAGGCATCGACGTGGACATAATTAACGAGTTTAACCCCCTGAGACGCCCGAAGAGAATCGGAGGCGGTTTTATTCTTGGCGTCAAGGTTTTTCGCCGCCTGGTCCAAGAGGATGAACTGCCGGCAGAGCGACTCCGTAAGCGGGGAGAAATATCCGTTCTGTGGAGACTGGACCTCCCAGCTGCGGTCTATCGCTTCGACAAAAGGGGCGAAGGCATTGGGAGAGAAGCCATTTTCGGCGGCGAGCTTCACAAAAGCAGGAACAATCGCCTTATGAGCAGCCCAGAATGCCTTCCAGCGGGCTAGTCTTCTGCCCTGCTCGGCTTCGGAAGGGATGAGGGAACTTACTGAGTTAATCTCACAGCCCTCCTCTGAAAGGCTTCGGAGAAGGTTCTCGTTCTTTTCAAGCGCCTGGTTAAGACTCCCGGCTTCGCAGACGGCATAAACGACCTCAGTGCTGTCCTGCCGGCTTCCGAGTGAGGAGAGCGCTGCAAGGTCAGCCTCCTGCTGAGGCGTCATATAGTTTATGTTGTGAAGGTCCGTGTCGAAGCCGGTCCTTTTCCCTGTCCAGGCGAAAAGAGCCGTAAGAAGAAGGAACGGGACGAGAAGATAGAGGCTCAGACGCCCTGAAAGACGGTCTCCGAACTTCAGCCTCAGAGCCCTTGGACTGCGTTTCTGCCCTGAAGGCATCAGAACCGGAAGAAAAACGAGAACGAAAATTATAGTTCCCACAAGCATCATCGCCCCCACAAGGCCGAAATCCCTCAGGGCCGAAGTCCTCATAAACACGAGCGAAAGGAACGCGAGCACCGTGGTGAGGTTACCTATCGTTAGCGGGGTTATGATGCTTTGAAGAGCCTTTCGGGTGTCGGATTCATATTTCAGGTAATCGACGTAGTGGAGAGGGTAATTGACTGCTATTCCGATGATTATGCTTCCTATCCCAAGGATAATGATGGAAATCGAAGATTTGAAAAGGGCAATCAGCGCAAGGGAGAAAAGGCTTCCGCACAGGATTGAAAGCGCAATCCAAAGCATATCCCTCAGGTTTCTGAACTGAAGGAAAAGCAGGATGAAAATAAGTAGAAGGGCAATGGAGACGGCGAGTATGCTGTCACGCTTTATCGTCGATGCGTTTTCTACCGCGATTACCGGTCCGCCGGTGAATGAGATGTCAACTTCCGGGAAATCCGCTTCGGTTTCTGAGGATACAGTCTGCAACAGACGGGAGAGTTCGGCGTTGCGTCCGCTTTCACTCCCACCGAACGGAGAATTCAGGAAGGCTACGGCTCCGCTTCCGTCAGGAAGGAAGATGTGACCGTCAACGATGTTGCCCCTTCCTGCAGGATTCAGGCTCTGGAGGCCACGGAATACGGGAGAATAGAGATTGAGCGGGTCGTAGCGGAGGTTGTCCGAGGCTATGGAGGAGCCCGGCATCATAAGAGCCTCCTTTGCTGCAGCGAGCCTTTGAGCGATGTAGTTCTCTTCCGCAAGAAGCGAGTCCATCCTCGCATAGTCCTTCTCCGTCAGGAAATATGGGTAATTTTCCCTTATGAAATCCATCACATCCAGCACCGCCCCTTCGTCTACTCTTGTCTGCAGGTCGCGCACAAGGCCCGAGGTGTCAGCTTCAGTGAGTCTCTGTCCCCAAGCGTCCATCGCATCGCCCACATTTTCGCACTCATTCCCGCGGAAGAAGACCGCGACCTTTTCCTGTCCGCCAAGACTCTGGTATATAGACGAATACTTCTCGCTTTGGGCGTTCACAGGGAGGAAGGAGGAGATGTCTTCGTCGTAATGCATTCCGAGGATTGGAATGGCGCAGAGGACCATCGTGCCAAGAAGTATCGCCACGGCAAGACCCTTTCTGCGAACGAGGAAATCGTATATTTTGAGGAAAATTTTGGACATCACAGGAGCGTGTTATTTGCTTTTTTCTTCGGAGTCTTTAGTAGCCCCGCATCTTTTTATCCGGTTCACCACCCGGCAGGGGATGCCGTAAAAAATGGAGACAAAAAGGAGGACGGTGTTTAGAAGGGATATGCGTCCAAAATCCCTGACAGGACGGAAGTGGGTAACTCTCTCTCCCTCAGGCGGATAATAGACTTTTATGGGTATGCTTTCAATGGGAGTTCCCCTCCAGGCGGCAAAGACGAGGAGTTCCAGTTCGGCCTCGTAACGGGAGGTCAGAAGGCCCAGGCCCGAGAGACCGCTCAACGGGTAGGCTCTGTAGCCGGTCTGGGTGTCGGAGAGACGGACGCCGGTGTAGAGGCGGAACCAGAAGTTGGAGAAGCGGTTGGCGAAGGTGTTGCGCTGGGGCATTCCTTCGGCCGCTATGTTGCGGCTGCCCACGATCAGGGCACGGGGGTTTCTTTCGATTGCGGAGAAAAAGCCGGGAAGGTCGTCGGGATAGTGCTGGAGGTCGGAGTCAATGGTGACGGCGTGGGTGTAGCCGAGGGAGCGCGCCTTGAGAAAGCCGGTTCTGAGCGCTGCACCTTTGCCGCGGTTGCGCTCGTGGGTTATGACTCTTAGCTGCTGCGATGGGGCGGGGCTGGAAGAGCCGGTCTTTTGGGGCTCCGGGTGGGCAGTTTCCCCGCTGAGAGTCTCGGAGGAGTCTTTTTGGAGCGAAGAGAGGAGCGAAGAGAGGATTTCGGGGGTGGAGTCGGTGCTGCCGTCGTCCACGACGAGAACGTCGCCGCTGTAGCGGAGGACTTCAGTTACGACTTCGGCGATAGTTCCGGCATTATTGTATGTCGGAATTATGACGCATATTTTCTCTCTTTCAGTTTCCATCTTGCTTGCTCTATCTTGGAACCGCTTCCCTTTCGTATTGCAGTCTGAATTTGGCGCAGAGGTTTTCTCCTGATTTTACTTCAGCTTTTACTTCCCTCGTTTTTCCCTCGTTTTCATCGCTGCCGCTCCCGGATAGGAAGATATGTACCAGGATTTGCTCCATCCGGGGAGTTATCACTTTAAGGTATTTCGCATCTTTCACTCCACGAAGGCTCAGCTTTTCTCCACATAGGCTCTCGGTTATCTCCCTTACTATGCTAAGAAGGCAGACTCCCGGAGTGATGGGAAAATCCGGAAAATGACCTTTGTAGATTGGGGAGGACGGGAGAAGACGGATTGTAAAAATCGCTCCGCCGTCAGAGCCAACCTCTTTATTTTCAACAATATATAAATTTTCTTCAAACATATTCTTAAAACTCAAACAGAGCACTGTCAAGC
>CAVJRU010000082.1:0-8695 GCA_963652025.1 bacterium
TTCCGCGAAGTAAGGCGGCAAGGCAAACGGCAAGGCAAATTCGCAGCCACTGTGTGGTGCGTTTTGTCTTGCCTTTGTTGTCTTGTGCCCCGCCTGCTGTTTGCGTCACCTTCCGGAGGAAAGGAAGGCCGCCCGTCTACCGGACGGTAGTAGAAAGTTCAACTTTATAAAGCAGACGACTTATGCTTATTCCAATCAACGAGTCAGGCAAGCCTAAGAAGGTGTACCTGCGCATCACCAACGGTTCCATCATCAACAAGACCAGGGACGGACAGACACTGTCCTACTCCGCCATCTCCGGCGCTCTCCGCGGCATCGAGCTCAAGGAACACGAGTTCGAGAACAAGAAGTTCCGCAACTGGCACATCGTCCTCGCGGACGGCGCGAACGGCGAGGAGTACGACATCTCCGTGGGACGCACCTCCGGCGCGTTCAAGGGCATCATCAGGAGCCTCGTCACCGAGCAGGGCCTGGGCAACCTCGACGACATCACCATCGAAGCGTACCTCTCCAAGACCGGCTACACGAACGCATCCGTCAGCGCCGGAGGGCAGAGGCTCCAGTGGACCGACGAGCCGATGCCGGAGCGTGCGATAGTCAAGGTCGGCGACAACGAGGTCGTGGACGACACCGCCCAGATGAACTGGATCCAGACTCTCGTGGACAGGGTCAACGCGAAGCTCAACTCCGCCGATGAGGCCCCGGCCCCTGCCGAGGAGGAGGACGACCTCCCTGAAGAGTTCGTTGACTAATACCATCCGATTACCTGTGGAGTCCCAGAGCGGGACTCCACAGGTATCATTACTCAATCAACCGATATTATCTAAACATACCATTATATAATATGAAGAAGAAAGAGACTGTCGAAATTGTCGACGACAACGCGCTCGAGCAGCTGCTCGCCTCGCTCAAGACCATCCGCAAGGAGGTGCGGGACATCCACAGGAGCATGCAGGTCAACTCGACGAAGCTGATATACACCAATCAGGATATGATGGAGCTCTGCGGCATCGGGGTAAAGACGCTCAAGAAGTGGCGCGACTGCGGAGACCTGCCGTTCACCATCAAGGGCAACACCTACCTCTACTCCAAGAAGGACGTGGCCAGTTTCCTCGAACGTAACCACTACGACCTCAGCCCCGAGGCGATGCGGACGCGGGAACGCAAGTAGTAGAATATCCCGGGAATATTGAAGGCGGCCGTGGTTGTCCCACAGTCGCCTTTAACTATGTAAAGTATAAGGCTATCGTGAACAATCTGAGAATTTTAGTAACTTTGAACGACATAGTTTTTTGTTCGCAAGACAACCAATTAAGATAAGATGATTTCAAGTAATGACCTTCAGTCTCGATGGGGATTCCTACGAGAAACGGCAGAGATGGCTCAAAAAGCTGGCACCGATAAAGATACCGGGTATCACAGGACTGGCTTAGATGAATATTTGGCCGTCATATTTCCGGAATACAGTGCCTCCGATTGGGAGCACGATAAGGCATTTGGCAAACACGATAATAAGACATACAACATTCGCCCTGATTATAGGTGCGACAAAGCACACCTTATCGTTGAGTTCGACGGATTGCCACATTATCAAAATCCAGACACGATAGAAAGGGACAAGGCAAATCAGACGATTTATGAGTCTTGCGGATATTCTGTTGTTCGTATTCCATACTTTATTCAGCTTACAAATGAAGTAGTACGACAACTGTTCGGACGTAATATCAATGAGCCATTGTTCCCGGAGAATATACCTTCGATGGGGCCAAGAGGGAGAAATACGCCAGCCTATTGCTGCCCGGCCGGGTTATTCAGGATGGCTAAAGAGATTCAAAAATTTCCTCAGCAAATGGAAATAAACCTATTTGCCTTGAAGGAGGCCCAGGACGAGGCGCTGACAGGCTATCAAATGTTAAAGAGCATTATCGATACCGGAAAACTTGAGCTGAAATAGATTCACAATAATCGCACTAATTGTTCAACGTTTTCTTGCGAAGTACATTTCCTCTTGATTACTCTCTAACGCATTTCCATTAACCACCCTCTTGGCTGGGGCTTCCGTTCGTGAGTTGTCCTTCCGGAACCGCTCGCGGGCGGCTTGCCGGGCTGACTTCTTCATATCATCGGTCTGCCGTTGCTCTTTAAAAGCCGAGGCCTCTTTCTTCTGATCCGCCGTCTGCTCCTTCTTCGGGCTGGCGAGGACCCTTCCCAGTCCTATCACCGGCAGGAGCAGTCCCCAGCCGAACCCCCTGCCGGCGCCGATGTCGCGGCCCCTGCCGAGCATCGCCCCCGCCACGGCGGAGCCGCCAACGGTCACGACGATGAGGATGACGGCGGCCAACGCTATCTCAAGGACACCCATATCAGCGCCTCCTCCGCTTCTGGTCCTGAGGCCTTGACGGGCGCGCAGCCCTGGCTTCCGGCTTCGGGGCGCGGTTCCGTTCCTCGACCTTCCTCATAACCGCCGGGAGGTTCTTCTCCCCGTATTCGACGTTGTGGTCACGGCAGACCTTCCTCTCGAGGGCCTCCTGCGAGATGGTCGTCCCGTCGCGCTTGATGTGCTGCACCTCTACCGGATCGTAGCGCCTTCCGGCGAGGGACGGATGATACAGGGCGTACCCGAGGCACGCGAACCTGTGGCAGTCCGTCGGCGAGGTCTCCGAACACATCAGCGCCTGCCTCTCTCCCTTCCTCGCCGCCGCGACTATCTCGTCGTAGGTCTTCCTGAACCCCTCTGTCCCGGTCATCTCCTCATACGAGAGGTCCCTCGTAGGCATAGCGGCGAACCGCTCCTTGAAGCCCCTCTCCGAGAACACGTCCTTCCCGTCAGGGCCTCTCATCAGCCAGCCCTTCGGGGCGTGTACCTCCGCCGGGATGCCGAGGGACTTCGCCGCGAGGACGCCGGCCTCGTCGGCCCCGGTCTGTCCGCCGCTGACAACCTCCCTTATATTCACGCCGCTTTCCGTCAGCTCCTTCAGGGTCCCCGCCACCACGGCGTTGACCTCATTCTGGCTTATGTTATGGGCTGCGAAGGTCTGCATCCCGTTGCCGGCGATATTCACCTTCAAGGGGGCGGTCTTCTCCCTGTCGGTCATACAGGAGAGTATGTCGGAGGCTATCTCCTTCGGGTCGGCGTTTCCGCTCTCCAGCGGTATCTGGATGATCTTCCCCTTGGCGGCCTTCTCCGTGAGCCTCTCTCCGGCGGTGTTGAAGTCCGCCGCGAATGCTATGGTGAGGTCGGCGGACTCCGCATTCTCCCTCGTCCTCTGGGCGTAGCCGCCAGCGGACTGGGTGAACGTCACTCCCTCCGCCTCGCTCGGGAACTCCGTCCTCCTGACGTGGCCTCCCATCGTGTCGCCGTTGAAGATGTACCTTATCCCCTCCTTCTCCAGCGAGTCCTTCAGCTCCTGCTGGCAGAACTGCGGGAACGCCTTCGACTGCGGCCAGCTGCGGATGTCCCGCACCACGGTGATGCCGTTGCGCCGGAGGTTACGGATGAACCCGTCTATCTCGAGGTTCGAATGGCCGACGGTGAACACCGCGCCCCTGTGCAGCGACCCGTAGAGCGCCTCGTCGAAGGTCTTCGCCTCGGAGGAGGTGCCGTAGTCGTAGCGGGCGCGTGTCTTCGCAGTCCTCTCCTTCAGGTCCTCATCGGATATGGGGACGGCCTTTCTCAGGGTCTCCTCCTTCGCGAGGTCCGCCATCATAAGCTCCATATTGGACTTCACGAGTCCCTCCTCATCCGGGACGAACCCCGCGTCGAGGCACTTCTCCATTATCTTCGACAGCACCTCCGCCGGGCCGTCGCTGCGGAAGAACACCCGCCGGTTGTCGAGGGCGGCCTCAAGGTACTCGCCCCCGAAGCGTCCGCCGACAGTGTTGGTGTCGACACGCATCCGTCCCTTGCTGTCTATCCCGAACTCTCCATAGGCCGTCGGGCCCTTGTAGAGGACAACACGGTAGCGCTCTATGCCGAGGTGCCAGGCCGTAGCGAACATCAGGTGGCCCTCCTCGGGGTTATGCCCTACTTTCCTCTCCTGCTCGTCCCTCACCTCTATGGCCTTCTCCCGGAACGAGGCGAACTCCGACCGGGCCTTTATCCTCCTGTCCAGCGGGGCGAACCCCTTCGCGTCCGGGAGGCTCGACGGAGAGTAGAGCTTCCCGTCCTTCATCCGGAAGTACACCTGATGCACCTCCGGGCGCTCGGAGTCGATGTAGGTGCCGTCGAGGATGTTCCCCTCGGAGTCCTTTCTCACAGCGAGCCTCTCCGCCATCTTCTCCAGCCCCTCCCGTCCCACGATGACGCTGTCGGGGTTGAGCTTCAGGATGGCGCTCTCGATGTCGCGCCTCTCCTCGGGGACGGCGTAGACCCTCGCCCTGCCGGGGAGGGAGAGGACGGAGATGAGGGTCGCCTCCTCGCCGCTTTCCCGGGCCGGGGACTCCGTGGTCACTTCGCCGAGCCGCCGGAGGGTCTTCTCCGTATCGTCAAGCCGCCTCTGCTGCTCCGGGGAGAGCAGCGCCCTGGCCCTGTAGGCGATATTCTCCGGAACTCCGCCGTAGGCCGCCTCCGCGAGGCCGCCGGCGAGGGCCGCGACAAGGGAGCTGTCGCCGCCGAGGGCGACGGACCGTCTCACCGCCTCCTCCCAGCTCCGCGAGCCGGACAGGGCGAGGAACGCCGCGTCGAGGGCGTACGTGTCGTCCGCCCTACCCTCTCCCATCACATACGTTCCGTCCTTCTCCGGGTCCTCCTTCAGCTGTCCCCGCAGAAGGGCCGAGAGGACCTCCGGCCTCGGCAGACCGTGGATGATGCCAAGACGGGCCTCGATGTCGCTTCCCATCTTCCTCTCAAGACGGTAGGCCGCATCCGACGCTCTGGTGATGTCCTCACGCATCGACTCAGGAAACCACCTTAGATACTGCTCGAGCGACCTTGAGTGCTCCCCGAAGTCCGTCTTCAGCAGCGCGTCGGCCCGTCCGATGACGACGGCCCCGCAGAGCGCCTCGCCGAGGTTCTTGGGGTCGAGGCCAGAGAAGTCGCCGTCCCTGAGCGACGCCCCGAGGAGCGCCTCAGTGAGATGTCCCGGGGCGGGTCTGTACACCCGCTCCCGGTAGGTCTCCGGGTCCATCACCCGGTTCTCCTCGAAGAGCGGGAAGAATATCCCGTTGATGTCCGCGATGTTCTCCTTCCTATATGGGGAGCCGATTATCTCCCCGGCTATGAGTCCCAGCATGTCTTGTGTCCTTTAGATGGTTTTCTGTGAATATGCGAAGTTGCTTTGAGGTACGGCCGTTTTCCGGCGGGGCCTTCCTCTGGCTTCTTGAAAAGAAAGGGGGCGCAGTCGCGCCGCGTCCCCTCTGTCAAACCTTTATCAGTTTTTGTCCGGCGCAGCGGCTACGCCCTTCTAACGCGCTTCGGGGCCTCTGCCTTGGTCTCTGCGGCTTTCTCAGTCTTCGCCTCAACCTGCTGCTTCTCCTCCGCCTTCTTCTCCGGAGCGGCCGTCTTCGCGGCCTCGTTGCGCTTGCGCACGGTCTCCCTCCAGAACGGGGTGTCGACCTTCACGACCTGCCTTGACACGGCGCTGTACTGCACCACCGCGTCGAAGGTCCTTCCGTCCTTCGTCTGGAAGTCCTCGATGTAGAGGTCCTTACCCTCGGAGAGCAGGTCCACCTGCTCAGGGGTGAACGTATGGCCGTACATCGTCGGGGCTACCTTCTCGAGGTAGTTCTTCACGTCCGCACACGGCGTGGTGAAGAGCTTCTGCGTCCCGCGGATGACCTTGCCCTCCCTATCGCGCACGAACGCGTCGAAGGACACGAGGCAGCGGGTCTTCGTCTCCGTGCCGTCGGCATTGGTCCTGGTGAGAGTGATCGGGCTGCCGCCGTTGGCGAACGAGTGGCGGGTCTCCTTGCGAACCGCCTCGCCCTTGTCGTCGCGCACGGTGTACTCGTAGCTGTCCATAAGGCGCTCCGCCACCTTGTCGCTCCGCAGGGCCTCGCCGTAGACGCTCAGGTCCGGGTTCGGGTTCACGGTGAAGTGCTTCACCTCCACGCGGTCGCTGCGGAAGCTGGCCTGCAGCGCCATCGGGCCGATGACCGTGAGGCTGCCCACCTTCGCGTAGGCGTTCACGTAGTCCGTGACCTGCCCGTTCGCGAGCTGGCGGGCCACCTGCTCGTTGCCGAGGATGTAGTCTTTCTTGATGCCGTAGCCGCTCTCGAGCTCGCCCCACGGGATCCTTTCCAGTCTGTCCTTGATGAACTGAGGATAGACGATTGTCTTCTTCTCTGAAGACGCCTTTTCTTGTGTCTGTTCCATATTACATTGGGTTTTAATGGTGTGTGTTCGGTTTCGCTTGGCTGGCGTTCAGTACTCGGCGGCGCTTTCTCTTTTCCCGACAGATGCTGCTTGGAGCCACTCGTTAAGGTCGTTGAAGCCGGAGTACTCCCCGCTGTGGTCTACGATTTCCGCATCCGGATTAGAGGAGAGGACTCCGTCCGCTATCTCCCTTCCGGCCTTCCTCCCCGCTTCGTCGTTGTCGAGGTAGAGATTGATTGTCTTATGACTATTGATGAACCCCGCGGCGGCGGAGGCGTTAACGACGCTGTTCAGGACGCAGATGTCCTCGCCGGGGCGGATCTGTCCGCCGCTGCGAGTCTCCATAAACGAGAGGAAGTCGAAGAGGCCCTCGAACACGGCGACGGACTCCGAAGTACCTTCGGCGCAGTCCAGCCCGTCGGCGTCAAGATACGTCGGGGCGGAGCTCGTGCAGCGCTTGCCGGCCCTTCCCTTCTCGGGACTTCTCAGCACGAACCCCTCGAGGCTGTTCAGGAAGCCGATGTAGGTCCTGACCTTCCCCCCTGCCCTCACGGCCACCTCCGCGCAGAACCGCTGCGCCGTCGCCCTGCTGATGCCACGGCTCTCGGCGTAGGCGAGAAGGGACTCGTCGCTCAGCAGCGAGACGGATATGACCTTGAACCCCGTCGCCTTCCGAGGACGCGAGGACAGAGCCTTCTTCTTTATGGTAGTATTAAACTTGCTTCCGGAGCGGATCTCCCGGAGCTTCTCTACGGCCGCGTCGGCCGAGCAGTTCTCGAGGCGCATAACGAGGTCGATGACTCCTCCCTTGCTGCCGTCGCCGAAGTCCGCCCAGGCGTAGCCGTGCGGGAGGATGTGGAACGAAGGGGTGCGCTCGTCGCGGAACGGAGAGCGGATGAACCCGGAGCGCGGGACGGCCTCCGCCATCCCGTAGTGCCTCAGGACCTCGGCCACCGTGAGCCGCGTCCCTGCGCCTTTGTTGAAATCCGTCTTGTCCATCCCGTTCGTTTTGTGCCTTGCGGCGTTAGCTTGCTGCTGATTTGGAAGAGCCGGGGCCTGTTATGGCTCCCTTCTTCCGCCTCCTTCCGTTCGTGGGCCTGTGGCCCTGTGTAGAATTTATACACCCTTTCGGGGCAATCCGTAATCTCCGCAAGAAAATCCCTCACCGCGATGCAGTAACGTTTTTTTTTGCTACATTTGGCAATGAAATCGGAAATCCCCTTAGCAAGGATAACGAATTACGAAGCAAAGATAACGAATTTTATACATAAACCAAATTAATTTGGTCGGATTGACCGTATATTGAGATGATTAAGAGGACTCTTGACGAATGCCGCGGAAAGTTCAAGGACGGAAGATGGGAGCTCAGGAACCTGAAGTTCCTTGAGGAGTTCATGCACCAGATGGAGGTCTCCACTGGCGACGTGGCCAAGGCCCTCGGCGTGACCCGCAACGCCGTCACCCGCTGGTTCATCTACGACAACACCACCGTCGTGAACGCCGAGAAGGTCGCCGGCATCTACGGCTACGAGCTCGTCATCTCCTACGCCGGGAAGCGCGCGAGGAAGCCTAAGATAGAGAACACCAAACTCGTCATCGAGAACCTCACCGCCAAGAAGATGAAGGAGATAGACCTCAGCAAGAGGCTAGCGTTCATCCGGGTCGCTATGGCTACCTACGGCAAGAGCGTCGAGGATGTCGCCGCAGCCCTCCAGGTGCGCAGGGACGCTGTCATGAAGATCTTCCAGATTGACGACACCAGTTTCTTCCACATCTACCGCATAGCCGAGGAGTTCGGCTGGAGGGTCAACGTCACCTTCAGGGAGAAGAAGAATACCCCGGAGACGGCGGAAGACGCGGAGACTCCGGCGATGGAAGCACCGCAGGAAGAGACATCCAAAGCGGAATAACAAAAATAACGTGTCCCTTGAATTTACAGAAGCAATCGTTGGAGAAGCCTTAGTGGATTTAGTCCTGCTTATATAGTCCCTTCGATTGCTTTTTTGTTTTTGTGCTCAACAAGTATCACCGTAATATAATTGTTACATATAAATAGCGCACAAGAAGAAAAACACCTCTATAGGAAACGTTTAAATCTTACCGTTTAGGGTAATCAAGTATATAGTTCCCTTATTTTTCATTATGCTTATAAGACAAAACTGTTTAGTAATATGAAAATCACTATTGAACAACCACCATTTAACTTCTCCGCAAGTTGGGACCACGAGAACAAGGTCGAAGGCGGATTCCTTGAAGAATACCACGTTGGGGTCGAAGAAGCCGTTAATGCAGCACTCACACTCTTGAGCAAGCTCTACTCTCCGCAACAGGTAGCCAAGGCCATTAGAACGACTGACTATTATGAACTCTACTACAAGGAAG